>JBBRVU010000081.1:0-17218 GCA_038246575.1 Actinomycetes bacterium | reverse complement strand
TGGTGGCCGCGCTGACCTTCCTCCTGGAGCGCGGCGCCGACGACATCACCGCCATCTGCCTGCTCGCGGCACCCGAGGGGATCGCCGTGATGGAGGAGGCCTTCGGGTCGTCGTCGGTCCCTGTGACCGTGGTGACCGCCGGGCTGGACGAGCGGCTCAACGAGCTCGGCTACATCGTGCCCGGGCTCGGCGACGCGGGCGACCGGCTCTACGGCGTGGTCTAGCCGTCCTCTTCCTTGCCCATACGTCCTCCCGCAGGTCGGCGATCCTGCGGTCCGACGAGCCGCCCCGGTCCGTGGTCACGGCCCGGCCCCGCTTGGGCAGTAGGGGCGAATACTGCATGATCGGAGTGCGCCAAGGCCGGCTCAGAGCCCCGGGTTGCTCCGATCATCGAGATTCCGGCGGCAACTCAGGCGCTACCCGGCTACAGGGACTTCAGACCCTGCAGCACCGCCGTCAGGGTGTCCTTGGCGTCACCGAAGAGCAGCGTGGTCTTGGGGTCGTAGAGCAGCTCGTTCTCGATGCCGGCGAACCCCGGCCGCATCGACCGCTTGAGGAAGACCACGGCACTCGCGTCGCCCACGGTCATGATCGGCATGCCGTAGATCGGGCTGCCCGGACTGGTCTTCGCCGCCGGGTTCACGACGTCGTTGGCGCCGACGACGAGAGCGACGTCCGTGGACGACAGCTCGGAGTTCGCCTCGTCCATCTCCTTGAGCTGGCCGTACGGGACGTTCGCCTCGGCCAGCAGCACGTTCATGTGACCCGGCATCCGGCCGGCCACGGGATGGATGCCGTAGAGCACCTGGACACCCTTGCCCTCCAGCACGTCGACGAGCTCGTGGATGGTGTGCTGCGCCTGCGCGACGGCCAGCCCGTAGCCCGGGACGATGACCACCTTGCGGGCGTAGGCCAGCAGGATCGCGACGTCGTCGGCGCTTGCCGAGCGCACCGGGCGGTCGCTCATCGCCGTCGATCCGGCGGTCGAGCCGCCCTTGAAGGCGCCGAACAGGATCGACACGGTCGACCGGCCCATCGCCGAGGCCATCATCCGGGTGAGGATGGTGCCGGACGCGCCGACCAGGGTGCCCGCCACCAGCAGCAGCACGTTGTCCAGCACGTAGCCACTGGCCGCCACGGTAAGCCCGGTGAAGGCGTTGAGCAGTGAGATGACGATGGGTACGTCGGCGCCACCGACCGGCAGCACGAACAGCACCCCGACGACAAGCGCCACGAGACCCAGCAGCACGAGCAGCTCGGCATGCAGGACGCCGCTCTGCGCATCGACCACGACCCCCACGGCCAGCGCGACCGAGACGGCGGATGCTCCGGCCATGGCCACCGGGCCGCCCGGGAAGACCACCGGCCGTGTCGTCATCAGCTCCTGCAGCTTGGCGAAGGTCACGCAGGAGCCGGAGAACGACACTGCCCCGACCAGCACCGTGAACGCGCCGGCCGCCGCGGCGACGGACGAGGCCGCAACGTCGGACCCGGTCAGCTCCAGCGCCGCGACCAGGGCGGCCGCCGCGCCACCGACGCCGTTGAACAACGCCACGAGCTGCGGCATCTGGGTCATGGCAACCCGCCGCGAAGCCGGCACGCCCAGAGCGCTGCCGACCGCGATCGCAACCAGGATCGGGACGACGTGCTGCAGGTCCTCGGACAGGAAGACCACGACACAGGCGAGCACCGCGCCGCCCGCGCCCAGCAGGTTGCCGCGCCGCGCGGTCGCCGGCGACGACAGGCCCTTGAGAGCGAGGATGAAGCAGACGGCAGCGATCAGGTAGCCGAACGCCGCGGCGTCGGCCGGCAGGAGGTCCACTCAGGCCGCCCGGTCGGTGTCGCGGGAGCGGGCTTTTCGGTTGGCGCCGAACATCTGCAGCATCCGGTCGGTGACCACGAACCCGCCGACCATGTTCACCGTCGCCAGGACGACTGCGGCCAGCCCCAGCGCGAGCGCGATCCCGGAGTCCGCGTGCCCGGAGACGACGATCGCCCCGACCAGGATCACGCCGTGGATCGCGTTCGCCCCCGACATCAGCGGGGTGTGCAGCACCGAGGACACCTTGGACACGACCTCGAAGCCGACGAAGACCGCCAGCACGAAGAACGTCAACAGGGTCAGGCCGTCACTCATCGGGCTCCTTCCGGGTGACGCAGGCGCCGGCGACGATCTCGTCGTCGAAGTCAGGCTCCACCCGGCCCTCGGTGGTCATGAGCAGGACCAGGTTGACGACGTTGCGCGCGTACAGCTGGCTGGCGTGGACGGCCATCGACGACGGCACGTCGCGCGCGCCCCAGACCGTGACCCCGTGGTGCACGACGTCCTCACCGGGCCGGGAGAGCTCGCAGTTCCCGCCGCTCTCGGCCGCCAGGTCGACCACCACCGACCCGGGACGCATCGACTCGACCATCTCGCTGGTCACCAGCAGAGGCGCCTCGCGGCCGGGGACCGCGGCGGTGGTGATGACCGCGTCGCTGGCCGCGACGTACGGCGTGAGCAGCTCGCGCTGTCGACGCGAGCGCTCCTCGCCCATCTCGCGGGCATAGCCGCCCGCACCCTCGAGTGACTCCAGGCCGAGGTCGACGAAGGTCGCGCCCATCGAGCGCACCTCGTCAGCCGACGCCGGCCGTACGTCATAGGCCTCGACGACTGCGCCCAGCCGACGGGCTGTGGCGATCGCCTGGAGCCCCGCGACACCCGCTCCGAGCACCAGCACCTTGGCCGGCGCCACCGTGCCGGCGGCAGTCATGAACAGCGGGAAGAACCGGGGCAGCCGCTCGGCGGCCACCAGGGTGGCTCGATAGCCGGCCACCAGCGCCTGCGACGAGAGGGCGTCCATCGACTGGGCCCGCGAGATGCGCGGCACCTGCTCCATCGCGAACGCGAGCACCTCCCGCTCACGCAGGGCAGCGATCAGGTCGGGGTTCGATGCGGTCGGCAGGAATCCCACGACCACGGCGCCGCTGCGGACCCGGCGAGCCTGCTCGAGGGACAGCGGCGAGACCGTCAGCACCACGTCGCCGTCGGCGAGGACGTCACCGACGACGACCTCTGCACCGGCGTCGGCGTACGCCTGGTCGGTGGCGTAGGCACAGACGCCGGCACCCGCCTCGACCACGACCTCGAGCCCCGCCTCGACCAGGCGGGTCACGGCCTCGGGAACGAGCGCCACCCGGCGCTCGCCCGGACGGACCTCGGCTGGGACGACGACTCTCACGATCGGCCAACCTAGATCACCAGGGCGCCGACACGAACGACCGCGGCCGTCACAGGGCGTAGATCACTGCGCGCGCCACGCGTCGCCCGGAGGCCAGGGCGCCCTGGATGGAGCTCGTGTCGCGATGGTCGCCGCAGACGAAGACGCCGCCGACGCGCTCGGGCCGCTCGAAGGCGTGGGGTGCGGTCATCGCCGGCAGCGCCTGCTCGATGACGTACGTCCGAAGGTGCGCCCAGTCACTCGTGCTCGTCCGATACAGCCCGGCCAGCCGACGTCGCACCAGCGGCTCGACGTCGACACCAACGGCGCCCAGCACCGAGGTGGAGACCAGCGCCCGGCCGTCACCGGGTCCGTAGGTCGGGGCGGCCGCGGTCATGACGACGGTGTTGACCACGGGCGACTCACGGTCGGCGTCCAGCATCAGCGTCGGCTCGCCGAGCGGGTCGGCGGGGGCCAGGTGGTAGATGGTGCTGACCGCGTTCCAGGGCGGGGCCTCGACGCCGGGGACCAGCCGGGCGGCTGCAGAGGAGTCCGTGGCGACGACCACCGCTCTCGCCGTGACGGTGCCAGCCCGCCCGCGCACCCGGGTCGGCGTCACCTCGTCGACCGCTGTCGAGAGCCGGACCGAGCCCGGCGCGAGGCCCATCGCCAGCTGCTCCGGGATCTGCTGCATCCCGAGGGCAGGGACCACCGACCGGCCACGCACGAACATCCGCAGCATCAGGTCGAGGAAGCGGCTGGAGGTGACCAGATCGGCCTCGAGGAAGACACCGGAGAAGAACGGCCGGAAGAACGAGTCGACCATCTGGTCCGAGAAGCCGCGACGCGCCAGGGCCTCCCGCGCCGGGACGTCCTCGGCGGCCAGGATCCGGGCTGCCGGGAGCGCGCTCACCCGTGCCGCCAGCGCAGCCAGCAGGGCCTTGTCGCGAACTGTCCCGATCGGCGCGCCGGCGGTTCTCAGCGCGCCGGCGAGGTCGCGCCGGGGGTCCGCGAGCCGGAGCCGTCGACCGTTCTGCTCCAGCAGCGCGCCGCGGGTCAGCTCCCGCAGGTCGAGCGCCGCAAGGTCCAGCTCGGCCCCCACCGCGGGGTAGGCCGTGTTGAGCACCTGGAAGCCCCGGTCCAGCCGCCAGCCGTCGACCAGGTCGGTGCGCACCCGGCCACCCACGGCGTCGGAGGCCTCGAGAACGATCGCATCGAGGCCAGCCCGCTGGAGGTGACGGGCGGCGGCGAGCCCGGCCAGGCCGGCGCCGACCACGACGACGTCACACGTCGACGGCAGCTGCGTCATGTCCTCGACCACCTCCATCCCCCCGACTACCCCGTACGCGGACGCGGACGCGTCGTCGCTGGCACCGGCCGCCCTGGTGCTCGCCGACGGGCAGTGGCGAGTTCGGTGGAGCCCGTCACTGCTGGCGCCGGACCTCAACGCCGGGGAGAGGCTCACTCTTACGCGGGTCCAGCCGGTGCGCGGCGACGTCCTCGGCGACGGCGGTGAGCCATCGGTCACGTCACGAGCAGTGGTGCGCCTGGGCACCGACAAGACGAAGGTGCCGGCCCCCGAAGCAGCAGGTGGTGCCCGGAGCCTCGCCCGGCTGGTACGCATCGACGCGGCGGCGTACGCCGCTCGAGTGACGAAGGCCGGCGCCGGGGACCCCTACACGAGACTTCGCCCGTCCCGTGCTCGGCACGGTCGAGCCGGCGACGGCCGAGCTGGTCAAGGGCTCGGCGGGACGGCTGCGCGCGGGAGACGTCACCGGATTGTCCGGTGTGCAGAAGCGATACGACGACCAGCTGCGGGGTGAGCCGGGAGTCGGTGTTCGCGCCGTCGCTCCCGCAGCGGCCGAGGGCGATGAACCGGCGCAGCGCGAGCTCTTCCGCACCAAGCCTGCCAACGGGACTCCGCTGGAGACCACGCTCGACCAGCGGTTGCAGGGGCTCGCTGAGACCACCCTCACCAGAGTCGGTCCGGCCAGCGCGATGTCGCCGTGCGCCCGCCTGACGGCCACCTGCTCGCCGCAGCGAGCGGGCCGGGATCGAACGGGGCTTCGACCGCGACGGTCGGCCGGTTCGAGAACTGTGACGACTGTCCCGTCAACCGCATCAGGTCGATCCCGCTGCGCACCGCGGTGGCGAACTCCTGCAACACCGCGATGATCGGCCAGGCGGCAAAGGTGTCGCAGCCCGACTCGGCGCAGGCGGCTGCGGCCCTCGGCCTGGGCGTCGACCATGACCTCGGCTATCCGGTGTTCCTCGGGTCGGTGCCCACCGGCGCCGGCGAGACCGAGCACACCGTCGAAGACCCACGCCTGGATGATCGCGGTGCACGGCGACCTGGCGGTGGCGGTCTTCGTCGACCTCGGCAGCTCCGGGTCCGGAACCGCCGGCCCGCTGCTCGAGCGGTTCCTCCGCGGCGCCTGACCCTCGGCGGCGGCTCAGCGCAGCGAGATGGCCGCCAGCGCGGCGTTGACGATCGCGCCGGACGCGAGGTCGTGCAGCTCGTAGAGCTCGGCGATCGTGCCCGACTGGCCGAACTGGTCGACACCCACCGGCACTGCCGGGACCCCTAGGGCCGAGCCGATCCACGCCATCGCGTGCGACGACGCGTCGTGCACGGTGACGACCGGGGTCCGGTCCGGCAGCACCGCGCGCAAGGCGCCGGGCACTGACGGCGTCGTCGCGGTGCGGATCGCCTGGCGCAGCGTCCGCTGCCACGCCGAGTACAGCCGGTCCAGCGACGTCACGTCGATGACCTGGGCCGCCACACCCTCCTCCGACAGCTCCGCGGCCGCCGCCAGCACCTCGGGCAGCACCGCGCCGGACGCCACGAGGTTCACCTGCGGTGCCCCCGGCTCGGCCGTCGCCTCGACCAACCGGTAGGCGCCCGCGAGCACCTGGCGGCGCATCACGGCATCACCGAGCCGGGTCCGCGCCGCCTCGAAGGGTGCCTGGTCGATCGGGCGGGTGGTCAGCCGGAAGTAGTAGGACCCGGTCTCCTCGTGCTCGGCGGCGGCGACCGAGGCAGCGGGTGAGGGCGCGGGGCCACGGGAGATCCGGCCCAGCGCGTCACACAGCAACCAGTCCAGGCACACGGCGTACGCCGGCTCGATCAGCGTGACCTGCGGCAGCTCGAGCCCGACGGATGCGGTGATGGTCGACTGATGGGCGCCACCTTCGGGCGCCAGCGTCACCCCGGACGGGGTGCCGGCCACGACGAAGCGCGAGCCCGAGTAGACCGCGTGGATGAACGCGTCCAGGCCGCGCAGCACGAACGGGTCGTAGACCGTGCCGATCGGCAGCAGCGGCTGGCCGGAGAGGTCGCCGGACAGACCGAGCTGGCCGAGCAGGAGGAACAGGTTCATCTCGCTGATGCCCAGCTCTATGTGCTGACCCGAGGGGCCCTCGGCCCACTTCAGCACCGAGTCCGGGTTCCACGACCGCCGCTCGTCGGGGGCGAAGACCCCGGTGCGGTTGATGAAGCCCGCCAGGTTGGTCGAGGTCGCCACGTCGGGAGCGGTGGTGACGAGGTACGGGGCCACCTCGGTGTTGCGCGACAGGTCGACGAGGACCCGGCCGAACGCCTCTTGGCTCGAGATCGGCTTGGCCGCACGCACCCCGGTCTCGCGAGGGACAGTGACGCCCAGCGGTCCCGGCGGGGCGTCGATCGCCAGGTGCTCCCGGCGCACCGCGGCCCACTGGCCCGCCGGTGTTGCCGGGTCGATGCGGTCCCACTCGGTGGCGTCCTCGAGGCCCACCACCTGACGGAGCGCGCCGATCTGCTCGCCGGACAGCAACGCCGAGTGGTTGCGCGGGTTGCCGGCCGTGGGCAGGCCCCAGCCCTTGACCGTGTAGGCGAACACGACACTCGGCCGGTCGGTGACGGCGTCGCACTCCCGGAACACCTCGAGCAGGCTGGCGATGTCGTGGCCGCCCAGGTCGACCACCGTGTCCGCCAGCACCTGGTCGTCCCAGCCGGCGCAGAACTCGTGGACGGCGGGCGATGCACCGTCGAGGAACGTCTTGCGCACGTCCTCGGCCGCCAACCCGAACAGCGCCTGGTACTGCTCGTTGGGCATGTCGTCGATCCAGTCGCGCAGCACTTCGCCCCCGGGCGTCTCGAAGGCAGCCCGCAGCTTCTTGCCGTACTTCACCGTGGCAACGTGCCACCCGGCGGCGGCGAACTGCTGCGACCACTGCTCGATGCGGATGCCCGGCACGACCCGGTCGAGTGACTGCCGGTTGAAGTCGACGATCCACGTCACGTTGCCCAGACCCTGGGTGGCCGGGTCCGCGATGGCCTCCCAGACGTTGCCCTCGTCCAGCTCGGCGTCACCGATCAGGGCGACGAAGCGACTCTTCGGTCGGTCGCCGAAGTGCGCGTCGACGTAGCGGCGGGTCACGGCGGCGAACAGCGGAGCGGCGGCGCCCAGACCCACCGAGCCGGTGGAGAAGTCGACCCGGTCGGGATCCTTGGTGCGGCTCGGGTAGGACTGCAGGCCGCCGCGGGAGCGCAGGGTCGTGAGGTAGGAGCGGTCGAGGTCACCGAGCAGGTAGTTGATGGCGTGCAGCACCGGGGACGCGTGCGGCTTGACCGAGACCCGGTCCGGGCCGTCGAGGTGGGCGAACCAGAGGGCGGTCATCACCGACACCAGCGACGCGCTGGAGGACTGGTGGCCACCGACCTTGACGCCGTCGCCGGTCTCGCGCTCCCGGTTCGCGGCGTCGACGATGCGCACGGCGAGCCAGAGCACCCGGCGCTCGATCTCCTCCAGCACGTCCAGCGAAGGTTCGGTCCCGTCTAGACCCTGCGGCGCGCTCATCCCACTCCCTGTCAGCTGTCCAGTCCGGCCGACCACCGCTCCTCGATGCGCCCGAGACGCCAGACGAGCAGGGCGACCACCCAGGTCACGACGAACAGGGCCACGATGACATAGCCGACCTGGTTGAGGTCCAGGCTCCCGACCCAGGCGAGTGGGCCAGCCGTGATGCCCAGCTTCAGGGTGAGGATGGACAGCACCTCGATGCCGCCGATGAGCAGTGCCACGGCCACGGACAGCCCGGTGATCGTGATGTTGTAGTAGACCTTGCGGACCGGCTTGGAGAACGCCCAGCCGTAAGCGAAGTTCATGAAGCAGCCGTCGATCGAGTCCAGCAGGCTCATCCCGGCCGCGAACAGGATGGGCAGGGTCAGCAGCGCGTACCAGGGCAGGTTCAGCGCCGCAGCGCCGCCGGCGATCACGAGCAGGCTGACCTCTGTCGCGGTGTCGAAGCCGAGGCCGAAGAGCAGGCCGACGGGGTACATGTGCCAGGGCTTGCGCACCGCTCGGGTCACCGGCCCGAGGATCCGGTTGAGCAGACCGCGGTTGTTCAGGTGGTCCTCGAGCTCCTTCTCGTCGTACGTCCCGCGGCGCATCTCCCGGAAGACGCCGAGGATCTGGCGCAGGACCACCAGGTTGATGATGCCGATGAGCAGCAGGAAGACCCCGGACACCGCGGTGCCGATCAGACCTGTCGTCTGCTGCAGCGATGACGAGTCGTTGGCCACCTGGCCGACCAGCGCCTTAATGCCCAGCGAGAGCAGCAGGACGAGCCCGAAGACGATCGACGAGTGCCCGAGGGAGAACCAGAACCCGACCGACAGCGGCCGCTTGCCGTCTGCCATCAGCTTGCGAGTCGTGTTGTCGATCGCCGCGATGTGGTCGGCGTCGAAAGCGTGCCGCATGCCCAGCGTGTACGCGGTGACACCGAGACCGATGCCGAACGCGGTCGTCCCGTTCACCTCGTAGTGCTGGGGCGCCACGATCAGCCCTAGCACGCCCCAGCCGACGATGTGCAGCAGGGCGACGAAACCGGCCATCCCCCAGATGGACCGCCACTCGCCCGGGGTGAGAGCGTCGCGGATGCTGACCAGGCGGGCCCGGGTCTCCGTGGTGGTGCTGCTCATCCGTGCGCTCTCCCAGTTGGTCAGCGGCCTGCGGACAGCCGGGCCACCAGTCGCGGCCCCTTCGCTGTTGCAAGTTCTTCGCAACAAGCCTACGTCGGGATTGGAGCCCGCTCGTGCCCCGGGTGGGTGCGGGGACCCCTTGACACTGGGTGATCTTGAGTGCACGTTCGGTGAAGCAGTTGACTGACCGCGGGAGATCCCATGCACCAGGACTTCGATTCAGGACGCAGCGTCTATCTGGACCGCGACGACGACGGGTCGGTGCGTGCTCTGCGCCACCTGGACGAGCCGGTCCCGTCCCAGGCTCGGACACCGCAGCTCGTCGCCATGGAGTACCTGCACAGCTATGCCGACCTTCTCGCGGTCCCGGCCGAAGGGATGGCACATCTGAGCGAGTCGTGCGCCAACCACCCTGAGGCTGCCGGGGTCGAGCTGCGCTACCACTGCGAGAAGGCACAGTTCGACACCGCGACAGTTGCCTACCACCAGACGGTCCTCGGGCTCCCGGTCTGGGAGGCCGGCGTCGCCGTGCAGATGTCGACCTCGCCCTACCGCGTGCTCTGCGCGCAGTCGACCCAACACACCGACGTCCGCGTCAAGACCCCGCGCGAGGCCGCACTCAGGCGGGCCGAGTCACTCACGACTGCACAGCTCGCCAAGGCGCTGGGCCTGCCCGCCCGCGATGGTGGCGTGCAACAGAGCAGCAAGGCGCTGCAGATCGAGGGCCGAGAGCTCGTGGTCTACCGGTACGAGTCAGACAAGGTCCAGCGCGACGGACCGCCGTCGGTCATCGTCCGCGATGTCGATGGGCCGCGCGGCGGGAACGGTCGGGCCAGAAGGGCAGACGTCGAGGTCGTCGAACGACCCGGCGACATCAACGAGGCGAGCATGCCGTGGCTGCCGCTCCCTCTGATCCCGGACAACATCGCGGAGGGCGAGCACCGGGTCGGACTGCGGGTCGACTTCGCGCTTCCCGTGACGTCGTGGGGGACCCTGCACTGGACGGCCATCCTCGACGTCGAGACATCCTCCGTGCTGTACCTGCGCCCGCACGTCGACGACGTCACTGGGCTGGTGTTCGAGGTGGACCCCGTCACCACGAATGGCGGCCCGCTGCCGAGCGGCACCAACGCGGCCCTCAACCCGATCCGGGTGGCTCGACCGTTGCTGGGTCTCACCGCGCCCTCGGGCGGGAGCCAGTCGCTTGCGGGCGACACCGTGGCGCTGGTCGATTCCGAGCTCCCCACCATCGCCGGACCCACCGCACCGAGCGGCACCAACTTCGACTTCGACGCTCGCACCAACAACTTCTCGGCCGTCAACGCCTATGTCCACTGCGACCGGTTCTTCCGCCTCGTCGACAGCATGGGCTTCAGTCGCTCGGGCTACTTCGGAGGGACGTCGTTCCCGAGCTCGGTCGACCACCGGGGCCGGATGAACACGACTGACGGCATCGAGGTCAACGCACACTGTGTCGGCACGTCCGGCGGTGCCGGCATCGCGCGGACGACCTTCGCCCTCGCCAGCACCGGCGACACCGCGAACCCGATCGGTCTCGCCGACGACTACCGAGTGGTCCTTCACGAGCTCGGCGGACACGGGGTCCTCTACAACCACGTGAGCTCGGCCAACTTCGGCTTCGCCCACAGCGCCGGGGACAGCATCGCCGCGATCCTCAACGACCCCGGGTCACAGGCCCCGGACCGGTTCTTCACCTTCCCCTGGATCACGATCATCGCGCGACGGCACGACCGGCTGCCCGGTGCCGGCTGGGGCTGGGCCGGTTCGATCGCGCTCAACCCCTTCGGGAGCAGCGACGGAGGGGGCTACAACAACGAGCAGATCCTGTCCAGCACGATGTTCCGGCTCTACCGCTCGCTCGGCGGTGACTCGACCGACCTGACCACTCAACAGTTCGCCGCAAGGATGTCGGTCTACCTGATACTGCGGGCCATCGCGACGCTTACCCAGGCGACCAACCCCGCAGCCGCCGCCGGCTTCGAGACCGCGATGGAGACGGCCGATTCTGGTGACTGGGTGAGCGAGAACATCACCGGCGGGGCATACCGCAAGGTGATCCGCTGGGCGTTCGAGAAGCAGGGCATGTTCCAGCCGATGGGCACGGCGACACCGAACAACAACGTTGGCGCGCCACCCGCGGTCGATGTCTACGTCGACGACGGCCGGGCGGGCGAGTATCAGTACCAGCCGGTGTTCTGGGACAACCAGAACGTCTGGAACCGCGTCTCAGCCGACGGTGGCGTCGCGCATCAGAATCCGGTCGTCGGACGCACCAACTACGCCTACGTCCGGGTCCGCAACCGTGGCACCCAGGTCGCCACCGGAATCGTCGTCAAGGGGTACCACGCCAACCCGGCGGCAGGCCTCTCCTTCCCGAACGACTGGGTTCCGATGACAACCACAGGGCTGCCGGGAGCGAACGTGCCGGCCAACAACGGTGGGGACGTCGTGGTCGGCCCGTTCTCGTGGACCCCGACGCACGTCGGGCACGAGTGCATGTTCATGGTCGTGTCCGCGACCGGCGATGCCAGCAATGTCAGCAACATCGCCGCCGGCAGCTCGATCCCCGAGTGGCGACTCGTCCCGCACGACAACAACATCGGGCAGCGCAACGTGGCCCCGGTCCCCGGAGGGGGCACCACGGGGCTCGCCGCCGAGTTCGACGGGCTCTCGTTCGAGGTCAAGAATCCACTCCCGACCGTCGCCGTCATGTCGGTGGAGCCGACGCTGCCACCGGTTCTCGCCGAGCGTGGCTGGGACCTCGCGTTCACCAACCGCGGCGGAGGGGACTTCAAGCTGGCAGCGGGCGCGAGCCGCCAGGTCGTCATGGCCCTGGCTCCCGGCAGCGACTTCTCGGCAGCCGACATCGAAGCGGCTGACGAGAGGTCCATCAAGGTGGTCACCCGGGCCGACGGGATCCTGGTGGGCGGGATGACCTACCTGCTCGATGCGGATCTCGAGGCTCCGCACCGCAATGACAACCCGGCGCCGGGTCTGCCCGGGCACGAGCACGACGACCGCTGCCCGTGTCGGCCGGACGCTCGGGTCGACGATCTGGCGACCGACCTGCTGCGCCATCTCGACCTGCGCCGTCAGCGAGTGAGCGAGGTAAGGGTGCGCAAGGTGATCCTGGAGATCGGGCTGGAGGACTGCGCCGACTGACGATCAGGCTGCGGCCGCCAGCGCGAAGGGCAGCACACCCGGCGCGCCGGCTCGCCGGAGCAGCGTGCCGGCCACCGTCAAGGTCCAGCGTGAGTCGACCAGGTCGTCGACGAGCAGCACCGGCCCGTCGAGGTCGGCCAGCGCCCGCGCCATGTCGGCGGGCACGCTGAACCTCTCGTGCACCGCGGCCAGCCGGAAGGCACTGTTGCCGCCGGGGCCACCGGTCGGCTCATCGGTCGTCAGGGCCAGAGCCCCGAGGTGCAGCAGCCGGCCCACCGCCGCCAGCCGGCCGGCGGTGGTGGCCACCAGCTCCGGATGCCGCAGGGACGGCACGGAGACCACCGCGACCGGGCGCTGCTCCCAGCCCCAGCCGGTGAGGACCTCGATGCACGCAGCGAGCAACCGCTCGTCGATCGGCCCGTCCGGGGCATCCGATGCAAGCAGCGTGCGCAGCCGCTGACCCCAGCCGAGGTCGGTCAGTCGAGCAACCACCCGGCCCGGCTCGAGCCGATGGTCGGGGCCGATGCGGCCGCTGCGGTCCACCCCCAGCCGGACCATCCCGCTCGGCCACTGCGCACGCGGCTCCACCGGAACACCCACCTTGCGCAGGGTGCGAGTTGCCGCCTGCACGGCGCCGTCCGGCACCGAAGGGTCGAACCACTCGCCGGCGCACCGGTCACAGCGACCACAGTCCGCCGCACCCTCGTCGTCGAGGGCGTCCTGCAGAAAGCGCATCCGGCAGCCGGCAGTCTCCTGGTAGGCAACCATCGACGCGGCCTCGGCATCGCGAGCCGCCGCCACTCGGTCGTACCTCGGCTCGTCGTAGGTCCACCCGGCACCCGTGGCGATCCACCCGCCGCTCACCCGGCGGACCGCGTCCTCGACGTCTAGCACCTTCAGGAGCAGCTCGAGCCGGGTCCGCCGCACGTCGGCAACGGTCTCCAGGGCCGCGGTCGACATCGGCTTCTCCGACCCGACCAGCGCCGCGAGCACGGCGTCGGCATCCAGGCGCCGGGGCATCGACGCGGTCGCGAAGTAGCGCCAGATCTCCCGGTCCTCGGACGCAGGCAGCAACAGGACGTCGGCCCGGTCGGTGGCTCGCCCGGCGCGGCCGACCTGCTGGTAGTAGGCGACCGGCGACGAGGGAGCGCCCAGGTGGACCACGAAACCGAGGTCGGGTTTGTCGAATCCCATGCCCAGAGCGCTGGTCGCGACCAGCGCCTTCACCTCGTTGTCCCGCAGCGCCGCCTCCAGCTCGAGGCGGTCCGCTGGGTCGGTGCGCCCGGTATAGGCGCGAACGTCGTGCCCGGCATCGCGCAGGAGTGCGGCGGTGTCCTCGGCGGCGGACACGGTGAGCGCGTAGACGATGCCGCTGCCCGGCAGCTCGGCCAACCGGGCCGACAGCCACCCCAGCCGTGCGTCGGCGGTGGGCAGGCTGAGCACCCCCAGCCGCAGGCTGGCCCGGGCCAGTGACCCGCGCACCGTGCGCACGGCGGCCCCACCGGCGCTCAGCTGCTCTTCGACGTCGGCCACCACGCGGGCGTTGGCGGTGGCCGTCGTGGCAAGCACGGGGCGTCCGGCCGGGAGCTCGGCCAGCAGCGCACGGATCCGGCGGTAGTCCGGCCGGAAGTCGTGGCCCCAGTCACTGATGCAGTGCGCCTCATCGACGACGAGCAGCCCGGTCGCCTCTGCCAGGCGGGGAAGCTGCTCGTCGCGGAACCGGGGGTTGTTCAGCCGCTCCGGACTCACCAACAGCAGATCGACCTCGTCGGCTGCCAGCGCCGCGCTGACCTCGGCCCACTCGGCTGCGTTTGCGGAGTTCATGGTCACCGCCCGAAGGCCGGCACGGCGAGCCGCGTCGACCTGGTCGCGCATCAGGGCCAGCAGCGGCGACACGATCAGAGTCGGTCCGCCGCCGCGAGCCCGCAGCAGGGCCGTCGCCACGAAGTAGACCGCGGACTTGCCCCACCCGGTCCGCTGGACGACGAGCACTCGCTCGCCGTCCTCGACCAGGGCGGAGATCGACTCGATCTGCCCGTCGCGGAACTGTGCGGACGGGTCGCCGACCAGCCGGGCGAGCAGCAACCTGGCCTCGTCGACGAGTGCCGCAGAGGTCGAACCAGCGTCCGTTGTCACCACGTCACCTCACCACAGGGCGGCGACACACCCTCTTCGGGTCACTTGCCAGGGCTCACTGCACGCGCGGGACGGACCTTGACCGGGAGGCGACCTTGAGCTGGACGCGAGCGCGCAGGTCGTCACGCTCAAGGGCCTGTCGCAGCTCGCCGACTGCCTGATCGGCACCGTGGGCCACCGCGGCCAGGTCGGCGTCAGCCTCGATGACGGCGTCGAGCGTCGCGACCAGCTGGCCGCGGTCGGAGATCACCTTGCCGCGGGCGGATCGCACGCCGCGCACCTGGTCCAGGACGTCGGCTGCCGCATCGGCCGCAGAGCCGACGGCCACCCGCAGCCGACCGGTGCCGTCAGACCCCGGCAACGTCAGCTCGTTGACACCTCGCCGGGGCAGGTGCGCGGCCATCCAGCGCAGCCCGAGCACGATCAGGACGAAACCTGCGGCCGCGGTCGCCCACGGCCACCAGCTCTGCTGGGTCAGGTCGCGCAGACCGCTCAGGTCGATCCGGTCGGGAAGGGTTGTCAGATCACCGTGCCACCACAGCAGGGCGGCGGCACCGGCCGCGACCAGCAGCAAACCGAAGAGCACTCCGGCGACCCGGTCGAGGAAGATCACGCCCCGGCTCATCGCCCAGACTCCGAGACGGCCACAGAGACGCCGGGGGGACGCTCCAGCGAGGAAAGCCTGTCCCGGACTGCGGCCGTCACGTTCGCCGCGACGTCCTGGTCACCGGTTGCCTCGACCGTGATCTTCACCTTGCGACGGGTCGCCGAGGCGCTCACGTCGAGCACACCGGGAACGTCGGTGGCAGCGGCGCTGGCCAGCCGCTCCAGGTCGCGGGGACGCAGATAGACACCGGTCTCGGCGCGCAATGCCAACGCCTTCTTCGGCCGCGGTCGGAGCGCAGTCACCAGCAGCCACACCCCCACGATGACCAGCGCCACACCCAGGAGCAGGACCCACAGCGCGCTGCGCAGGCCGTCGACTCCCGCGATCGTCTCGTCCAGCCAGGATGTGCCGACGAGTCCACCGGCGTACAGCGCATGCTGCACTCCCACGACTCCGACAGCGACGATCAGAGCGGCGACGAGCAACCCGCCCAGCGGCGCCGGCCCCGCCCCGATCGGCTGTTTCGCAGCATCCATCGGTTGTTGCGTCTCGCTCGCTGGAGCGACGGTCTCGGTCATGCGACCCGACCTCTGTTCTCGTCCGCATCGCTGAGGACCTTGGCCGCGGTGACGTCCACGGCGTCGATCTCCAGGCCGGAGTAGTCCCGGAGGCGTTGCAGCACCTGGTCCCGCACCGCCGCGCTGGTCCGCGCCAACGGGGTGGGCCAGGTGACAGCGATCGACACGACGACCCTGGCCCGGTTGCCGGCGATGTCCGCGTCGGCCTTGGGATAGCGGCGGCCGACGAGGCTCTCGAGACTGGACCCGACGCTGCGGACACCGTCGACCTCAGCCGCGGCGAAGCAGGCGATGCGCTCGACCACGCGGTCCGCGACGATCGTCCGGCCGCGCTCCCCCGGATCCGCGAGCCGCTGGTCAGCCACGGCGCCGGCCGCCCAGGATCCGGCCCAGGTCGATCTCGCCGTCGTAGTGGCCGCCGACGAGGTAGCCGATGACACCGAGCACGAGCGCGATGAGGAAGCCGGTCAGGCCACCGGCTGCTGCTGCGAGACCGAGCAGCAGTCCGGCGATCATCCCGATGGTGGAGGTGGTCACTGTGTCTCCTTGATGGTGCGATTCGAGCGACTCGGTGGGTCAGAGCTGGAAGTAGCGCTTGGAGCCCGGCACGCTCCGCGGCAGGCGGGTGCGCAGCGTCCGGCTGTGAGCCTTGGCCCGTCGGGCGACGCGGCGCACGCCACGCTGGACGCGGATTCGCGGGGTGAGCGGCACGACGCCGATCTGTGGGCCGCCGCCACGCCCGTACCTCCGATCGACCTCGGCGAGCAGGTGGACGAAGGTGGCCGCGTCACCGCCGACGTCGGGATGGTGCCCGCGCGCCACTTCCCGACGCGCTCGGCGCCAGTCGGTCTCGTCGTCCACCGGGCTCGTCATCCTGCGGCGTCCCCGGCGACGGGTGGCACCACGAGGTCCTCGACCGTGATGTTGACCGGTGTCGCCACAAGCCGGGACACCGCTGCCCGCACGGCTTCTGCGGTCTCCCGCACCGACGAGTCCCAGGCGAGCACCACGTGCACGTCGGCCGCATCGTCGCGAAGGCTGATCCCGTGCACCCGGCGACCGGGGAGGTACGTCGCCACCTCGCCGAACGGGCCGCTGTGCAGGTCGACCACGCCGGGCACCGCGAGCACCGCAGCTGCGACGGCGTCGACCGGCTCATCACCGGTCGACGTCGTGGCCGGGCCCCGTGCGTGGTCGCCGTCAGTCACTGGACCCGCGAACCCTTGCCCTCGTCTTCGTCGGAGCTGTCCTCGGACTCCAGGAAGACGTCCTGCACGGCGACGTTCACCTCGGTCACCTCGAGCCCGGTCATCCGCTCCACCGAGCCGATGACGCTGCGGCGGATGCCGGCGGCCAGATCGGTGATCGAGACGCCGTACTCCGCGACGAGCTCGATGTCGACGGCGGCCTGGCGCTCGCCGACCTCGACCGAGACACCCTGGCTGTGGTTGGTGCGGCTGCCCGGGATGCGCTCACGCAGCGCGCCGACCGCACGCGCGGCGCCGCCGCCGAGGGCATGGACGCCGGACACGTCGCGGGTCGCGATGCCGGC
>JBBRVU010000080.1:0-17273 GCA_038246575.1 Actinomycetes bacterium | reverse complement strand
TCACGACTGGAAGAGCACGATCCCCTGGGTGGCTCCCGCTACTGCGGTGGAGCCGATGGTGGCGGCGTTGATCGCCAGAGAGATGTTCACTGCCGTGATGTTGGTGATGTTCACCAGCCCCAGCGCTTCGCGCCGCGGCAGCACCTCGACGGGCTCGAGTGCGAGCTCGGTCAACGAGATTCCGGACATGGGTCACCCCCTCTCGGCTCGGATAGGGCACAGTGGGTGGACGAAATCCGGGTGCGGGCCGTCCTTGACTCGGCCCGCACCCGGCTTCCGGTCACGACTGGGCGACGAGGATGGTCTGGCTGGCACCCGAGATCGCCAGTGAGTTCAGAGTGGCGGCGTTGAGCGCGAGCGAGCTGTTGGTCGCGTAGACGTTCGCGAAGTTCCAGAGGCCGAGGGCCTCGCGCTGCGGGAGCAGCTCGGCCGACTCGCCTCCCAGCTCGTGCATGGTCAGCTTGTCCATGGGGTTCACCTCCCTCCGGGGACCGTGTGTGCGGCTCGGCCGCAGGGGACGTTCGGGGCGGTGATCAGCTCTGGAAGACGCCGATGACCTGGGTCGCGCCGGACACCGAGGCGGAGTTGACCGTCAGGGCGTTGAGGGCCATGGAGCTGTTGTTGGCAACCACGTTCGCGTAGTTGAACAGGCCCAGGGCCTCGCGGGCGGGAAGCGTCTCCGTGACCTCGCAAGCGAGCTCTTCGATGGACAGACGAGTCATCTGTGCCACCCCTCTCTGTGATGTGGACGCCGACTCGGTCGTCGTCGTCCGGTGCAACCACAGACGGGGCCGGCTAGGTTCTGATACGCCTTGATTCTGTTGACTTCTCGGCTTCTGACTCGGTATCAGAACGCTGACGTACGCATTCGCGGTCAGGCCGCGCCGAACGCGCTGAAGGCGCACCAGGCGACGAACGTGCGCGGGTCGTCGCGGTCCAGCGAGCCGCGCGCCGCGTGCAACGCAGTGGCCATCGACTCACCGCGACGAAGCCCGTCGTGCAGGGCACACATGAGCGTGACGGCGTCGGCGTCGGGAACGGGCACGACGCTGGCGACGAGGGCTGCCGTGCCACGGGACAGCAGCGCGCTCACGAAGCCGAGCAGCTGCTCGCCCTCGAGGCCGACGTCGGCCGCAGAGTCGCAGGCCGCGAGGACCACGCGCCGGGGTGACCGTCCGCGGAGGTCGATCTCGTGCACAGACAACGGTCCGTCGCTGAGCTGGAGCGACGAGAACGCGGGGCTGTCCGCGCGGAGGCGGCAGTGGCAGGCCAGGTGGGCCAGGTCAGCGCGCTCGAGGGCACGTGCCACCTCCGCGACGGTGCTGTCCGGCGGCTGCAACACCTCGGCATCTGCGTGCAGGGCGGCGAGCGCATCGATCTCGCCCACGGCGCCGGGCAGCCCCGGCCCGGCCACCAGGACGGTTCCCGCCCGGTCCACCTCCAACGGGGCCTGCAGCGTCCGCGCCCACTGGCTCGCAGACGGGGCGAGTGCGACCGGCGCCGTGTGCAGGGCGGACCAGGGGACCCGCCACAGGGCCACCGACGGAACGACCACCAGCTCGGTCTCGGCCCCGAGTCCGAGCGGTGCCACCAGGAGCTCGTGCAACCCGGTGAGGGCCACGTCGGCGCCGCGGCGAGCGAGCGCCGTCGCCGCCGGGGATCCCCCGGCCGCCAGCCGCCGGAGGGCGAACAGCAGCGCGTCGGTCTCGCTCCGTGCCTCCGCGGGGTCCCCCAGCCGGATCAGCCGGGTCCGCCGGGAGTCCAGGATCGCGGCTACGAGTTGGTCGTCGAGCGTGGCGTACTCCACCAGCACCCGCTCGCCGAGCAGCTGGCGCAGCTTCTGGGCGGACAGCACGGTGGCCCGCTGCCGACCGTCACCCTCTCGGGTCCACGCGGAGCGGCGCGCTCGACCCTCGAGCGCGTTGACCCGGGCGAGCAGCTCGGCCGACTCCCCGTCGCCCGAGGCCCGGGCGCGGTCCAGCTCGGCCTGGGCGGCTCGCAGCTCGGCCAGCCGGTCGTCCTGGCCGTCGACGGGCTGCGGGTCGACGGCGACCGACGACGCCGCGCGGGTGCGTTCCATCCACCCCAGGACGCCGGCCGGAGACGCCGAGCGCAGGGCGACGCGCAGCGCGATCCGGCCCAGCTCGTCGCCGTGCCCCGCGGCGAGGGCCCGCAGCTCGATCGAGTCGAAGCTGGCCCGGTGCCCGTCCAGGTCGGCCAGCCCGGCCCGGCAGTGCCGCAGCACCTCGGCGTCCTGGCGGCGCACCGTGGCGGCGAGCGCAGCGGCGACCCGTCCGTTGAGGCGCTGCAGCACCGGAGCGTGCCGGGCCAGCTCCCAGGCGCGCTCGAGGTCACGCAGAGCGGTCACCGGCCGGTCGAGGCGGATCGCCGCCCGGCCCGCGGCCAGGTGCGCCTCGATCGCTGCCGACGAGTTGCCGCGGAACTGCAGGGTCCGGGCGGCACGCCGCAGGATCGCGAGATCGCGCGCGGTCAGGTCGCGGTCCCTTGTGCGCGCCAGCACGTCGACCAGGTCCGCCTGGGCCGCCCATACCGGCCGGCGCTGGGTGCGGAACGTGCGGGCCGACTCGACGGCGAGGGGACGGGCCTGATCCAGGTCTCCCGACAGCAGGCAGAGCCGGGCCAGCCGCCAGCGGGCCTCTGCTGCCATCAACGGCACGTCGGACGCGTCGAACGCGTCGATCGCACGTCGGCTGGTGGCCATCGCCTCGGGCAGCAGCCGCAGATCGATGAGCGCATCCACGTACTCCAGGTAGTGCTCGGCCAGCGGCAGCCCCGCCTTCTCGTACAGCACGGCGGCCTCGTCGAACCGGCGTAGCCCCTCGGTCAGCCGGCCGGCCTGGACGGCGACCCAGCCGCCGGTCTGCTTCACGAGCGCGACCTGCGCGGGGCCGGCATCACGGGCGAAACGACTCGCCTCCTCGAGGGCGGCGGTCGCCAGGTGCACCCGACCGTGGGCCATCTCGATCATCGCGAGGTTGTTGGCGACGGTGGCCCGGGTATGCGCGGTCGCGTCCGGGTGGGTCAGCGCGATGCGGTACAGCGCAGCCGCATCCGTCAGTCGACCGATGTTGTGCAGCAGAACCGCCTGCTGCAGCAGCGCTGCGGAGTTGTCGGCGCCGACCAGTCGGTGGGCCCGGTCCAGATCGCGTCGAGCCGCAGGGATCCGACCGAGCTCGAGGTTGACGGCGCCGCGCGACGTGAGGACCTCTCCCAGCCGCACCGACAGCCCGTGGGAGCGGGCGACCTGAGCAGCCTCGTCCAGCAACGTCTTCGCCAGCACGTCGGCGAACCGGGACCGCTCGGCCCAGGCCTGCGCCCGCAGCGCGACCACCAGCGACTCGGGGTGAGCGGCGGCCCTGGCCTCGAGCACCAACCCGCTCGCGTCATCGGCATAGCGACCCGGGTCGCTGACCACCCCGTCGTAGACGGCGCAGGCGCGCTCGAGCAGGTCGCCAGCGGCCCGATCAGCCACCCCTGTCACTCCTCCGCTCCGCCACTCGCCGTAGACAGGTCCCTACAGCGCGTGTAGATACGAACGTACGCGCACGCAACCGAATGGGGAACCCGTCGCCATGGCCACATCCTCGAAGGACCTGCCGTTCGGCCAGGAGCTGCACGACCCACGCGAGGAGGCTCGCAGCGCCGACGACCGAGCCCGGCTGTGCGGGCAGGTCGCGGCGCTGGACAAGGGCCGTAACCTGGCGCTGCGACGGCACCTGTTCGACCTGCTGGAGACGCGGCGGACCACCGGCTCCGGACTCCCGCGCATCGGTCGGGTCATCGAGCCTGGAGGCACCGATGTCGTAGTGGCCTGGGGAGAGCTGCTGCTGCGTACGGTTGATGCCAGCGAGCCCGAGGCGGCCCGGCTGCTCGACCGGTTCGGCCTGGTGCCCACGCCGGTGGACGGGTTGCGCGGCCGGGTGGTGCGGTGCGTCAACGCCGAGATCGGGCCGAAGCGGCTGAGCCGACTTGCCCAGACGCTGCGCAATCGCGGATTCGCCGCCTCGGTCAACCACATCGCACCGTTGGCGCCGATCGGAAAGGGTCTGGGCGGGGCCGAGCCCACGACGGTGCGCAGCGACGTCCGGGGCGTCACCACCGTCACGGGCGACCCTGGCGACGGCGTCACGGTCGCCGTCATCGACACCGGCATCGCCCACAAGCCCCGCACCGACGGCTGGCTGGACCAGGTCCGAAGGACTGCACACAACGAGGACCCGCTCGACGCCATCCCGCAAGGTGGCGACGGGTTCCTCGACTACGGCGCCGGCCACGGAACCTTCGCAGCCGGTGTCGTCGCCCAGGTGGCACCCGGCGCCCGCCTGGTGGTCGATCGCGCCCTGGACAGCGACGGGATCGGCAGCGAGGTCGACGTCGCGGTGGCGCTGGTCCGAGCCGTGGAGGCGGGCGCCGACGTGGTCAACCTGTCGTTGGGCAGCCAGACCCTCGATGACCTGCCCCCCGTCGCCATCGCGGTGGCGATCGAGCTCGTCAGCGAGCTCGAGCGGGAGAAGCAGCGAGAAGTGATGCTGGTCGCCGCCGCCGGCAACTACGGCGACAGCCGGCCCTGCTGGCCGGCCGCATTCCGACGAGTCGTCTCGGTTGCGGGCCTGACCAGTGGCCTGCGGCCCGCCACGTGGAGCAGCCGGGGCTTCTGGGTGGACTGCTCGACCGTCGGTGAAGGCGTGGTGTCGACGTACGTCGAGGGCACCGAGTCCCCGGAGCTCGACATCCAGCCCGACACCTACGGGACCGATCCCTGGGCCTTCTGGTCGGGGACGTCGTTCGCGGCGCCGCAGGTGGCGGGTGCCATCGCGCGACTCCGCGAAGCGGGTCGACCGTCCCTGCGTGCGGCACTGGCGGAGCTCCTGGCGGCCGGGCGACCCGTGCCGGGCTACGGCCAGGCCATCGCCATCATGCGCGGCACCTGAGGGCGCGTCGTCCTCAGGCGGCGATGGGCGCGAGCCCGACCGGGCCGGCGACACCTACCGGGCGCACAACATCGGGGGTCGGGAGCAGGCCCGGCGGCGGGACGCACTCGCCGCCGGGCAGCAGCAGGCCGCCGTCGTCGAAGGCGATGACGGCGTTGCAGAGCAGGTTCCAGCCCTGTTCGGGGTGGGCGGCAATGATCCGCGCGGCGCCGCGGTCCGGCGCCAGCGCGCTGGCACACGGTGGCTCGTGCGGGCACATGGCGGTCTCCCTGTCGTCGGTTCGCCGGGGGCTCCCGGGCACGACAGACAGAGCGGGTGCGGGCTCGCGGTGATACTCGGCTGCGCCCGCCTCGGGCCGGTTCGTAGACTGCCCGACGTTCCTACGGCCCCGGGAGCTCGCTGCCCATGTCCGCGCCCAACAAGTCCTACGACCCCGTGCAGGTGACTCCCTTGAACGCCGACGAGGTCGACGCGGCCCGCGACGCAGCCCTCGCCGCCATCGCCGCGGCCACCGACCTGCCTGCCCTGAAGGCGGTACGTCTCGATCACGCCGGCGACCGCTCCGCGCTGGCGTTGGCCAACCGGGAGATCGGTGCGCTCCCGCCCGCCGCGAAGGCCGACGCCGGCAAGCGGGTCGGTGCGGCCCGTCGTGCCGTCACCGAGGCGCTCGCGGCCCGGCAGCAGGAGCTCGAGCAGGAGCGCGACGACCGGGTCCTGGTCGAGGAGGCCGTGGACGTGACGCTGCCGTGGGACCGGCGCCGCCCGGGTGCGCGGCACCCGCTGACCACGCTGACCGAGCGGGTTGCCGAGCTGTTCCTGGCGATGGGCTTCGAGTGGTCGGAGGGCCCGGAGGTCGAGGCCGAGTGGTTCAACTTCGACGCCCTCAACATGGACCCCGACCACCCGGCGCGGACCACGCAGGACACGTTCTGGGTGACGTCCCCGGAGTCGGGGGTCGTGCTCCGCACGCAGACCTCACCGGTGCAGATCCGCACCATGCTGCACCGCGACCCGCCGATCTACGCGGTGTCGCCGGGCCGGGTCTATCGCACCGACGAGCTCGACGCGACGCACACGCCGGTCTTCATGCAGGTCGAGGGACTCGTCGTGGACGAGGGCATCACGATGGCCCACCTGCGCGGCACCCTCGAGCACTTCGCCCGCTCGATGTTCGGCGCGGACATGGTGACCCGGCTGCGGCCGTCGTACTTTCCGTTCACCGAGCCGAGCGCGGAGATGGACCTGCGCTGCTGGATCTGCCACGGCGACTCGGTCGGCAACCCCGACCGGCCCTGCCGCACCTGCTCGTCGGAGGGCTGGATCGAGTGGGGGGGCTGCGGCATGGTCAACCCGCGGGTGCTGGTCGCCTGCGGCATCGACCCTGACCGCTACAGCGGGTTCGCCTTCGGGATGGGGCTCGAGCGCACCCTGATGTCCCGGCACGGCGCCGAGGACATGCGCGACATGGTGGAGGGCGACGTGCGCTTCGCCGTTCCCTTCGGGATGGAGATCTGATGCGGGCGCCGCTGTCCTGGCTGCGCGAGCTTGCCGACCTGCCCGCCGACGTCGACGGCCGCGCGCTGGCCGAACGGCTCATCGCGGCCGGGCTCGAGGTCGAGACGGTCGACCGGCCCGGCCACGACGTGACCGGCCCGATGGTCGTCGGCCGGGTGCTCGAGCTCGCCGACGAGGTGCACAAGAACGGCAAGACGATCCGCTGGTGCCAGGTGGACGTCGGCGAGGACGAGCCGCGCGGCATCGTCTGTGGCGCGCTGAACTTCGCCGTCGGCGACCTCGTCGTGGTCGCCCTGCCCGGCACGGTGCTGCCCGGCGGGTTCGAGATCACCGCGCGCAAGACGTACGGCCATGTCAGCGACGGCATGATCTGCTCCACCCGCGAGCTCGGGGTCGGCGACGACCACGACGGCATCCTCGTGCTCACGACCGACGAGAAGCCGGGTGCCGACCCGGTCGAGCTGCTCGGCCTGCGTGACGAGGTGCTCGACATCGCTGTGACGCCGGACCGGGCGTACTGCCTGTCGATCCGGGGGATCGCACGCGAGGCGGCCACGGCCTACGGCGTCGCGTTCCACGACCCCGCAGCCGTCGACGCCTTGCCCATCGACGGTGACGGGCACCCGGGAGAGATCGCCGACGTCGAGGCCGCCGACCGGCTGGTGCTGCGCACCGTTGCGGGTCTCGACCCGGCGGCGGCGACGCCGGACTGGATGGCGCGCCGGCTCATGCTGTGCGGGATGCGGCCGGTGTCGCTCGCGGTCGACATCACCAACTACGTGATGCTCGAGCTGGGTCAGCCGCTGCACGCCTTCGACCGCTCGCGGCTGACCGGGCCGATCGTCGTGCGCCGGGCTGCGGCGGGGGAGCGGCTGGAGACCCTCGACCACGTCGAGCGCGACCTGGACGCGGAGGACACCGTCATCAGCGACGGCTCCGGCGCCGTCGGCCTCGCCGGAGTCATGGGCGGGCTCACGACCGAGATCGACGCCGGCTCGACCGACATCGTGCTGGAGGCCGCGCACTTCGGCGCCGTCCCGATCGCCCGCACCTCGCGGCGGCACAAGCTGTCCAGCGAGGCGTCCAGGCGCTTCGAGCGAGGCGTCGACCCCGAGCTGCCGCCGGTGGCGTCGGCTCGGGGGGTGGCACTGCTCACCGAGCTCGGCGGTGCGACCTACGTCGGCTCGACCGAGGTCGACCCGGGTCGCGCGCCCCGGCAGATCGAGCTGGACCCGTCCCGGCCCGGGCGCACCGCCGGGCTGCCCATCGAGCCCGACGAGGTCGCCCGGCGGCTCGTCGACATCGGCGCCGAGGTGGACCGCAGCGGCGGCCGGTGGACGGTGACGCCCCCGACGTGGCGCCCCGACCTCACCGACCCGGCCGACCTCGACGAGGAGGTCATCCGGCTGGTCGGCTACGACACGGTCGCCGGTGTGCTGCCGCACGCGCCGCCCGGGCCCGGCCTCAGCGACCGACAGCGGCTGCGTCGCCGGGTCGGGCTCGCGCTGGCGCACACCGGCTACGTCGAGACGCCGTCGTACCCGTTCATGGGCCCCGCCGTGCTCGACGACCTCGGCCTGCCTGCCGACGACGAGCGGCGGCAGGCCATGGCGCTCGCGAACCCGCTCTCCGACGAGGAGCCGTTGCTGCGCACCACTTTGCTGCCCGGTCTGCTCGCTGCGCTGCGGCGCAACGTGGGCCGCGGAAACGTGGACGTCGCGCTGTTCGAGGTCGGCGCGGTCGTACGGCCCGGCGCCGACCCGTTGCCGGTCGCCCCCCGACCCTTGGTGAGCGGCCGGCCCAGTGCCGAGGACGTCGCTGCCCTGGACGCGGCGCTGCCGGCGCAGCCGACCCGGGTCGCCGCGGTGCTCGCCGGTGACGTCGAGGCGCCCGGCTGGTGGGGCGAGGGCCGGGCTGCGGTGTGGGCCGACGCCGTCGAGGCCGCGCGGGTCGTGGCCCGGGCCGCCCGCGTCGAGCTGACGGTGACCGCCGACCAGCACGCGCCGTGGCACCCCGGTCGCTGCGCCGCGCTGTCGGTGGGCGGGCGGGTCGTCGGGCATGCCGGCGAGCTGCACCCGCGAGTGGTGGCCGCACTCGGGCTGCCCGCGCGTACGGCCGCGATGGAGCTCGACCTCGAGCGCCTCGGCGAGGACCTCGAGCCGGTGCCCGCGCCCCGGATCTCGACCTACCCGGTCGCGACCCAGGACGTGGCGCTCGTCGTGGACGCCTCGGTGCCCGCCGCCGACGTCGAGGCCGCGTTGCGCGACGGTGCGGGGGAGCTGCTGGAGTCACTGCGGCTCTTCGACCTCTACACCGGCGCGCAGATCGGCGAGGGCAAGGTGTCTCTGGCCTATGCGCTGCGCTTCCGCGCCACCGACCGGACGCTCACCGCCGACGAGGTCAGCGCCGCCCGCGAGTCCGCCGTCGCCGAGGCCACCCGCCGCACCGCCGCCACCCAACGCACCTGACCCACCCCCCCACCCCCCCAAGAATTCGCAGTCGATCATGCAGCAATGGGGATCTTGTACGCCGGGTGGCCGGCGTCCCCACCCCGCATGTGTCACGCGGTCGGCGCGGCGGCAGTCTGAGGGCATGACGCTGCAGGACACGGTCGCCCTGGTCACCGGCGCTGGACGCGGACTCGGGCGCGAGATCGCGATCGGGCTCGCCCGCGACGGTGCCAGGGTCGGCCTGCTCAGCCGCTCCCGCGACTCGCTCGAGGACACGGCGCGCGCCTGCGCCGACGCCGGCGCGCCCGCGACGGCGGTCGTCCCGGCCGATGTCACCGACCGGGCGGCAGTCACGGCCGCGGCCGCCACCGTCGAGCGCGATCTCGGCCCGATCGACCTGCTCGTCGCCAACGCCGGTCTTCGAGACCCCGAGCCCGCTGCACCCTGGGACGTCGACCCGGACACCTGGTGGCAGGTCGTGACCACCAACCTGCGTGGCGTCCAGCTCCTCGACCACACCGTCCTGCCCGGCATGATCGCCCGCGGGCAGGGCCGGGTGCTGCACGTCGGCAGCGGGATGGGTCAGCGCCCGGTCCCGGACTGGTCGGCCTACTCCGTGTCCAAGGCCGCGGTCGCCCGGCTCACCGACACCATCGCGGCCGCCCTCGTCGGCACCGGGGTCACGGTGATCGAGGTCAGCCCCGGCCTGGTCCGAACCGACATGACCGAGACGATGTGGGGTCCGCCCGAGGAGCAGCCCTGGAACGACCTGGCGCTGATGGTCACGGCGGTCCGCCGGTTCGCCGCGGGGGAGCTGGATGCCCTGCACGGCCGGTTCGTCCACGCCGCCAAGGACGACCTCGACGCCCTGGTCGCCGCAGCCGGTGCCATCACCTCGGCCGACGCCCGGACGCTGCGGCTGCGGACGTACGGGAAGGACGACCCGCTGGGCTGATAAGTGACCCGGTTTGCATAGACATGCTCCACACCGCATACTCATGCGAGTGGGATACACCGTCGCCGTTGCAGGTGCGAGTGGGTACGCCGGCGGTGAGCTGCTGCGGCTGCTCCTCGCGCACCCGGACCTGTCCATCGGCCCGGTCGCGGCCGGTCGCGCCGCTGGCCGGCCGGTCACCGACCTGCACCCGCAGCTGCCGTCGCTCTCGGCGACGACCTTCGACGACACCGATGCCGCCGCGCTGGCCGAGGCCGACCTCGTGCTGCTGGCCCTGCCGCACGGCGAGTCCGCCGCGCTGGTCGCGGAGCTGCCCGACAGCCTGCCGGTCGTCGACCTCGGCGCCGACTTCCGCCTTGCCGACCCCGCGGCCTGGACCCAGTACTACGGCGGCGAGCACGCGGGTTCCTGGACGTACGGCCTGCCCGAGCTCGCCGGCGCCCGGCCCCTGATCACCGCCAGCACCCGCATCGCCAACCCCGGCTGCTACCCGACCTCGGTCATCCTCGGTCTTGCGCCGCTGCTGGCGGCCAACCTGGTCGAGGCGGCCGACGTCGTGGTCGTCGCGGCATCGGGGACGTCAGGTGCGGGCCGCAAGGAGACGGCCGGGCTGATGGCCAGCGAGGTGATCGGGTCGCTGTCGGCGTACAAGGCCGGCGGCACCCACCAGCACACCCCAGAGATGGAGCAGGCGCTCTCCGGCGCCGCCGGTGCGCCGGTGACGCTCAGCTTCACGCCGGTGCTCGCGCCGATGCCCCGCGGGATCCTCGCCACGTCCACCGCACGGCTGGCCGCCGGCGCCACAACGTCCGCCCTGCGGGAGGCGCTGATCGAGGCCTACGCGGACGAGCCCTTCGTGCATGTCCTTGCGGCGGGAGCGTGGCCCGCGACCACGGCCACGGCCGGCAGCAACAGCGTCCACCTGCAGGTCGCCGCCGACGAGCACGCCGGCCGGGCCGTCGTCGTCGCGGCGCTGGACAACCTCGTCAAGGGCGCAGCCGGGCAGGCGATCCAGAACGCGAACCTCGTCCTCGGCCTCGAGGAGACCGCGGGTCTGTCCTCGAGCGGAGTCGCGCCGTGAGCGTCACCGCTGCCCGCGGATTCCGGGCCTCCGCCGCCTCGGCCGGCCTCAAGACGTCCGGCCTGCTCGACGTAGCGCTCGTCGTCAACGACGGCCCGCAGCACTCGGCTGCCGTCGTCGTCACCGGCAACCGGGTCAAGGCAGCACCGGTGCTCTGGACCCAGCAGGTGCTCGCCGACGGCCGGGTCGACGCCGTGGTGCTCAACTCCGGCGGCGCCAACGCCTGCACCGGCCCGGCCGGGTTCCAGGACACCCACGCCACCGCCGAGTGGGCCGCGATGGCGCTTGAGCTGTCCGCGACCGACGTCGCGGTCTGTTCCACCGGCCTGATCGGCGACCGGCTGCCCATGGACCGGCTGCTCGCCGGGCTCGACGAAGCCGTCGGCATCCTGTCGCCGGAGGGCGCCGACGACGCCGCGCGGGCCATCATGACAACCGACAGCGTCCCGAAGCAGTCCGTCGCGTCCGTCGACGGCTTCACCGTCGGCGGCATGGCGAAGGGTGCCGGCATGCTGGCCCCCGGCCTGGCGACGATGCTGTGCGTGCTCACGACCGACTCCGTCGTCGAGGCCGCGACTCTCGACCGGGTGCTGCGCGCGGCGACCGCCACCACCTTCGACCGCATCGACTCCGACGGCTGCATGTCGACCAACGACACAGTCCTGCTGCTTGCGTCCGGTGCCTCGGGGGTGACGCCTGACGAGGAGGTGCTCGCCGAGGCGGTGACTGCCGTCTGCGCCGACCTCGCCCGGCAGCTGATCGACGACGCCGAGGGGGCGACCAAGTCGATCGCGATCACGGTGGCCCACGCGGCCGCAGAGTCAGACGCCGTCACCGTGGCCCGCGCCGTCGCCCGCAGCAACCTGCTCAAGTGCGCGCTCTACGGCGAGGACCCCAACTGGGGCCGGGTGCTCGCCGCGGCCGGCACGACCGATGCGGCCTTCGACGCCGACCGGATGGCCGTGTCGCTCAACGAGGTCTGGGTCTGTCGCAACGGCATGGCCGCCGAGGACCGCGGCAAGGTCGACCTCTCCGGCCGCGAGGTCTCCATCGTGCTCGACCTCGCTGCCGGTGACGCCGAGGCCACCGTCTGGACCAACGACCTCACCACGACGTACGTCCATGAGAACTCGGCCTACTCGACATGACCCGCGACCTCCGAGGAGCACCGCAGTGAGCAACCGGCACGCTGCCGCCCTGGAAAAGGCGGGCCTGCTCGTCGAGGCGCTCCCGTGGCTGGAGCGCTTCCACGGACGCACCGTCGTGGTGAAGTTCGGCGGCAACGCGATGACGGACACCGCGCTGCAGCAGGCCTTCGCCGAGGACGTGGTGTTCCTGCGCTACGTCGGGCTGCGGCCGGTGGTCGTGCACGGTGGCGGCCCGCAGATCACCGCGCACCTCGAGAAGCTGGGCATCGAGACGGCATTCGCGTCCGGGCACCGGGTCACCACACCCGAGGCGATGGACATCGTGCGGATGGTGCTCGTCGGTCAGGTGCAGCGCGAGATCGTCGGCCTGGTCAACGCCCACGGGCCGTTCGCCGTCGGTCTCTCCGGCGAGGACGCGAACCTGTTCACGGCCGAGCAGCACCTGCTCGAGGTCGACGGCCAGGCGGTCGACCTCGGTCTCGTCGGCGACGTGGTCCAGGTCGACCCCGGGGTAGTGCGCGGTCTCGTGGCCGACGGTCGGATCCCCATTGTCTCCAGTGTCGCTCGCGGTTCGGCCAGTGCCGCCGGCGAGATCTACAACGTCAACGCCGACACCGCGGCGGCCGCCCTCGCAGTCGCGCTCGACGCCGAGAAGCTGATCGTCCTCACCGACGTGGAGGGCCTGTACTCGGGCTGGGGAACCGGCGCCGACGCACCCTCGCCCGACGACGTGATCAGCAGCATCGGTGCCGACGAGCTGGAGGCGATGCTGCCGTCACTGTCCACCGGCATGGTGCCGAAGATGGCGGCCTGCCTGCGCGCGGTGCGCGGCGGTGTGCCGAAGGCGCACATCATCGACGGGCGAGTGCCGCACGCGCTGCTGGTCGAGGTCTTCACCGACGAGGGCGTCGGCACGGAGGTGCACGCATGAGTACGCGGTGGCAGGACGCGATGCTCCCGACGTACGCCGAGCCCACTCTCACTCTCGTGCGCGGGTCCGGCGCGCAGGTCTGGGACGACCAGGGTCGCGACTACGTCGACCTCGTCGCAGGCATTGCCGTGAACGCGCTCGGCCATGCCCATCCAGCAGTTGTCGACGCTGTGACGCGGCAGGTGACGACCCTCGGGCACACGTCGAACCTCGTCGCCAACGAGACGTCCCTCGAGCTGGCGGAGCGGTTGCTCGACCTGGCCGGCCGGGACGGCCGGGTCTTCTTCGCCAACAGCGGTGCGGAGGCAAACGAGGCCGCGTTCAAGCTGGCCCGGCGCACGGGTCGTCCATCGGTGCTGGCAACCGACGGCGCGTTCCACGGCCGCACCATGGGGGCGCTCGCCCTGACCGGGCAGCCGACCAAGCGGGAGCCGTTCGAGCCGCTGCCCGAGGGCGTGACCTTCGTGCCGTACGGCGACAGCACGGCTCTGGCCGCAGCGGTCGGTCCGGCGACCGCGGCGGTGTTCCTCGAGCCGGTGCAAGGGGAGGGCGGGGTCGTCGTGCCCCCGGCCGGATATCTGGCCGCGGCCCGCGACGCCACCCGTGATGCCGGCGCGCTGCTCGTCCTCGACGAGGTGCAGACCGGCATCGCGCGTACGGGCAAGTGGTTCGCCCACCAGCACGACGACGTTGCCCCCGACGTGATGACGCTCGCCAAGGGGCTCGGTGGGGGACTGCCGATCGGTGCCTGCATCGCTTTCGGTGACGCCGCGTCATTGCTCGGTCCTGGTCAGCACGGCACCACGTTCGGCGGCAACCCGATCGCGTGCGCCGCCGCACTGGCCGTCCTCGACACAGTGGAGAAGGAGGGGCTGCTGGAGCGGGCGACCGCCCTGGGCGGACGGCTGCGCAGCGGCATCGACAACCTCGGTCACCCGATGGTGTCCTCGACGCGCGGGCTCGGACTGATGCTCGCGTTCACGTTGACCACACCCTGCGCGGCTGCCGTCGAGGGAGCCGCGCGGGACAGCGGCTTCCTCGTCAACGCGGTCGGTCCGGCCGACATCCGGCTGGTGCCGCCGCTGGTGCTGACCGACGCGCAGGCCGACGCGTTTCTCGCCGCCCTGCCCGGTGTCCTGGACTCGGCGGCCGCGGCCGCTACCGTCCCGCTGACGGCCACCGACGGAACGGACTCCTGACCCATGCCTCGCCACTTCCTGCGCGACGACGACCTCAGCACCGCCGAGCAGGCCGAGATCCTCGACCTTGCCGACCGGATGAAGGCCGACCATCACCACACGCAGCCGCTGGTCGGCCCGCGCGCAGTTGCCGTCATCTTCGACAAGCCGTCGACCCGGACCCGCGTCTCGTTCTGCGTGGGCATCGCCGAGCTCGGCGGCTACCCGCTCGTCATCGACTCCGCGACAACCCAGCTCGGCCGGGGCGAGCCGATCGAGGACACCACCCGGGTGCTCGACCGGCAGTGCGCAGCCATCGTCTGGCGAACCTTCGGCCAGGACCGGATCGAGGCGATGGCCGGCGTCAGCCGCGTACCCGTGGTCAACGCGCTCACCGACGAGTTCCACCCGTGCCAGATCCTGGCCGACCTGCAGACCGTTCGCGCGCACAAGGGAGCCCTGGCCGGGCTGAGTCTGACCTACCTCGGCGACGGCGCCAACAACATGGCGCACTCCTTCCTGCTCGGTGGCGCGGTCGCCGGTATGCACGTGCGGGTCGGGTCGCCCGAGGGCTACGACCCCGACCCTGCCATCCTCGCCGCGGCGCAGAAGATCGCCGCCGACACCGGTGGGTCGGCGACCCACGTCCGTGACCCGCACGCCGCAGCTGACGGCGCCGACGTCCTGGCGACCGACACCTGGGTGTCGATGGGCCAGGAGGGCGAGTCCGACGCACGGACAGCGCCCTTCCTGCCGTACGCGGTGGACGAGGCCGCGCTCGCCCGGGCCGCCGCCGACGCGGTCGTGCTGCACTGCCTGCCGGCCTACCGCGGCAAGGAGATCGCGGCCGCTGTCATCGACGGTCCGGCCAGCCTGGTGTGGGACGAGGCCGAGAACCGGCTGCACGCGCAGAAGGCGCTGCTCACCTGGCTGCTGGAGCAGGCATGAGTAGCTCCCGCGTGTCGCGGCTCTGGCGCCTTGCGGGAGGCGGCACATGAGCTCGCAGCTGGCCACCTCGCGCACCGCCCGGCACCGGCGCATCGTCGAGCTGCTCGAGACCCGTCGCGTGCGTTCGCAGGCGGAGCTCGTGACCCTGCTCTCCGACGACGGGGTGGCCGTCACCCAGACGACGCTCTCCCGCGACCTCGACGAGCTCGGCGCGGTGAAGATCCGCGACCCCGAGGGTGACCTGGTCTACGCCGTGCCCGCCGAGGGCGGCGACCCGACGCCGCGGGTCGCCCCGGTCAACGGGGAGGCGACCGCGCGGCTGTCCCGGCTGGCCGGCGACCTGCTGGTCTCGGCCGACGTGTCCGCGAACCTGGTGGTGCTGCGCACGCCGCCGGGCGCCGCGCAGTTCCTCGCGTCGGCGATCGACCGCTCCGGCCTGACCGAGGTCATCGGCACCATCGCCGGCGACGACACCGTCCTGCTCATCGCCCGCGACCCGGCCGGGGGAGAAGCCCTGGCCGAGCGGATGCTCGACCTCGCCAACCCGGCCGGCGCGAACGCTGTTCCGGGCAACCCTGCACCGGCGGACCACATCCCACCCGACCATGTACTCCCGAATGCCGCACCCACCAATGGAGAGCTCCCGTGACCCAACGCGTCGTCCTCGCCTTCTCCGGAGGTCTTGACACCTCCGTCGCCATCGGCTGGATCGCCGAGCAGTACGGCGCCGATGTGGTCGCCGTGGCCGCCGACGTCGGTCAGGGCGGTGAGGACCTGGACGCGATCCGCGAACGCGCGCTCGCCTGCGGCGCCGTGGAGTCGATCGTGGTCGACGCTCGCGAGGAGTACGCCGAGCAGTACTGCCTGCCGGCGCTGAAGGCCAACGCCCTCTACCTGGACCGGTACCCGCTGGTGTCGGCGCTGTCCCGCCCGGTGATCGTCAAGCACCTCGTGGAGGCGGCGCGCTACCACGGCGCGACGACGGTGGCGCACGGCTGCACCGGCAAGGGCAACGACCAGGTGCGGTTCGAAGTGGGTGTCGGGGCGCTCGCGCCGGACCTGCGGGTCATCGCGCCGGTACGCGACTCGGGGATGACCCGGGACAAGGCGATCGCGTTCGCCGCCGAGAAGGGGCTGCCGATCGACGTGACGAAGAAGTCGCCGTACTCCATCGACCAGAACCTTTGGGGCCGCGCGGTCGAGACCGGCTTCCTCGAGGACATCTGGAACGCGCCCATCGAGGACGTGTACGACTACACGTCGGACCCGGCGGTGCCCCGCGAGGCCGACGAGGTCGTCATCACCTTCGAGCGCGGTGCGCCGGTGGCCCTCGACGGGAGGCCGGTGTCGATGCTGGACGCGGTACTCGAGCTCAACCGGCGTGCCGGTGCCCAGGGCGTGGGTCGGCTGGACCTGGTGGAGGACCGGCTGGTCGGCATCAAGAGCCGCGAGGTGTACGAGGCCCCGGGCGCGATCGCCCTCATCACGGCTCACCAGGAGCTGGAGAACGTCACGGTCGAGAAGGACCTGGCCCGGTTCAAGCGCAGCGTCGACCAGCGGTGGGGCGAGCTGGTCTACGACGGCCTGTGGTTCTCCCCGCTCAAGCGCTCGCTGGACGCGTTCGTCGAGGACGCGAACGCCCACGTCAGCGGAGAGGTCCGGATGACCCTGCACGGTGGCCGGGCCGTCGTCACCGGCCGGCGCAGCCCCGAGTCGCTCTACGAGTACGAGTGGGCGACCTACGACTCCGGCGACGTGTTCGACCAGAGCCTGGCCAAGGGTTTCGTCGAGCTGTGGGGGCTCCCGAGCAAGCTGGCCGCCCGGCGCGACCACCGGACCACCACGGCCCAGGCCGACTGACGCATCGGGCGGCCCCGGCGCGGCCGGCGGACCCGGCGGACCCGGCGCCCGCCCCACCAGCCCCACCAGCGAGGCCAGCCCCGCCCGTCCCACAGCCCCACCAGCGCGGCCAGCCCCGCCCGCCACCACGTACACCCCCTGCAGTCGACCACGTTTGGCAGTCGAGCCGCTGGCCGCTCGCGGGCGGGCGCGTCGTCGCACCCGGCGGGCAGGTGTCGCCGTCGCTGCCGTCGCGGTCATCGCGACCACGTTCGC
>JBBRVU010000079.1:0-17500 GCA_038246575.1 Actinomycetes bacterium | reverse complement strand
GGGTCGGCCCGCCGCGCGTGCGCCAGGACCTGGGACACCGCGCGGTCGCGCAGCAGCTCCTCTGGACCCGTCACGAGGGTGACCAGGGCGGGTGGGTCGGCGGGCATCGCGCTCACGCTACCCGCCGACCCTGACCATCCGCAGGTGGCGTCGGGTGCCGGCAGCGACCGCCTTGACTTCGCCATGTATGCGCATTTTCGCTGCTCCATGGCCCGGCCGGATCGTCGGCTGTCCCCCGCTTGGCCTACAGACGGCGTCAAGACGGCCGATACAGACAGGACGAGGTCCCACGAGGAGACGGACATGGCGCAGGACACAACGGACCAGCCGACACCCCGACGGCGACTGGCCAGGCTGACCAGCCGCGCCTTCACCGACCTCGGATTGTGGATGCTCGGCCTTGGCGTGGTCATCGGCGTGGCGTTCCCGTTCGTGCTGCCGCCGCTGGGCATTCCGTCCGAGCTGACGCTGCGACCGGCCTTCTTCCTCGCCACGGTGTTCGCCGGCCTCATGCTCGCCGCGGCCAACTACCGGCTGGCCCGCTGGGTCGTCGGCAGCCGGCTGGGCACGCTGTCGCGGCAGATGCGCCGCGTCTCTGGCGTGATCGGCGAGGCGACGTACTCCGGCGACTGGGCCGGCTGCACGCCCGAGTCCTGCCAGCTCCCGGTCGACTCCGCGGACGAGTTCGGCGAGGGGGCAGCCTCGTTCAACGAACTCGTCGCTGCGCTGGCTGAGTCCCGTGAGGTGCAGCAGGCGATGGCCGAGCACAGCCGGGTCCTCGCCGAGCACCTCGACCTGGCCGAGTTCACCGCCGCCGCGCTGGTCAGCTTCCTGGCCGCCAGCGGCGGCGAGGCCGGCGCCTTCGCCATCGTGCGGGACGGCGAGCTGGAGATCTCCGCCACGCACCGGATGTCGGCGCTCCAGCTGCAGGAGAACCCGACCGTGCTCGCTGCGCTGACCGACGGGTCGCCGCTGTGGATGCCGATCCCGGCCGACCTCGACGTCGACGCCACGGTCACCACCTTCCGGCCGGCGACCGTGGCGATCCTGCCGATCCCGTTCCGGTCCGTGCCGCTCGGCGTGCTCGTCCTGGCGTTCGCCCGCACCCCGCACCAGGAGGCGGCCAGGCTCGTCGAGGCGATGCGCGCCGCGACCGGCGTCGCGCTGAACAACGTGATCTCGCACGAGCGCTTCCAACGGCTTGCCGCGATCGACCCGCTCACCGGCGCGTACAACCGCCGGTTCGGCCTCTCCCGGCTGCACGAGGAGTGGGCCCGGTCGCTGCGCTCCGAGGTGCCGCTCGGGCTACTTGCCTTCGACCTCGACCACTTCAAGGCCGTCAACGACACGTACGGGCACCTCGTCGGTGACCGGGTCCTTCGCGAGACCACAGCAGCTGCCCGGCTGGCGTTGCGGGAGGGCGATGTCCTCGTCCGCACCGGCGGCGAGGAGTTCCTGGTCGTGCTGCCCGGCGGGGGGATCGACGACGTTGCCTCGGTCGGCGAACGGCTGCGCCGAGCGGTCAGTGGCGTGTCCGTGCCCGCCGGTCAGAGCAGTGCGAGCGTCACCGTCAGCATCGGAGCGGCGGCGTTCCCGCACTGCGCCGCTGATACTCCCGATGAGCTGATGGAGATCGCCGACCAGGCGCTCTACGCCGCCAAAGAATCCGGGCGCGACCGGCTCACGATCGGCCGGTCGACGAGCAGACGGGTCCCCAGCCCTACCCGCTGACTGCTGTGCCGGTGCTGCCGACCGGCTGCGGCGTCGTCCCGCTCCACGGGACCCGACACGGGCGACCAGGGCCGGTGGGTCGGCGGGCATCGCGCTCACGCTACCCGCCGACCCTGACCATCCGCAGGTGGCGTCGGGTGCCGGCAACGACCAGGGTCCCGTCGCGATCCGTGCGCCCGACGGAGGCGCCCGCGACGCGCAGGGCCTGCATCGTCGTAGGCGCCGGATGGCCGTAGTCGTTGCCCACTCCCACCGACACCAGGGCGACCCGGGGCTGGGCCAGCGCGAGCAGCCGCGGGTCCTGGTTGGCCGAGCCGTGGTGGGCGACCTTGAGCACGTCGACCGTGCCGACCCGACCGGCCGCCAGCATCGCGCGCTGGGCTTCCCGCTCGATGTCACCCGTGAGCAGCAGCCGGACCGAACCGATCCGCACCAGCAGGACGATGCTGGCGTTGTTCGGCACCGACCCCGCCACGATCACCCGGTCCGGCCAGACCACCTCCCAGGACACGCGGCCCACCGTGACCCGGTCCCCGACCGTGGCCCGGGTGAGCGTGACCCCGGCCGCCTCGGTCCAGCGACGCACCCGGGCCAGCTCGTCGGAGGGCTCGTCGTACCCGCCGATCTGCACCTCCCCCACGGCACGGCCGCGCAGCACGCCGGGCAGGCCTTCGACGTGATCGGCATGCAGGTGGGTGAGCACGACCAGGGCGATCCTCGTGACCCGAAGGCGCCGCAGGCACCGATCCACAGCTCGGGGATCGGGTCCGGCGTCGACCACCACGGCCGTCCCTTCCCCCGCGGCCAGGACCAGCGCGTCGCCCTGGCCGACGTCGCAGGCGGCCATCAGCCAATCCGGCGGCGGCCGGGCCGGCCGCAGCACCACGATGGCGACGACAACCACCAGGCTGATCACCACGATCCACGGCCAGCGGCCGCGACCGTGTCGGCGGCTGCTGCCGGTCCGGACGCCCCCGTCGCCGGGTCCGGCGAGCCCTCGGGCGAGGATCCGGACCGCGACCGCGGCCACGACGGTGAGCGCCGCGAGGCCCAACGCGCCGGGCACCGAGTCGGTCCAGTCGATCGCCGCCCAGGGGGCCGCAGCCGACCGCCTGGCCACCAGCGCCACCCACCAGACGAAGACTCCGCCCAGCCGAGCCAGGCCGGCCGCCGTCGGTGCGTGGACTGGCGAAACCAGAGTGGCAAGCACGCCCAGGACCGTGGCCGGCGCGATCGCGGGCGCGACGAGCAGGTTGGCCGGGACCGCGACCAGACTCACCTGGCCCGAGAGCAGCACGATGACCGGGCCGCACGCCAGCTGCGCCGCCAGTGGCACCGCGAGTGCCTGGGCCAGCGGATCGGGGAGGCCGCGTGCCGTCCACGCTCGCGCCCAGCGCGGCGCGAGCAGCACCAGACCCCCGGTCGCCAGGACCGAGAGGGCGAAGCCGTACGAGCGCGACAGCCAGGGATCTGCCGCCAGCAGAACCACCACCGCGGCGCCGAGCGCAGCCGCGCTGCGCCGCCGCCGGCCGGTGGCCAGCGCCGCGAGGGCGATGGCTCCCATCGCCGCCGCCCGCACCACCGAGGCCTGCGGACGCGCCAGCACCACGAACCCGGCCATCGCCAGCGCCCCGGCCAGCGGCAGCGCGAGCCCGCGCAGACCCAGCCGGCGCCCGACCAGCAGCACGAACCCGCTGACGATCGCAAGGTTCGCGCCGCTGACAGCAGTGAGATGGGTCAGCCCGGCTGTCCGGAAGTCCTCGGTCACGTCGGCCGGCACCCGTGACGTGTCCCCCACCACCAGGCCGGGGAGCAGGCCGCGCTCGGCTCGCGGCAGCCCGGCGCTCGCTCGCCGCAGCCCCGCGCGCAACGTCCCCGCTCCGCGCTGCAACGTCGACGGTCGTCCCACCAGCGTCGGCGGTCCCCGCGCGGAGAGCACCGCCGCGATCGGCTGGCCCTGACGCGGTGGCCCCAGCCGCCCGACCGCCGCGACGGCCTGGCCCGGGAGCAGCGACTGCCACGCCGGGTCGGTGGCGATGACCAGCACCGGCGTACGCACCCGGAACGCACCGCCGCGCGCCTCGAGCCGACTCACCCGCACCCGCACCACGACCAGCCCGTCGGTGCGCCGGATGCCGCTGACCGCCGGCGTGACCCGGACCGGATCCGCGGTCACGGTTGCCGCCAAGGTGGCGGTGGCCCGCTCGTGCCCCATCTCGTCGACCGGCCCGGCGCCGATGGCCAGCACGTGCAGGGATCCCACCAGCAGCCCGCCGAGCAGGCAGGCGGCCGCGGCCGCGACGACAGCCCGCTGCAGGCGGCGGCTGATGGCGACCGCGAGAGCGACCAGGCCGGCGACGGCGGTCCCGGCTGTCAGCAGGTAGGCGCGTCCCGGCCCGGCAACGGTCCCTGTGCCGAGAAAGGCGCCGAGCCAGCTGGCCAGCGCCGGAGCGAGCAGCCGCAGGTCGGCCGGTTGCCCGGCAGCGGGCTCGGCGTCCGCCGGTTCGGCGGCCGGCAGTCCACCGGTCGAGGGCATGCTCATTGCACCGCGACGGCGGCCCGCAGGTCTGCCAGCCGCGCATCGCCGATGCCCGACACCTCGCCGAGCTCGTCGACCGAGCTGAACCGGCCGTTCGCCGTGCGCCAGTCCACGATGCGCTGGGCCAGGACCGGCCCGATGCCGGGCAGCGTGTCCAGCTGGTCCACGGAAGCGGTGTTCAGGTCGATGAGCCCGGCGACTGCGCCCCCGGCGGAACCGGGAAGAGGAGCCGTTGCACCGGCACCCAACGGCGCCGCGACCGGGCTGTCGCCGCGACGGAGCACGCGCACCTGCTCGCCGTCGACGAGGACCCGAGCCAGGTTGACGCTGGCCGGGTCGGCGCGGGCTGTCATGCCGCCAGCGGCGTCGACCGCGTCAGCAACCCGCGACCCCGTGGCCAGCTGCACCAGGCCCGACCGGCGCACGGCCCCGACGACGTGCACGAACACCGGCCCGGCACCAGCAGCGACCGAGGGCGGGGCGGACGCCCCGACGGCTCCCGGCCCGGTGACCGGGGCACCCACTGACGGACCAGTCGGGCTGCTCGCTGCGACCGGTTCACCGACGGGACGGGGACGAACCGCGACCCCGTCGCGCGGCCGCGCCACCAACCACGCGCCGGCCGCGACCGTCACCGCGACGACGACCAGGAGCACGAGTCCGGCCAGGCCCTGCCGGCCCGGCGAGATGGCGGCCGCTCGCAGGCCCAGCGGGATCCGGTCCAGCACCGCTGCGCCGGCAGTCGAGCGCAAGTCGGCCAGTGGAGTGCGAGGTGCCGGCCGGTCCGGCACCCAGCCGTCGTCCACGGTGACCCAGGGCGTCGGCAGCGCACCGGCCCGCTCGAGTCGGAGCCGAGCCGCAGCCTCCCCCTCCGAGTCGCGTCGGCGCCGTCCCGGGTCTGCCACGTACCGACGCTAGGAAGGTCGGCGCGTCCGACAGGGGGTCGGAGCCGGATCGGTGGACGGCGGGTTCGCCTGCCGCCGCCTGTGGACGAGCAACCTGGTCGCGGGCCCGGTGCCGCCTGCAGACGACGTTCAGTGCGGGGCGACGACCACCGCGAGCATGCCGGGCCCGACGTGGGCGCCAACCACCGCACCGACCTCGCTGACGTGCAGGTCCCCGACGCCGGCGATGCGGGTCCGGAGCCGGTCGGCCAGAGCGGCCGCCCGGTCGCCTGCCGCCAGGTGGTGCACCGCGAGGTCGACCGGGCGGTCACCGGCCGCCTCGACCGCAAGCTCCTCCAGCCGCGCGATCGCTCGCGCGGACGTCCGGACCTTCTCCAGCGGCTCGATCTGCCCGTCGACGAGATGCAGCAGCGGCTTGACCGCGAGCGCCGACCCCAGCAGCGCCGCAGCCGCTCCGATGCGACCGCCGCGCCGGAGATGCTCGAGCGTGTCCACGTAGAAGATCGCCTTGGCCGCGGCGGTCCGGGTGATGGCCACCTCGGCCACCTCGTGCAGCGACGCGCCGCCGGCGGCCTCGCGGGCGGCTGACACGACCGCGAAACCGATGCCCATGCCGAGCGATCGGGAGTCGACGACCTCGGTCGGGACCGGCGCCTCCTTGGCGGCCAGCTGCGCTGACTCGACCGTGCCGGACATCGACGACGACAGGTGCACCGACACGATGCCCTCGCAGCCGCGGTCAGCGGCGCGCTGGTAGGCGGCGGCGAAGGCGGCCGGGCCAGGACGCGACGTCGAGACGGGGGTCCACGAGCGCAACGCCTCAGCGACGATCGAGGGCGACGCGTCTGCTCCCTCGTCGTACGCAGTGCCTCCGATCACGACCTGCAGCGGCACCACCTCGATGCCGTGCTCCCGCGCCAGCTCGACCGGCAGGTACGCGGTCGAGTCGGTGACGACGGCAACGCTCACGAGAGCACGATGTTGACCAGGCGGGGCGCACGGACCACGACCCGGCCGATGTCGCGCCCGTCCAGCGCCCGCTGCACCTGCTCGGAGCCCAGCGCCAGCTCGCGCAGCGCGTCCTCGGTGATGTCGGGTGACACGTCGAGGCGGTCGCGGACCTTGCCGGCGATCTGCACGACGCAGGTCACCGTCTCCTCGACCAGCAGCGACGGGTCGACGGTCGGCCAGCCCACCCGCGAAACGGTCGGCTGATGGCCCAGTCGCTCCCACATCTCCTCCGCGGTGTACGGCGCGAACAGCGACAGCATCACCGCCACGGTCTCGGCCGCCTCGCGGACCGCCGGGTCGGCAGGACCCGGGCCCGAGTCGATGGCCTTGCGCGTGACGTTGACCAGCTCCATCACACGGGCGACTGCAACGTTGAACCGGAACGACTCGACAGCGCGCGTCGCGTCGTCCAGCGCCCGGTGCGTCAGCTTGCGCAGCGCCGTGTCTCCCGTCGTCGGGTCGGCGCCAGGATCGCTGGCCACGTCCCCCGACAGCCGCCAGGCACGCGCCAGGAACCGCGCCGAGCCGTGCGCGGAGACGTCGGCCCAGTCGATGTCGTCCTCGGGCGGCCCGGCGAAGACCATCGTCAGCCGGATCGCGTCCACACCGTGCACGGCAAGCTCGTCGGACAGGCGCACCAGGTTGCCGCGCGACTTGGACATCGCCGACCCGTTCATGCCGACCATGCCCTGGTTCAGCAGCCGGGTGAAGGGCTCGGTGAAGCCCACCATCCCCATGTCGAACAGCGCCTTGGTGAAGAACCGGGCGTAGAGCAGGTGCAGGATCGCGTGCGTCACGCCGCCGACGTACTGGTGCACCGGCAGCCACTGCTCGACTTCCTCGCGGTCGAACGGGACATCGGTCCGGTCGGGCGAGGTGTATCGCAGGAAGTACCACGACGAGTCGACGAAGGTGTCCATCGTGTCGGTGTCGCGGGTCGCGGGACCTGCGCAGGACGGGCAGTCGACGTTGACCCAGTCGGTGGCGGCGCCCAGCGGGGAGGTCCCCTTCGGCTGCAGGTCCAGACCGTCGGTCGGAGGCAGCTCGACCGGCAGCTGGTCGTCGGGCACCGGCACCTCGCCGCAGGTCGGGCAGTGCACGATCGGGATCGGGGTGCCCCAGTAGCGCTGCCGCGAGATCAGCCAGTCGCGCAGCCGGTAGTTCACCGCCGCCCGCCCGGTGCCACGCTCGGCCAGGACATCGAGGATCCGGCTGATCGCCGCGGCCTTGTCCAGCCCGTCCAGCGGGCCGGAGTTGACCATCGCGCCGTCACCCGAGGTCGCGTGGCCACTCTCAGCCGGGTCGGGGTCCCCGGTGTCGACCACCACCTGCACCGGCAGGTCGAACCTGCGGGCGAAGTCCAGGTCCCGCTGGTCGTGCGCCGGCACCGCCATGATGGCGCCGTGGCCGTAGTCGGCCAGCACGTAGTCAGCGGCCCAGATCGGCAGCCGCTCCCCGTTGACCGGGTTGACCGCGTGCCGGTGCAGGAAGACGCCGGTCTTCTCCCGGTCGGTCGACAGCCGGTCGATCTCGCTCTCCCCCCGTACCTTCTCCAGGTACGTCGTGAACTCCGCCTCCGCGGGACTGCCCGCGGCCAGCTCGGCGGCCAGGTCGGAGTCAGCGGCGACGACGAAGAACGTCGCGCCGTACAGCGTGTCCGGCCGCGTCGTGTAGACCGTGACCGGCTCGTCGCGTCCTTCGATGACGAACTGGACATCGGCACCTGTGGAGCGCCCGATCCAGTTGCGCTGCATGCTCAGCACCTTGTCCGGCCAGGCTCCTTGCAGGTCGCCCATGTCGTCCAGCAACCGGTCGGCGTAGTCGGTGATGCGGAAGTACCACTGGGTCAGCTTCTTCTTGGTCACCGGGGTGTCGCAGCGCTCGCACAGACCGGCGACCACCTGCTCGTTGGCGAGCACAGTCAGGTCCTTCGGGCACCAGTTGACCATCGAGGGCTTGCGGTAGGCCACGCCCCGCTCGAACAGCCGCAGGAACAACCACTGGTTCCAGCGGTAGAACTCCGGGTCGGAGGTGTGCAGCAGCCGGTCCCAGTCGAACGAGCACGCGTAGCGGCGCATCGACTCGCGCTGCATCCGGATGTTCTCGTATGTCCAGACGCGGGGGTCGACACCACGCTTGATGGCGGCGTTCTCGGCCGGCAGACCGAACGAGTCCCAGCCGATCGGGTGCATGACGTTGTAGCCGCGCTGCACCCAGTAGCGCGCGACCACGTCGCCCAGTGCGTACGCCTCGGCATGACCCATGTGCAGGTCGCCCGAGGGGTACGGGAACATGTCCAGGATGTACTTCTTCGGCCGCTCGTCGGTCGGGTCGCCGGAGCGGAACGGCGCGAGCTCGTCCCAGACGGGCAGCCACTTGTCCTGGACGCCCGTGACGTCGTAGGTCTCGCGTTCTGCGCTGGTCTCGGTCATCTGCTCTCAGGCCTTCTCGTCATTCTGCACCGGTCCCGGACATGAAAAGACCCCTCGCACAGGAGGGGTCGCCGCGCCGACGTCGTTGCCGTGGTCAGCGCGGCTCGGTAAGGAGCAGCCGGGTCCGCACCCGCCCACCATAGCGGAGCGGGACGGGTCGGCGCCCGGTCGGCGCTGCCCGCCCCGCTCCAGCTGTGGCGTGTGGATCGGTCAGGCTCAGCCGGTGGTGGCCGTCCCGAAGATGTCCTGGTCGAGCCCGCCCGAGTTCGGGCAGGTGTCCGGCCCGAACCCGCCACCGGGCTGCGCTGCCCGGCACTGGTTGACGTCGAACCCTTCGCCGCCGACGTAGCGTGGGTCGTTGCCGGGGTTCGGCGGCTCGCTGTCACGAGTGTCGGTCCACACGTTGTAGGCGAAGGAGCCCACCGAGGAGACGTAGTTGTAATCCCCATGGAAGGGCACCCGGCGGTCGCCGAACATCTCGTAGTTGGGCATCTGTGCAGTCGCCGACAGCCGCGTCACGGACCACGTCGTGCCACCAGTCCTCGAGGACGCACCGTAGGTGTCCAGACCGCGGGTCGGCGTCGCAAACCCGCCGGCGTCGCGCACCAAACCGTTGTTGGCCGGTGGGTACTGCACGCTGTAGGCCGGGTCGTTACGACTGTCATGCCACGCGGCGTGCAGCACACCGGCGTCGGCGTTGATGTCGGCGAAGAACTGGTGGCCCCTTGCCGAGGCAGCCAGGAGCGTGGGTGCTGACCAGGTCTTTCCGGCGTCGGCGGTCTTGATCAGGTAGATGGCGCCCTGCCCCACCATCGGCGTCGACCCTTCCGCCGGTGCCGTGTTGTAGGTGGTCTCGGAGGCCACCTCGGTGCCCGGCCGGATGGCGTCGTAGACGACGTACACCGTGTTCGGGTCGCCCGACGGGTCGGCCGTGACCCGTGCCTGGCTGTCGTGGCGGAAGAACACGAACCCGCTCTGGCAGGCGAACGGACCCGAGCCACAGTCGCGCGAGTCACCGACCGACTCCGCGCCGACCTCGCCCTCCGGGCCGTCGGCGTTCTCGAACGCCTGCTCATGCGCCTTCTCGGCCGCTGCCGGATCACCCGCGAAGTCGGCCGCGTCGAAGGACTCGAAGGGCGTCACCACCTGGGGCTTGGTGAAGGAACGGCCGCCGTCGGTGGAACGCACGTAGACGACCGCGTCCTGCTGCTTGCCGTTGCGGGACTCGAACTGGCGCCAGGTCACGAACACCTTGCCGTCCCTGGTGACCGCGACATCGGCGAACTGGTTGCCCTTGACACCATCGGAGATCTTGCTCGGGTTGGAGAAGGTGCGCCCACCATCGGTGGACCGGGCGAAGACGATCTCGTTGTTGCCGCCGCGGCCCTGGAAGACGCTCCACGCGACGTAGACGTTGCCCTGGTAGGCACTCGCCGTGCCCCGGTCGACCTCGATGGAGGTCTTGTCGTTGAACTTCCCGTTGATGGCCGGCGTGCCGCGACCGACGATGACCGTGCGAACGTAGTGCGAGGCGTCCTGGTCGTACTTCGCCACCCACACCGAGCCGTTCTGCGGCGCGCTGCGGTTGAACGCATTGCCCATGTAGTAGAGGTTGCCCCTGAGGTCCCAGGCCTGGACGGGGTCACCCGCGTTAGCGATGCCGCGCTGCTGGAGCGGACTGGCCTTGCCCTCCGGCGAGTCGTCGGTCGGATAGCCGGGCAGCAGCGAGTCGGTGAAGCTCGCGCCACCGTCGGTCGAGCGGTAGAAGCCGGTCCAGGTGCCGCCCGCACCCTCGACCGTGCAGTAGTCGTTCGACCCGGCGACGATCACGTTCGGCTGCCGCGGGTCGACGGCGGTCGACGGCTCGTTCTGCTGGCGCCGGTTCCCTCCGCAGAACCGGATCGCGTCGTTCGCGCTGGGCGCCCGGCCGTTCGCCTTGACGTACGGCGCGTCGACCGAGACGCGGACATCGGTGACGCCTGGAGTCGAGGCGAGCGCGGGGTTGATCGTGGCGATGAGGGCGGCGGTGCTGGCGGCGGCGACGACGGCGAAGCGCCGGGTCGACCGCCTGGGACGTGGTGGCATGTCGGGTCTCCCGTTGGTGGATCCGGCCCGGCCAGGTCGTGGCCGGGCGACGGCACAGGTTCCCGCTCGATCCCGCGACGCACAAGACCCAACTACGGAGCGTGTGTGCCCGGAGCAGTTCCGGGCAGGCGGGAGGGGCTATTCCGCTGACGCGTGAGGCGCCGAGGGTGTGATGGTGCCCGACTGACTCTCCCGGCGCAGCGAGCGACGCAGGTACATCTCCTGGTCGGCCTTGCCGAGCAGGGTCTCCAGGGAGCCGGCGTCCCACGGGGCGAGCATCGCCCCGCCGGCACTCACGCGCGAGGGCCACAGGTCCGGTGGCACCGGGGCGTGCTGGTTGACGCTGTCGCGGACCCGTCGCTCGAGCTCCAGCGGCGGCATGCCCGGACCAGGGCCGACGATGCAGAACTCGTCGCCGCCCCATCGGGCGACCACGTCAGTGGCTCGCGTGACCTCACGCAAGGCATCGGCCACGGCGACGAGCACCTCGTCGCCGGCGCCGGTGCCGAGGGCGTCGTTCACCCGCTTGAGTCCGTCGATGTCGACGAAGATGCAGTGCACCGCGTCACCCTGCCGCCGGGCCTGCTCGACGAGCTGGGCGCCGATCATGGCCAGGCCACGCCGGTTGGCGACGCCGGTGAGCTGGTCGCGGACGGCTGCTGCGGTGGCCGCCGCGCGGGCGTCCGCGAGGTCGGACACGCTGGACCGGCGCAGCCAGTTGGCCAGGACCGCGATGGCGGTGGCGCCCACCAGGCCGAGCACGAAGTGCGGCCACTGGCCGGAAGGACCCACGACCAGGGCGCCGACGAGCCAAGCGCTCCACGCCAGGTAGAGCATGGCCACGACCCAGCGGACCGCGAGCAGCAGGGCACCCACCGCGACGACCAGAAGCATGATCATCGTGGTCTGGCGTGGCTCGCGCAGGATGACGAGCTGCAGGGCCGAGTCGACCAGGGCCAGCGCAAGCATCCCGGCGACGGCCGGTTGCGCCAGCTTGACCGGGACGACGCCGCGACGGGACAGCAGCAGGACGCCGAGGAAGATCAGCGCGCAGCCGGCGCCGGTTGCGGCGAGGAGGGTCCGGGAGGATCCGTCCAACGTCTCGAGCCGGGTCGCCACGACAAGCGCGTACAAGGCGGACAGGGTGGCGGCGCTGATCGGCAGGAAGGCGGCGACCGACGTGTCATAGATCTTGTCTGAGGTCGGCGGCACGGCGTTGTCGTCGACACAGTCCTTGGGCACCTTGACACGGTAAGGGGCGCTCCGTCCCAGCGGGGCAGGTTCGCTGGATCGCACCCGGTCGGCGCAGGCTGGGCCGGGTCGAGGGGGTCGGCTAGAGGTTCACAGCGGCAGCGATCGGTACGCCCGGCCGGTAGGCCAGGTGCAGGTGGCTCGGGGCTGCCAGGACCGTCAGGTCGGCCCGGCGACCGGGGGCGATGACGCCGACGTCGTCGCGGCGAAGGGCGGCGGCGCCCCCGGCGGTGGCCGCCCAGAGGGCTTCGGCGGGGGTCATCCGCATCTCTCGCACCGCCAGCGCGATGACGAACGGCATCGACGAGGAGTAGCAGGTGCCCGGGTTGCAGTCGGTGGCCAGCGCCACCGTGACCCCGCTCTCCAGCAGGCGACGGGCGTCGGGGTAGGCCGACCGGGTCGAGAACTCGACACCGGGCAGCAGGGTGGCGACGGTGTCACCCACGGCCAGAGCATCGATGTCGTCACCCGTGAGGTGGGTGCAGTGGTCCACGCTGGCCGCGCCCAGCTCGACGGCAAGCGCAACCCCCGGCCCAGGGGCGAGCTGGTTGCCGTGCACCCGCAGCTCGAGGCCGGCGGCCCGCCCGGCCAGCAGCACCGCGCGAGCCTCACCGGCGTCGAAGGCGTGGGGGCTCGCCGGTTCGCAGAACACGTCGATCCAGCGGGCGTGCGGTGCGCAGGCGGTGAGCATCGCCCCGGTGACCAGAGCGAGGTAGTCAGCCCGGTCGGTCCCTGCCGGCACCACGTGCGCTCCGAGGAACGTGGTCTCCGACGTGACCTCCTGGGCCAGCCGCAGCGCCCGCACCTCCTGCTCGACAGATAGTCCGTAACCGCTCTTGACCTCGACGGTGGTGGTCCCCTGGGCCCGCATCTCGGCGATCCGGGCCCGGAGCAGACCGCGCAGCTCGTCGTCACCGGCTACCCGCGTCGCCGCCGCCGTCGTGGCGATGCCACCGCCGTCGTACGCCGTGCCGGTCATCCGGGCCGCGAACTCCGCCGACCGGTCCCCCGCGAACACCAGGTGAGTGTGTGAGTCGACAAACCCCGGCAGCACCGCTCGCCCGCCGAGATCCCGGCGCTCGTCAGCCGCCGGCGCGGCGGCGGCTGATCCGACCCAGGCGATCCGGTCGCCGTCGACGACGACCGCGGCGTCGTTCACCAAGCCGAGCCGCGACCCGTCACCAGCAGCCGGGTCGTTGGTGACCAGCTCCGCGATCCCGGTGAGCACAGTCGTTGTCACCGCGACTCCCACAGCGGGGCGATGGCGCTGGACAGCAGTGCCCCGACATCGCCGAGCACGTGTCGCCCGTCCTCGACGACGACCCGTCCGTCGACCAGGACCGTGTCGACGTCGGCCGCCGTCGCGGCCAGCACGACCTGCTCCGGTGTCGCCCCCGCGGTCCTCGGGGTGTCGAGCCGGATCGCGACCAGGTCCGCTCGTGCCCCGGGTTCGAGCCGGCCGGCGTCGGTCCAGCCGATGCTGGAGTGCCTGGTGAGAGCGGCCATCAGCTCGGCGGGACTGAACCGGCCCCTCTCCAGTGTGCTCAACCGCTCATGCATCTCCAGCCCCCGAGCCTCCTCGAACAGGTCGATGACGGCGTGCTGGTCGCTGCCCAGCGACAGCGGCGAGCCCGCGTCGTGCAGCGCCCGGACCGGGCCGATCCCGTCGGCCAGGTCGCGTTCGGTCGTGGGGCACGCGCAGGTCGTGGATGTCGCGGCGCCCAGCGTCGCGATGTCGTCGGCGCTGAGGTGGGTGGCGTGCACCACCGTCGACCCCGGCCCCAGCAGCCCGGCCTCGGCGAGCAGCGCGGTCGGGGTCATGCCGTATGCGGCGGCACACGCCGCGTTCTCGGCCGGCTGCTCAGAGAGGTGGGCATGCACCGGCCGGTCTGCACCGGCACGGGCGACGGTCTGCAGCGCCTCGCGGGGCACGGCCCGCACCGAGTGGGCCGCCACTCCCACCCGCATCCCGGCCGAGGGTCTCAGCGCCTCGACCCGGGCCGCCCAGTCATCGGCATCGGCGTCGGCGAACCGGCACTGCACCCCGTCGACTGGTTGCGGCCCGTCGGCCGTGAGCCCACCGGCGAGGTAGCAGGCGTCGATCAGGGTGAGCCGGATCCCCGCCTCCGAGGCCGCCTGGCGGAGGGCCTCGGCCATCGCGTTGGCCTCCGCGTACCGCGTGCCGCCGGGCCCGTGGTGGAGGTAGTGGAACTCCCCCACCGCTGTGATGCCGGCCAGTGCCATCTCGGCGTACGTCGCCCGGGCGAGCGCGAGGTACGAGTCGGGATCCAGCCGGGCAGCGACCTCGTACATTTGCTCGCGCCAGGTCCAGAACGTGCCACCGTCGCCATGCGTGCGGCCCCGCAGCGCACGATGGAAGGCGTGGCTGTGGCCGTTGGCCAGGCCGGGGACCACGACGCCGGGCAGCCGCCGGGCACCGCCCGGGGTCGACCCCGGGGTGACCGAGGTGAAGCGACCGTCGGCCTCCTCGATGAGGACGTCGGTGGCCGGGCCGGTCGGCAGCCAGGCGTGCTCCGCGAACCAGGTCATCGCAGCAGCTCGCCGACGACGGTCGCGAGCGCCTCGACTCCGGCCAGGCAGTCGTCGCGCTCGGCATGCTCCGCGGGCGAGTGCGAGACACCCGTCGGGTTGCGGACGAAGAGCATCGCCGACGGCACCCCGGCCGCGGCCAGCAGACCGGCGTCGTGGCCGGCGCCGGTGGCCAGGACCGGTGCGTCGTCCAGTGCAGCCGCCAGCCTGGCCACCAGCTCCGGGACGAAATGGGTGACCGGGGTGAAGGACTCCTCGACGGCGGCAACGCCCCCGCTGGCCGCGACCTCGGCGGCGAGCTCGCGGACGTCGTCCTCGACCGGGCCACGGGCGTCCAGCCAGGCGGTGACCTGGGACGCGATGGCGTTGACCCCGTTGGGATCGACCCGCACCTTGCCGACGGTCGCGACACAGCCGAGGGCAACGGCTCGCTCGCGTGCTGCGGTGATGACCGCGGCCAGGTCGAGCATCGGGTCGCGGCGGTCGTCGAGGCGGGTCGTGCCGGCATGGTTGGCCTCGCCGACCAGGTCGAGCCGCCACCGGCCGTGCGGCCAGATCGACGAGCCGACCGCCACCGACCGGTCCAGGTCGGCCAGGCCGCGACCCTGTTCGACGTGCAGCTCGACGAAGGTGCCGATGCGGCGCAGCGTCTCGTGGTCGCGATCGACACCCGACGGGTCGTGACCCGACCGGGTCATCGCCTCGGCCATCGTCACCCCGTCAGCATCGCGGAGGCCGAGACCACCGTCCGGGGTCAGCGCGCCGGTGAGCAGCCGAGACCCCGCGCAGGCCACGCCGAAGCGGGCGCCCTCCTCGTCGGCGAAGGACACCACCCCGACCGGCCGTGACGGCTCGACGCCACGGGCCCGCAGCGCGTCAACCGCGGCGAACGCCGAGACGACCCCGAGCGGCCCGTCGAAGGCACCGCCGTCGGGCACCGAGTCCAGGTGCGACCCGACGACGACTCCCGGTCGGCCGGCCGTCACCGCTGCGTCGGGGTCGCCCCACCAGGCCCACTGGTTCCCGGCCCGGTCGACGACGACGTCCAGGCCGCGGGCAGCGGCCTCGCCGTCGAACCACTCGGCCAGACGCGCAGCCTCGCCCGTCCACGCGAACCGCCGATAGCCGCCCGTGCCCCCGTGGCGACCGACGGGTTCGAGGGCGGCCCACATGGCGTCGAAGGTCTGGCCACCGTCGGCGTCGTCACGTGTCACGGGTCAGGACTCTTGCATGGGGACCCGCACGCCCTTGGCTGCCGCGACGGACTCGGCCGCCGGGTAGCCCGCGTCGACGTGCCGGATGATGCCCATCCCCGGGTCGTTGGTCAGCACCCGCGAGATCTTCTCGCCGGCCAGCGGGGTGCCGTCGGCGACTGTGACCTGGCCTGCGTGCAGCGACCGGCCGATGCCGACTCCCCCGCCGTGGTGGATCGACACCCAGCTCGCGCCACTGGCGGTGTTCACCAACGCGTTGAGCAGCGGCCAGTCGGCGATCGCATCCGACCCGTCGGCCATCGACTCGGTCTCACGGTAGGGCGAGGCGACGCTGCCGCAGTCGAGGTGGTCGCGGCCGATGACGATCGGTGCGCTCAGCTCGCCGGAGGCGACCATGTCGTTGAACAGGCCCCCCGCCTTGTCCCGCTCGCCGTAGCCGAGCCAGCAGATCCGCGCCGGCAGCCCCTGGAACGCGATCTGCTCCCGCGCTCCCCGCATCCACTTCTGCAGCCGGTCGTTGTCCGGGAAGAGGTCCATCACGGCCCGGTCGGTCGCGTCGATGTCCTTGGGGTCTCCCGACAGCGCCACCCAGCGGAACGGGCCCTTCCCCTCGCAGAACAGCGGCCGGATGTACGCCGGTACGAACCCCGGGAAGTCGAAGGCCCGGTCGTAGCCACCGAGCCGGGCCTCGTCGCGGATCGAGTTGCCGTAGTCGAACACCTCGGCACCGGCGTCGAGGAAGCCGACCATGGCCTCGACGTGCTTGGCCATGGCGACCCGTGCCCGGTCGGTGAACTCCTCGGGCTTGGCTGCGGCGTAGTCGTGCCAGTCCGCGAGCTCCACACCGTCGGGCAGGTAGGACAGCGGGTCGTGGGCACTCGTCTGGTCGGTGACGATGTCGATGTCGACGCCGCGACGCAGCAGCTCGGGGAACACCTCGGCACAGTTGCCGACCAGCCCGACCGACAGCGCCCGCCGGTCGGCCTTCGCCGCAAGGCACCGCCGCACCGCGTCGTCGATGTCCTCGGCGAGCTCGTCGAGGTAGCGGTGCTCGACCCGGCGCTGCAGCCGAGCCGGGTCCACGTCGACGACCAGGCACACGCCCTCGTTCATCGTGATGGCCAAGGGCTGCGCGCCGCCCATGCCACCGCAGCCGCCGGTCAGGGTCAGGGTGCCGGCCAGGGTGCCGGCGAAACGCTTCTCGGCCACCGCGGCGAACGTCTCGTACGTGCCCTGCACGATGCCCTGCGTGCCGATGTAGATCCAGGAGCCGGCGGTCATCTGGCCGTACATCGTCAGCCCGAGCGACTCGAGCCGGCGGAACTCCGGCCACGTCGACCAGTCACCCACCAGGTTGGAATTGGCGATCAGGACCCGCGGCGCCCACTCGTGCGTTCGCATGACGCCCACCGGACGACCCGACTGCACGAGCATCGTCTCGTCCTCGCGCAACGTGGTGAGGGTGCGCACCATCGCGTCGAAGGACTTCCAGTCGCGGGCGGCCCGGCCGGTGCCGCCGTAGACGACGAGGTCGTCGGGGCGCTCGGCGTTCTCCGGGTCGAGGTTGTTCATCAACATCCGCAGCGGCGCCTCGGCCTGCCACGAACGGGCTGTCAGTGCGGTGCCGCGCGGTGCACGGACGGGGCGAGCGCCTTCCACGACAACGTCCTCTCGGTCGGTGAGTACGGGGTACGGGATCGGGTCCGGTCAGGCCAGGGTTCCGGTGGCCGACTCCGCGGCAGCCAGAGCACGACCGGAGGCGACGTAGGCCACAGCGGCGTC
>JBBRVU010000078.1:0-17565 GCA_038246575.1 Actinomycetes bacterium | reverse complement strand
TGCTTGTTGGTCCCGATGACACCGGTGGGTCCCCGCTTGATCCAGCCGGCGACGTACTCCCCGGAGGCGACCACGTCGTCGCGCAGCACGCGGCCCGCCACATTGGGAATGACACCGGCGGCCGAGTCGAAGGGCATGCCCACGACGGGTAGTCCCCGGTAACCGACCGACCGCAGGATCAGCTGGGCTTCAAGCGACGTGGTGACCCCGGTGCCGTGCGCGTCGCCGTGCTCATCGAGGCGAGTGGTCTCGAGCACCAGTCCGGTGACCCGGTCGTCGCCGAGCACGGAGTCCGGTCGTTGCAGGAAGTGCAGATGCACGCGACGTGGGCGTCCGTCCGGGACCCGAGAGGCCCACTCCGTGAGGACCTCGAGGTTGCGTCGCAGCACGGCACTGTCTGCGACGAGTCGGCTGCTCGCGTCGTCCAGCTCGAGCTCGGCGGGGTCCACAAGGACGTCGGCGTTCGCCAGCTCGCCCATCTCGCGCAGCTCTTTGGTCGTGAACTTGGCCTGCGCCGGACCGCGGCGCCCGATCAGGTGGATCTCCGCGACGCGGCTCGCGTCGAGCGCCGTGAGGACGTGGTCGGGCAGGTCGGTGCTCCGCAGCTCCTCGGACGACTTGGCCAGCATCCGGGCCACGTCGAGGGCCACATTGCCCATCCCGATCACCGCGACGCTGGAGGCGTCGAGCGAGAACTGGTCGGGCGGTGCATCCGGGTGACCGCAGTACCAGGCCACGAACTCGGTGGCCGACGAGCTCCCGGGCAGGTCCTCACCGGGGATGCCCAGGCGCCGGTCGACCGACGCTCCTTGAGCGAAGATCACGCCGTCGTAGTGACGATGCAGGTCGCCGATGTCGATGTGGGTGCCGACCTCGACGTTGCCGAGGAAGCGGACAGCGGGGTGCTCGAGGACCTTCTCCAGGGCCAGGCTGATCGACTGGATCTTGGGATGGTCCGGGGCTACTCCATAGCGGACCAACCCGAAGGGTGACGGCAGGCGATCGAGGACGTCCACTGCCACGTCTCCGCTGGATGCGAGCGCGCCGGCCGCGTAGACCCCGGCCGGTCCGGAGCCGATGACGCCGATCCGCAACATGGGCACACCCTGCCACCCGTACGGAGAAACGCGCAGGCACGACCTGCGACGTGCGGACTCCAGCTCAGGCGTTGCGGCTGAGCACCAGCACGGTGGCGTCGTCCTCGCCGTCGGGGTCGCGGCAGTCGCTCATCAGAGTTGCGCACAGCGTCGGTGCCTGACCTTGCCCGGAGGCGAGCGTCGTCAGTCGGTCGAACCCGACGTCGATGGACTCGGCCCGCCGCTCGACCAGGCCGTCGGAGTAGAGCACGATCGCCTCGCCGGGCTGGATCTCGACGGTCGTCTCGACCGGCGGGTCCAGCAAGCCGTGAGGCACGGCGCCCAGGGGTGGCCAGGGCTGGACGGGGAGCATCTCGGCTGGACGCTGCGCCGGCACGTGAGAGACCGGTGGGTGCCCGGCAGTCGCCACCCGGGCGACGCCGGTGGCGGGGTCGAGGAGCACGACTGTCGAGGTTGCCATCGCGAGCGGCAGCAGATGCCCGACGAGCCTGCTCAGCCGCTCCAGGACGCGGCTCGGCGAGTCGTCCTCGATGAGGTAGGCGCGCAGCCCGTTGCGCAGCTGGCCCATCGTCCCGGCCGCCGTGATGCCGTGACCGGCGACGTCACCCAGGACGCAGACGACCTTGCCGGAGGGCATGATGACGACGTCGTACCAGTCACCGCCGACGTCGCCACCCGCGGTCGGGCTGTAGTCGGCGCACATGCTCCAACCCGTCACGGACGGCAACCGCTCGGGAAGCAGGCTGCGCTGCAGGGTCTCGGCAAGTGTGGCCATCCGGCGGGCACGCCCGTACAGCCCCTCGAGCAGGTTGAGCCGCAGGCTCCCGGCCAGCTCGATGTCGGAGACCGCCCAGGGCTCGCTGCGCAGCCGGACCGTCTCCTGCCAGCGTTCGAACGACCGGCGCGGGCTCAGGAGCACCTGGTCGCCTTCGCGTACCGCGATGGCCTTGTTGTCCGGGTCGCCGCCCCAGTCCACGGTGCGCAGCAGCTCGGGCCGGAACCACACCACGGACTGGTCGTTCGGCAGCAGCAGGACCAGCGCGCCGCAGGCCACGTCCTTGTGGTCGACCAGGTCGGGGAGGAGTCCTGGCGCCGCATCGAGCGCCAGCACGTCGACGTCCTGCGCCCTGGCGTGCTCGACCAGGGCTTTGACCACGTAGGGCGGAGGAACGACGCCCAGGTTGGTGGTCACGTTCTCGAGCGAGACGGCGACGCCGGTGGAGAGCACGAGGTCGTGCACCGTGGGCGAGCCCTCGGTGAGCGCACCTGTGGCCGAGCCCTCGCCGCTCGCGGCCGCGGTGGCCAGTGCCGCCAGCATGGATCGGAGCTGGAGCTCACGGCGCATGTCGCGCTCACCGGTGCTCGCCACCAGCCTGAGGGACAGGGCCTGACCGAGGAACTCGACCGCCGCGCGCACCTCGTAGGGCGGCCGGTGAGCTCCGGAGTAGTGGTGGCAGGCGATCAGACCCCAGAGCTCGCCACGGTCCATCAACGAGATGGACATCGACGCCGAGACGCCCATGTTCTTCAGGTACTCGATGTGGATCGGCGACACGCTGCGCAGGGTGGACTGGGTGAGGTCCAGCGGCTGACCGGTCAGTGGGTTGTCGACGGGTGAGAGCTCCGCCGGCTGGTAGGAGACGTCGGCAATGAGCCGCAGCAAGTTGCGCTTGTAGAGCGCGCGAGCCTGGGCGGGGATGTCGGAAGCTGGGTAGTGGAGCCCGAGGAAGCTGTTGAGGTGCTCGGCCTTGTCCTCGGCCACCACCTCACCGTTCCACTCCGCGTCGAAGCGGTAGACCATCACCCGGTCGAAACCGGTGAGCCGACGTACCTCCTCCGCGGCCGCGGTGTAGAGCTCGTCTGGACCGATGGCGCCGTTGATCCGCACGACGGCGGCGCGGGTCCGCCGATATGTCCGGTCGAAGGTCAGGTGCCCCGCGCCCGGCTCGATCTCGACGACGAGCAGGCCACCGCTGCGATGGAGCAGGGCGTCGACCTCGACCACCTCACCGCCGACCTCGAGCGACGTCGAGAGTGGGTAGTTCTCGGCGAGATCACTCGCGGCTCCGCTCGCGGAGAGCACCGCGCGCGCCAGGTCGCCGTGGATCGCGTCGTCAAGGGGCCGGCCCAACAGCTCGGACGGCTCGAGACCGAGCAGCGAGGCGCTGTTCGCGGAGACCTGCCGAACGATCAGCTCGGGCGGCGTGAGACCGATCAGGACCCCGTGCGGCTGCACCGCGCCGGGCACATGGATGGGCTCCCGTTCACAGTTGCTGAGGTCGACCGGCTCGCCGACCTGCAGGAACTCGCTCATGTCGCCATCACGTCGGAGGTGAGCCAACCCGCAAGCACGTCGAAGGACCCGACTGCCGCAGCCACGACCGCGTCGGCGCGGGCACCGTCGTCACCGACCCAGTCCGTGGTCACCTGGCGCCAGTGATGCCAACGACGACCGACATCCGCGCCGTACGAGGTGAAGAACGACAGCGCACTCGCGGGCACGTCACTGTCGCGCAGGTGCGCCGCGATGATGCGACCGCCCAAGGTCGCCCCCTCGACGACATAGAGGACGCCGAGCGCCTCGGCGGTGGACGTCACGACCGGCACATTCGGGCACCGGGGCAGCTCAGCCACCGTCGCCGGGTCGACACCAAGCGTGCCGAGATCGCCCTGGAGCAGGCCCACCTTGCGCCGCGGCGGCCAGTCGATCAGGTCCGCGTTCTCGTGCCAGGCATCCAACCGCGGCTCCAGGACAACGTGAAAGCCGTAGAACCGCTGCATCAGTGCGACATACCGGTCGCGCTCGAGGTCTCCGTCGAGCAGCGTCAGCTCAGCCTCGAGGTGGCTGTGCACGTCCTGGGTCTCGACGCGTAGACGTCGCGTGACGAGGTCAGCGGCAGCGGCGAGCATCGGGCGAACCCTATCGGTGATCTCTCCGGCGCCTGGTGCCAGTGCTACCGGCGTCGAGAGCGCCGCCAGCACCGAGCTCGTCTGGCATTGACAGGACCACTCGCCCGGATACATTCCAAGAAGCAGCACGCTGATCCAACGGCAGCTCGCCAGGGGTGGACGATGATCCGACGACTCTCGATCCTCTGCCTTCCGTTGCTGCTGACTTCGCTGCTCGTCGCCGGCAGCGCTCAGGCCGCGGAGTCGTGCCACACCATCAAGGCCAAGGGCTCCGGCCAGGGGGCTCCACCGAGAGTCGGCGACCCAGCCAACCTGGTCCGCACCACCGCGCAGATCCGCGGCGGTGGGCTATTGCAGGGCACTACCGAGGCCGCGTTCTCGATCATCGGTCCGACGCCTACCGGCTTTGCCTTCGCCGGGTCGATCACCTTCACGACGAACCGTTCGACCCTGACCCTCGACCTCGACGGCACCCTCGACACCGGGACAGGCGCCTTCCAGGCCTCCGGTGACGTGGTGGCCGCCACCGGAAAGCTGGACGGCGCCGCAGGCAGCCTGACCCTGGCCGGGACCCAGGACCTCAGCGACCCAGCGGGCAGCTTCACCGAGACCGTCGTCGGCCAGATCTGCGTGGACCTCGGCGGCAACGGTCACCGGTAGTAGGCCGATAGTCGGTTGGCGACGGCACTGGCGATGATTGCCGGACGGGGAGGTCTTCCTAGGAAGTGCCCTCGTCTACCGGAAGCGGGACCGGCTCCGTGGTGATCTCACCCGGCGGGGTCGGTGGCTCGACACCGTCTTGAGAGGACAGCGCGTTGGAGTCCAGCGCCGTCTGGGTCTCGACCTGCGGCTCAACAAGTGGCTCTCGCAGCCGCGGTGGTGTCGCGGACCAGGCCTTGAGATGCTGCATGACGTCACCGTAGAAGCCGTCCACGGCATCGAGCACTGAATCGATGAAGGTCCCCCTGCCACGGCCGCGTTTGGCACCGGTCTGCGCGGTCAATGCGATCCGGAAGGACCGAATCTCGCGTTTGGGATCGGCCACGAGGACGTTTGGGTCTTCGCGCAGGGCTTTGAGAAGCTCAGCCGCACCCGGCCCACGTTGGTGGGCGGCAAAAGCCTCGACGCGCACTGTCTCGGGAGCACTCCGGAGTTGCCGGACCAGCCAGTTGACTCGAGTGGTCGGCCTTCCCTCTCGGGGTGCTTCCAGGTCGACATGACAAGTGACCCGATTGGCCCGCAGATCGACCGTAACCACTAGCGGCCCGACGGTGTCAGGAATGCGGATCGATCCCTCCACCGCACCCCCGCTGACCAGCGATTCGATCAGCCCTTGCGCCCGCATCGCCGGATCGGTCCGTTCCTTGCGGGACAGTGCTGGTGCAACTTCGGTGCCCAGCCGTCGCCCTAGCTGCAGGCTGGCGAAGCGCAACAGGGCATCAAATCGGGAGACGAAGTCTTCGAGGCCCTTGTCCTTGGTTCGCAGCGTGCCAGCGGTGATGGCCTCGCGCACCGGCACCCAAGAGGAGCCCATGTCGTCGAACTGCAAAGCCCCGGAGCGGGGATGCTCCAGGTACCGGATCAACTCACCCAGGATCCACGCTTGGTCGGGATCGGCGACCCCCCGATGCTCCTTCTGCATCACAGCCTCCGCCAACACCAAGCTCCATGACCAGTGATGAATATCGACACGCCTGAGTTTCCTGCGGTCGACCGAGGTTGGGTGCTGACCGGCGATAGGCGGAATTTCGTTCGACACTGTGATCAGCGCGTCGTAGCCCTGCTCCCGGGCGACGTCAAGGTAGCTCTCCAACTGTTCCGTTTGCAGAACGTTGTTTCCCGTTTTCACCTCGACGAGCGCCGTCCAACTCCGCTGCCCACGCGAGACCCGGATCAGCCCGTCCGGATACACCCGCTTTTCGCCTAGCGTGAAGGGCACCTCGATGAACGTCTCTATTGCGCCGGCTGGCGCCCCGAGCGGCTGGATCAGGCCGCGACCGAACTCGCGGACCGCACTCATCACGGCTAGCAGCGCCGACGTCGCGCGGCGCTCCTGCTCCTCGGCCCCGTTGATACCCGACGTCGGGATTAGTCGAGCCTCGCTCCAGGTCTGCTCAGCCATAGCGGAATCCCCAATGTGATCGGCTAGGTGGCTTGCGACCCTACCGAGACAAATGGCGCCACCCTGGCTGCGCCGCGCTAGACCACAGGCGGCGGACGAGTCGGCCTGTAAGCCGGGAACAGTCCCTGCGGACGTGATCATGCGTCTGACCTGCGGTTTCGTCGTTCGGCGGGAGCTCTGGGCCGTCACAGGAACAGCTGACGTCAAGACCCGGTCTTCCTGTGTTCCGCGTTGTATCATGTTCCACGTGACGCGGAACGATGCGATCAGCGGGACAGCACTGACCGCTGCCTTTGAGGTCCAGCTTCGTGCTGTCCTGCCCCCGAGTTGGAGGCTGACCCGCCGGCGGCCCGGTCCCCGCGCCAGCGCTGACGTCGACGCGGTGTTCGAGCTCACTGGCCCGGACCGGACGCGCGCTCGTCTTCTCGTGGAGGTCAAACGGTCCGTCGAGCCGCGCAACGTAGGCGCTGTGCTCACCCAGGTCGAGACGTTCCGACGCCGGCGTCCCGCTCGGTCGATACAGGAGCTAGCCGTCGTCGCGGCGCCGTTCCTGTCTCCCCTGGCCCGTGAACGGCTCGGGCAGGCTGGCGCGGGGTGGTTCGACGCGACGGGGAACCTGCGGGTCCAGCTCGACCGGCCGAGCCTGTTCATCGACCGCACCGGTGCCGCGCGCAGCCCGTTCACCGAGCCTGGTGACCGTCGGCTGCAGTCCCTGCGCGGGTCCGCCGCGGCTCGGGTGGTGCGGGCACTTCTCGACGACAGCGGTCGACGAGGGGTGCGAACGCTGGCAACCGAGGCGGCGGTCGGCGCGGCCAGCAGCTCACGGGTGCTCGACCTGCTGGCGCGCGACGACCTCGTCGAGCGCGACAACCGCAGCGCGGTGGTCTCGGTGCGGAAACGGTCGCTGGCCAGGCGATGGGCGCAGGACTACGGACTCACGACGACGAACGACGTAGTCCCCGCCCTCGTGCCTCGCGGAGTCGATCACCTTCTCAAGCGACTGGCCGGCTCCCGGCAGCCGTATGCGCTGACCGGCTCGGCCGCGGCGCGGACCTACCTGCCGCCGGAAATCACCGCCGTAGCCCCCCTCACGCTCCCGGTTCTCTACGTTCCTGACGCGGTCGACGTGTTGGACGCGTTGGAACTCCGACGGGCCGACAGCGGCGCCAACGTGATGCTGGTCGAGCCGTTCGACGAAGTCGTCTACCGCGGAGCGACGAGTACCGGAGGGTTGCACTTCGTCGCCCCGAGCCAGGCCGTCGTGGACCTGCTCACAGGTCCCGGCAGGTCCGCCGAGGAGGCCGGCCAGCTGCTCGAGATCCTCGGTCGCAAGGACGAGGAGTGGACCCGATGACCTCGCGCCCTTCGCGGTCTCCGGTCTCCTCAATCACCAACGTCCGAGCCAGCCTCGCAGCCGCTCGCTGATGCGCGGATCCGTGCCGGCGGGCAGTCGGTCGACCCGGTCGCGCAACGTGGCCACGTTGACCAGATTGGCATCGATGAGCGCGATCGCAAAGGCCAGGTCCTTCTCCCGCATCGCGACGAGCTTGGACACCACCAGGTCGTGTCTCTCGAGGAACAACGCGTCGGCCCGCCCAGCGGAGTAGCCGCCCCACCGGACGAGCCGGTCTCGCCACCCCTCGGGCAGGACCGCGGTGCTGACGCTCACGCCTTGGGCGTAGTAGCCGTACTGCTCATGGAACATCGACAACTCTCCGATTGCACCGTCAACCGCGTCGGACTTGTGATCGTCAGGGTCGTCGAGGAACGCGACGTCAGCCTCGATGGAAGCGGTGGCCGCCGCCGGCAGCAGGTCCTCGTCATAGCTGGCGAGGATGGCCTGGGAGCCGATGACGAGGATGTCGGGGTCGTTCGCTATGTCGCATGCGGCGCGCAGGAGATGTGCCAGCTGTTCGCGGGTCACGCGACGCGCCGACTGTGCATCTGGCGCCAGTGCCGTGAGAACGACGTCAGCACGCGGGCCCGGACGTCAGGCTCCAGGACACCGGCGAACGGTGAGTTCTGCCGCAGTTCGACCGCGCGCGCTGAGCGACTGGTGAGGACGTCGGCAACGTCGTCCACGCCCTGGTCCAAGAGCTGCTGCCACTGCCTCAGCCATCTCCCGGCCATCCCGTCGGAGCGGTGCACACCGCGCCAGGCCACGAGGTTGTCCCGCGCCTTCGCCAGCGTCGCCTCGGGGTCGGTGACCAACCGCGCAGCCACCACATGGTGCAGCCACAAGGACCGCTCCTGGTCACGGGTGAGGTGACTGCCGGCGGAATCCAGCAGGTGTTCAACCGCATCGCGGGGCACCCGTCGGTGGGAACCGGCGCGCACACACGGCAGCTCACCGCGCTCGCACAGGTCCACGACATGCTGACGCGACGAGCCCAACAAGCGAGCGACCGCACCCGTGCTCAACAGCTCCCCAGCCGCCATGGCTCCCACTATTGCAGCCAAACACCAAAAACACAACGCTCAGTGACCAGCCGGCGACCTCCGCGCAGCAGCATCCCGAATGATCCCGTGGAACTGCCAGCCGATATCCCGGGTGGTCTCATCGGCGTCGGCGACGTCCATGCCGATCAGGTCGAGCAAAAGGGCGGTCGGGATGACGATGCGTCGGCCGAGTCGTACGACCCGCGTCGGCCGGCGGCCGGAGCGCACCAGCTCATAGGTCGTGCTCCGACCGACTCCCAGGACCATCCCTGCGATGGGAACGTCCACAGGGACGACTCAAGACGTCCTGGCGACGGCACCTGAGCGGGCGGCCCGCCAGCAGGAGCGCTGGGCGTCCCCGAACGGCACGCCGAGGCGATGGCGCCCGGCCGCTCCGTCCAGCCCGGGTCGATCCATCGAGATGTAGACCGAACGCAGGAAGTCCAGAGCCTCGACGGCGCGACGGCCGCCCTCTCGGTCGCCTCTGAGGATCCCACCGGACCTGCGGCTCGCCGGCCAGGTAGTCACGCGGCAGGTCGGCAGCCTTCAGAGCAGCAGGGTGCTTGCCATCGGGCGGTTCGGGGCCAGGAGCGAGGCGACCCGCCTCGGGTTCTTCGGCACCCACCTACACCACCCGCTGGACGGTGGGCCGGCGGCAGTAGCGGCTGCGTGCGCCGCGTCGTGCGTGTCGGTCGGCATCCCGGCCGCGGCCTCGGCGATAGCGGTCCACGTGCCGGGATCGGTCGCGGCTACCGCACGTACCGTTGGATCCTCGCGGGCCAACATGGGCCAGATGCCGGATCGCGTGGGCGGCGACGTGATGGTCATGAACCTCGCTCGGCGTCGGCCTTGTCGCGTCCCCCGAGCTCACCACAGCCGGAGACGTCAGCCGTTCCCGAATGGCCTGCACATGCACGTCCGGTAGCGCGGCGTAGGTGAGCACCAGCCTGCCCGGCACCTCGAACCGCGACGACGTTGAGTGGCAAACCACTGGGGTGGCTCCGATGGCACTTGTTACGCAGCGAGCGCCGCGTCGTCCGGCTCGAGACCGGCCGGAAGACGCTATCCGTCGTGTTCGATACCGCACTCCGTCGCCGGCCGCGCGCAGGAGAACGAGCTCCACCTCCATCGTCTCGACCCCCCCTCGACCACCATCGACGACATCGTCCTGCGCTCGGTCGGTTCTCATCCGGCTGGTCTCCGATCGGCCATCGGGGCCGACGTACCCGCGGCACCCTCTGCTTCCCCCGTAATCATTTGGTCAGCAACGCTGTCGGCTGCCCCGGCTTCGGCTATCTGTTCGCGGCCGCTGGGCCGGCACCGCCGACCGCGTCGTTGGCCATCACCGCTCTGGGTTCCGGCGCATCGCCGTGGTCGTCCAGCCGGGCTGTCCGTTGCAACCGTCGCCCGCCGGTAAACATCAGTACGACGAGGAAGACCAGCGCACCGGTCAGGACGATCGTGGTCCCGGAGGGCACGTCAAGGTGGTAGCTCACGTTCATCCCGACGAACCCGCAGACCGCCCCGATCGCGCTGGAGAGCCACAGCATCCGAGAGAATCGATTGGTCAGCATCCGGGCCACGACCGCTGGTATCACGAGGGTGGCCGCGACCAGGGTCACTCCGATGACGGTCAGGGTGGCCAGGATGGACAGCGACAGGATGAGCATCAGCAACGCATCGGTGCGTGCCACCCGCACCCCGGACACGTTGGCCACGTCGGGGTCGAAGGTGGCGAACATCAGCGCGCGGTAATGGAAGAAGATGACCGCGACGGTGAACCCTGTGATCGCGACGAGCGCCCAGACATCGGCGGGTGAGACGCCGATGATGCTGCCGAAAAGCGCGGCGTCGAAGCTGGGGCCCTTGTTGCCGAAGAAGGTGAGCAGGGCCACGCCGAGAGCGAAAGACGCGGTGGTGATGACGCCGATCGCAGCGTCGGCCCCGATCCGGCGGCTGCGGGTGACCCGGTTGATGGCCAGCGCCGAAGCGAGGCCCCACACGCCGGCGCCGAGGTAGTAGTTCAGGCTGATGATCGAACTGGCCGCGAAGCCGCCGAAGATCGCGTGCGAGAGGCCATGACCGATGTAGCTCATGCCGCGCAAGGTGATGTAAACACCGATCAACCCGCAGAGGCCGCCGGCCAGGGTGGCCACAATGACGCCCTTGACGAAGAAGGCGTAGGCGAAGGGATCCAGCAGCGCTTCCATCAGGCCGACACCCGCGACGACCGGTCGTACCGGTCCAGCACGACCGGGATGCCGAGGTGCTCCAAGACCTCCATGGGCGCCCCGAAAGTGCGTTCCAGCACCTCAGGCGAGATCACTTCGTGCGGAGAACCGGCGGCGATCACGGTGCCCTGCAAGGCCACCAACTGCGGCAGGTGCGCGGCAACACCGTTGAGGTCATGAGTGGTGAGCAGGATCGCCATGCCCTCGTCGTTCAGCTCGCCGAGCAGGTGCAACATGTCGTGCCGGCTGGCGACGTCCACACCGGTGGTCGGCTCGTCCATCAGCAGCAGCTGCGGTCGCCGCAGCAGCGCGCGGGCGATGAACATCCGCTGTTGCTGACCGCCGGAGAGCTCCCGAATGTGCCGGCCGGACAGCGCGCCGATGCCGAGGCGGTCCAGCACCCGTGCGACCTCGGTGCGCTCCTGGCGGGAGGACCATGGGAGTCGGCGCTCGGTGCGGGCCATCAGCACGCACTCGGCCACGGTGACCGGGAAGTTCCAGTTCACCGTCTCCAGCTGGGGGACGTACGCCACCGCCACGCCCGGTCGGCGGGTCACCGTCCCGCGCTGCGGCCGGACCGTGCCCAGCAGCAGCCGGAGCAGCGAGGTCTTCCCCGAACCGGACGGTCCGACGACGCCGATGAAGTCGCGGGCGCGCACCGACAGATCCACGTTGCGCAGCACCGGGTTGGCGTCATAGCCGAAGCTGACTCCTCGGATATGAACCAGGGAGTCCGCGACCTCACCGGCGAGTGTCACTGCGGATAGTCAGACGTGTCCTCGACCGACGGCGCGGTGTCCAGTGCGGGCAGCTCGGTCGCCTTGCCCCCCAGCCCGTTGATCATGGTGACGTAGTCGTAGCGCATCAGGCCCATCCACGAATGCTCCTTGTCACCCGGCTCACCGGGCAGGTCATCGTCGCGCAGGGTGTCCTCGTAGCGCGCGCCGGTGGCCCGGCCGACTTCCTCGAGCACCTTGGAGGGGAACACCTCGGAGCCGAAGATCACTGGCACCTTCTCCGCCCTGATCTGGTCGATCAGAGCCGCGATCTCCTTCGGGGTGGGGTCCTCGAAATTCTCCGGCTGGATCGCGCCGATCACCTTCCAGTCGTAGGTCTTCGCGAAGTAGGCGTAAGCGTCGTGATAGGTCAGCAGCTGGCGCTTGCCGTCCGGGATGGTGGCCTGGTCGGCGCGCAGCGCATCCGACAGCGCGGTGGCCTGGGCCTCGAACGCGTCGTAGTTGGTCGCAAAGGCGGCCTTGCCGTCGGGATCGGCCTCGGTCAACGCGTCGCGGGCGACGGCGGCGTACTTGATGGCGAACGTCGGGTCGGTCCACAGGTGCGGATTGGGCTTGCCGTCCTCCTTGGGGAAGGAGAAGTCATAGATGTAGTCCGACTCGGGCAGCACCTCGGTGCCGATCTCGACCAAGGCGGCGCCATCCTTCATGTTGGCCTCGGCCAGCTCCTTGGTCGGCTCCTCCAGCTTCAGCCCGTTGACGAACACAACGTCGGCCTCCGACAACACCTTCGCCGCGCTGGGTGGGGGGTCAAAGGTGTGCGAGTTCGTCCCCTCGGGGACCAGACCGGTGATCGCGGCACGGTCCCCCGCTACAGCGGCGACGATGGAGGTAATCGGCGCGACGGTCGTCACCACCTTCAGCGGCCCCTTCGATCCGGAGCCCGAACCGGTGGCCCCATCGCTCTCGGTGGCCCCGCCGCAGCCCGTCATCAGCAGCAGGACGGCGACGGCGGTTCCCACGGGGACGGCAGCCTTCGTGAGGCGTGAGAATGACATGACGCGACTCTATGCGAACACTTCGCTGTTGCAAAAGGTATGCAGTAGGGATTTTCCGAACCCTGCCGGTCCCATTGTTCAGCCCGCCCGACTCGCCGCCTTCGTCGGAGGTGCTCCGCCCATGATCGCCTCAATGACCGTCGATGCTGCCGTGCAGGGACCGCGGGCCCGAGGTCAGCGGATCACCGTCGCCCGGCGGGCGGTCCTCGAAGCCCTCGACGCGTACGACGGACACCCCACGGTGGACGAGATCGCCACGCTCGGGCGACCACGGCCACCATCCGCACACAACTGATCAACGTCCCCGCCCGGCTCGCCCGCTCCGCCCGTCGGCTCGGCTTGCACCTGCCCAGCTGGCCGTGGGAGACCGCCTGGAAACAACTCGCCGAGGTTGCCCGGCCGGCCCGGCCCACCCCGGGGTGAGGCTCTTTCCCGGCGGCGGCAAGCAGCTCGCGCACACGAAGGTTCCCGGCCGGTGGCCGGTGCGAGGAACCGCGCTCGACGGTCCCCGCCGGGGATCACGTCTCGTCGGCGGCGGGAGGTTGTCCATCCTTGAGTAGGTCGATCAGGTCTGAGCGGTCGACCGCGGAGGCGTCCCGGTCTCGCCCGGCCCAGTCGCGGTCTATCCAGGCCTGCGGGCCGACCTCGGCGTCCGGGCGTGCTTCGGCTTCGCGGTCCCGGTGTTCGGCCGCACTGTCCCGGATGTCCCCGCGGGCAAGGAGGGACGCCATCCCTTGATCGCGGCGGGTCGGGGGCGTGACGGATTCTGCCGACGGGGCGTGCGGTGGGGGCGAGTCCGGGAAGCCCTGAGCCGGGGGGCTGTCGCCACTCGGCCGGCCCGCCGGTCGGTGACCCGAGGACGCGCGCGGGTTGGGCAGGCCTGCGGGATCCGTGAGTGCGGCGAGTGCCACCTCGGCCAGGTGCGTACCTGTCCCGCGGGCGTGAGAACGAAGGAGCACGAAGGCCTCGTCGACGGTCACAGCTCGGAACTGGGCGATCGCGCCCTTGGCCTGCTCGATGACGATCCGACTGTTCAGCGCCGACTGCAGCTGCTCGGCCAGGACCGCGCCGCGGCGCACGGCCCGTTCCTGCAGCAGCCCGATAGTTGCGATGTGGGCCAGTGTCTGCACGATGTGGGCGTCCGAGTCCTCCCAGCGCGCGTCGCCGGTGCCGAACACGTTGATGGCGCCGATGACGTCCTGGCGGAGCCGCAGGGGAAAGGCATGCACGGAGCGGTAACCCGCCGCCGCCGCACGGGGCGCGAACCGGGGCCAGCGATCCGCGGCGTCGCGCAGGTCGGCGTTCACGACCGGCAGGCCGCTCTGGAACGCGTCCAGGCAGGGTCCCTCATCCACCTGCACCTGGAACAGCTCGAGGCGCTTGGCGTCCTCGTTTGAGGCGGCCATGAACTGCAGTCGGCCGCGCCCGTCAGCCAGCAGCAACCCGACGTCTGCCCCGCCGATGAGCTCGGCGGTGCGTTGGGTGACATTCATCAGGAACTCGACCAGGTCGAAGTCCTCGACCAAGGTGTCCGCCAGCTCGACGAACACGTCGGCGAGGCGTTCAGTGGAAACGATAGTCACGCGAACCTCCCAGTCCCTGCGAGCCGTCAGGCACCTCAGACATCGTCGTCCCGGTCTTCATCGAGGCGAAGCCCTCGGGTCACCACGTCGCGCGCCACGTCGGCGAGGTCACGGTCGTGGGAGTAAGCGTACGCCCGGAGCAGCACCAGCGCCTCGACGAGGCTGACCTGCATCTGGATCATGACCATGCCCTGCGCCTGGTAGAGCTCGAAGCGGTACTCCATCGCCTCCTCGAGCCCGGCGGCCGCGGCACCCGGCGGGGCCTGCTCCTGACCGTCGAGCAGCATCGTGGTTGCCACGTCGGCGAAGGTCAGCGCCTGGGCGAGCTCCTCGGTCGAGAGAACCCCAGCCCGGTCGCGATAGACATCGAGCACCCCCAGTCGGGCCGCGCCGACCTGCAGGGGGAACGCGAAGACAGCCCGAGTCCCCTCTCGGTGTGCCGCAGCGGAGTAGACCGGCCATCGGGGGCCCCCGGTGCTCAGATCGGGTTCCAGCACGGGCCTTCTCGACGTGAAAGCATCCACGCACGGACCTTCCCCGAGCGCGAACTGCAACTCGTCGATGCGCTCGCTCACCGGGTCCGAGGCCGCGACGACCCCTCGGACTCCGGCCTCGCTCATCAGGCTCAACCCGGCCCCCCAGGCGGGCAACGATCTCACCGCGGCAGAGCACAGCCGCCGCAAGGCGCCGGCCGTTCCTTGAGGATCCTCTGGCGCGGAGGGCTCGGCCGCGATCAACGCCTGGACCTGTGACCGCCTGGAGTCCGCGACGGTCACCGGAGGACCGGCAAGCGCGGGCGGGTGGCGGGCGAGTTTCGATGGGCGGGGCGCCACAGCACTGCACTCATGACTGCACCTTCGGCCGACTCGAATTGTCCTGCCGAGGTCCGGGGCAGCCCAGCGGCGCCGAGAATCGGCCCCGGGCGACTCCTACCCGTGTACCCGCCGGCCCAATCCGGCCACCTAGCTCCTGTCGACTGTTCGACGACGCTGGGTGGCGCAGGGCGCACGGGCGACGGACCGATCAGGGGGTCGGACCGGCGGCCTCTATGCTCCGTCGGTGAACTCCAGCGGGGCGACAGGTTCCACGCTGAGTCGGGTCCTCGACGCCGCTGAGGACGCCCCGCCGGGGCAGGCGGTCGAGGCGGTCACCCGAGAGCTCAGCGAGGCTCTGGGCGCTACAGCCGTCTCGTTCCTGATCACTGACCTGTCGGTCGTGCGCTGGTGCGCCTCGCTCGCGAGCAGGCGGACCAGGGCACGCCCCGTGATAGCAGTGAGCGGCGGGACACGGCCGAGTCCGCGGCCAGCCTGGCCTTCGACGGGGGCCCGGCGGAGCGGGCGCTGCGAACCCAGACAGTGCAAGCGCTATCACCTGAGACGGGAAAGGCGAACGGCTTCCCCGGGGAGGGTTGGACAGTGCTCGCGCCGGTCACCGAACGCGGGGAGGTCCTGGGTCTGCTGGAGATGTCGCTACGAACAGAACCAGACCCCTCGGTGCTAGCCGAGATCGCCCGGACGGCGCACGTCCTGGGGTTCGTCGTGATCGCGAACCGCCGCCACACAGATCTCTTCGAGTGGGGGCAGAGGAGTACCCAGTTCTCCCTGGCCGCGGAGATCCAGCGCAGACTGCTGCCCACCGCCATGACCTGTGAGGGCGGGGCGTTCACCGTCTCGGCGTGGCTGGAGCCGGCAGCCGACATCGGCGGCGACACCTTCGACTACAGCGTGGGCCGCGACGTCCTGCACCTGTCCATGACCGACGCCATGGGTCACGGCGTCGCAAGCGCGCTGACCGCCACCCTGTGCTTAGGGAGTCTGCGTAACTCCCGGCGCGGCGGTGCCTCGCTGATCGAACAAGCAACCGCCGCGAACGCCGCCCTAGTGGAGAACGCCACCAACGCCGCCGACGAAGGCTTCGTGACGGGGACCCTCGGCCGCCTCGACCTGCGCACCGGAGTGCTCGCCCTGGTCAACGCCGGTCACGTCCTGCCCTACCTCGCCCGGGCGGGCCGGGTGGCGCCGGTGAACATCCCGCCCGCCCCACCCTCGGCCTGTTCCCGGACACCGCGTACAGCAGCACCGACATGATCCTTCAGGCCGGCGACCGGCTCGTCTTCCTCACCGACGGCATGCTCGAACGCAACGCAGCCAGCCTCGACCTGGTCGCCGACAGCGCGTCCCAACCCAACTGAGACCGAAGGCCGCGGCGAAGTTTCCACGTCGGGGTAGGCGGGTCCGCCCTCTGCAGCCACGGTCCGAGGAACACCGCACCGGTCGCGACCACGGCGATCGTCAGGGCGGCTCGGCCACCGTAGAGCGCGAGCCAGCAGACCGGAAGCAGCACCAGCGGGCCGACCCCCGAGTCGTCGCCGCCCCCGCGTCGCCGGAGCAAAACCAGCCCGACGAGAACATCAGCGGAGCCTCTAAGATCATTCCCTGGACCGTCTCCGGGCCGTCACAGCACGGCCCCACGCGGGGAATCACAGTCTGCCGCGGATACTGGAAAGGGATCTTCTTGACCGCGTTTTCGCAGGTCAGCGGCCCATTTCGGCCACTCGCGGACAGAGATCAGGACACAGGCGGCGGACGAGTCGGCCTGTAAGCCGGGTTCTGTCGTGCGCCGAAGCGCACGGACGGCCATCCATCTAGGGCTGCCGTTGCCGACAACCTCGTGCGGTCTACCCGGGAGCTCGGGCGGGCCGCCCTCGAACGCTCCCTGTCTGACCTTGCTCCAGGTGGGGTTTGCCTAGCCGCCCGGGTCACCCCGGGCGCTGGTGGTCTCTTACACCGCCGTTTCACCCGTCCCGGACCCGAAGGCCCGGCGGTCTGTTTTCTGTGGCACGGTCCCGCGGGTCACCCCGGGTGGGCGTTACCCACCACCGCGCCCTGTGGAGCCCGGACTTTCCTCGGCAGGCTTCTCCGAGGAGACACCCGACGCGGCCGTCCGGCCGGCTCGTCCGCCGTACGGCAGAGCGTAGCCCTGTCGGGGCCTGGGCGGCACATCACCGAGCCAGCGGTCAGGCGGGCTCGAAGCGCACCGAGCGGGACGTCGCATCGGCCTCGGCCAGTCGGACTCGTACCTGCTCCCCTAGCGGCAGCTCGCCGTCGAATGACGCCCGTACCGCCGGGTCCGCGAGCTGCACGGTCCCGCCGCCACCGTCGCGCACGTCGACCACGACTGCGTCGAACTCCTGCCCGACCGAGTCGCGCAGCACGAAGACCTCCATCAGCGCCACGCACTCGCGCTCCAGCGAACCGGCCAGCCGGTCACCTTCGGCCATCCGCTTCGGCAGCTCGGGCAGCTCGGCGCTGACCCAGGACGGCACCTCCTCGCCGGAGCAGAGCGACACGCACACCTCACCGACGTACCGGTCCACGAGCCGGCGGATCGG
>JBBRVU010000077.1:0-17582 GCA_038246575.1 Actinomycetes bacterium | reverse complement strand
TCGAAGAGCGTCGCGTCGACGGCCAGGCCCCGCGTGGCCCACTGGTAGAGGTGCTGGTGGGTGTTCACCAACCCAGGCGTCAGCAGGCATCCGCTGCCGTCGACGACCCGCGCCGCCTCATGTCGTACGTCGTCAGGAGCATGTCCGGCGCCGACTGCGGTGATGCGGTTGCCCACGACGACCACGTGCCCGTCGCTGTGCTCGGTGCCCGCACCCGTCGGGCCATCGACCGTGACGACGGTCGCGCCCTCGATGACGAGGGACGCGGTCATGCCGGGCCCCGCTCGGCCGCGAGCCGCACGGCGTCGAGGATCTTCTCGTAGCCCGTGCAGCGGCACAGGTTGCCGGCCAGCGCCTCGCGCACCGTGTCGTCGTCCGGATGCGGCGTGCGCTCGAGCAGGTCGTGCACGGCGACGAGCAAGCCCGGCGTGCAGAAGCCGCACTGCACCGCCCCGGTCTCGAGGAACGCCTGCTGCACCGGGTGCAGCGCCTCGTCGCCGTCGGCGAGACCCTCGACGGTGACCACGTCGCGGCCGACGGCCTGGCCGGCCGCCACCAGGCAGGCGCACACGACCTCGCCGTCGAGGTAGACCGAGCACGAGCCGCACTCGCCCTGCTCGCAGGCGTTCTTCGCGCCGGGCAGGCCGAGCCGCTCGCGCAGCAGGTAGAGCAGGCTCTCGCCCTCCCACACGTCGTCGGCCTGGTGCTTCTCGCCGTTGACCGTCAGCTCCACCCGCATGTCAGGCCGCCTCCTGCCGGTAGTCGCTCCAGGCCCAGCCCAGTGTGCGCCGTGCCAGCACCGACAGCGCGTGCCGTCGGTAGGCCGCGGTCCCGCGGACGTCGTCGATCGGCGACGCGTCCGCCGCGACGAGGTCGCCGAACCGGGTCGCTGTCGCGTCGGGGATCTCGGCCCGCGACTGCCACAGCCCGTCCTCGGCCAGCGCACCGGCCAGGAACTCCTCGGCGGCCGGCGCGTGCCGCGGGGTGGGCGCGGCGGAGCCGATCGCGGCACCGACCGCCTGCCGCTGGGGGTGCAGCGCGAGACCGAACGAGGTCACGGCGATCACCATCGCGTTGCGCGTGCCGATCTTGGCGAACTGCTGCGGGCCGGCCAGCGGGGGCAGCAGCACCGCCGCGATGAGCTCGTCCGGCGCCAGCGAGGACTTCTTGACGCCGGTGAAGAACTCGGCCACCGGCACCAGCCGCGTGCCCCGCACCGACTCGACCTCGATGACCGCGTCGACGGCGAGCAGCACCGGGTGCGCGTCGCCCGCCGGGGAGGCGGAGCCGAGGTTGCCCCCGACCGTGCCTCGCACCCGGATCTGCGGCGACCCCACCGTGCGCGAGGCCATCGCCAGGCCCGGCGCCAGCCCGGCGAGCTCGGTCATCACCCGCGCGAACGTCACTCCGGCACCCAGCCGGACCCCGCCGTCGTCGGTGCGCGACCACTCCCGCAACGGAGCGACCCGGGTCAGGTCGAGCAGCCCTTCGGGGCGGTGCCGGTCGAAGTTGAGCTCGACCATCAGGTCGGTGCCACCCGCGATCGGGACGGCGCCGGGGTGCTCGGCCCGCGCGGCGAGAGCGTCCGACCACGTGGGCGGAGACAGGAAGTCCATGCTCAGAACACCTCGGTCCGCTCGGTATCGTCGCCGGGCTCGCCGCGCCCGCCGGACTCGGCGTCCTCGCCGTGGCGCGCCTGCAGCCGAGCCCGGACCTCGTCCGGTGTGTACGCCCGCCTGCGCCGCTCAGCTCGCGCCACGGCGGCGCCCGAGGCAGCCACGCCGACCACACCCGCCAGACCCAGCAGCTTCCACCAACGCACCGGCAACCTCCGCATCGTGCGTAGGTTAGGCCCGTGCCGGTGCCTCTGTCCCTCGACGCGGCCGTCGACCTGACCCGCACCGGCGACGTCTGGCTCTTCCGCGGCCGCAGCATCGCCGACCGGGCCATCCAGATCAGCACCAACAGCCCGGTCAACCACGTCGGCATGTCGGTGGTGCTCGACGACCTGCCTCCGTTGATGTGGCACGCCGAGCTCGGCCGGTCGCTGATGGACGTGTGGTCCGGCGACCACCAGCGCGGCGTGCAGCTGCACGACCTGCGCGACGCGGTTCTCACCTGGGGCACGCGCTACGGCCAGCGGGCCTGGCTGCGCCAGCTCCAGCCCGACGTCACGCGGGAGATGGAGGACGCCGTCCTGTGCACCGTGGCCCGGATGGACGGCACGCCGTTCCCGTCCACGGCGCGCCTCGCGTCGCGCTGGGCCCGTGGCCGGGTCCCGATCCGCCGCCGGGGCAAGGCCGCGCCCGAGCTGGAGACCGCGTTCTGCGCCGAGGTCGTGGCGGTCACCTACCAGGCGATGGGCCTGCTGCCGGATGCGGTAGGACCGAGCTGGTACGACCCCGGCCGGTTCTGGTCGGGAGACCGCCTCGAGCTGTCCGGCGGGGCGGTCCTCGGCGACGAGATCGCCGTCGAGGTTCCCAGCACTGTCTCCACGTCCGATTTGTAGCCGAATAGGGCTGAACCTCCCTTGACCGGCCGATAACCACCGCCCTAGGGTTCCGCGCAGCAGAAAATCCCTTTCACATCGCGGAAAGGACGGGGCCGTGGCGGCAGGGGCGCGGATCACGGTCGTCGTCGCCCCCGACTCGTTCAAGGGCAGCCTCACGGCGGCCGACGCGGCCGGCGCGATCGCCAACGGCCTGCGGGACGCGGTCGACGGCATCGCCAACGGCCCAGCGGCCGCCACCGGCATCGAGGGCATCGACATCGAGGCGCGACTGCGCCCGGTGGCCGACGGCGGGGAAGGCAGCGTCGCCGTCGCGCTGGCCGCCGGGTGGACGGGGCACACCTCGCTGGTCACCGGGCCGACCGGTGAGCCAGTGGCTGCGACCTTCGCGCTCTCTCCTGACGACGCCGATGACGACTCGCCGCGATCCGCCCTGGTCGAGCTCGCGACCGCGTCCGGCCTGACCCTGTTGCCACACAACCGTCCTGAGCCCCTGAACGCCACGACCCGCGGGACCGGTGAGCTCGTGCGCGCCGCCCTCGACGCCGGCGCCGAGCGGCTCGTGCTCGCGATCGGCGGCAGCGCGACGACCGACGGCGGCGCCGGCCTGCTCAGTGCGCTCGGCGCCAGGTTCCTCGACTCCCACGGCCAGCCGCTGCGCCCCGGCGGGGCCGCCCTCCACGGGCTGGACCGCATCGACATCTCGGGCCTGGACCGGCGACTCGTCCGCACCGAGGTGGTCGTCGCCTGCGACGTCGACAACCCGCTCACCGGACCGAGCGGAGCCGCGCACGTCTACGGTCCGCAGAAGGGTGCGGCGACCGCGGACGTCGAGGTGCTCGACGCCGCGCTGGCGCGCTTCGCCGAGGTGGTCCGTCGCGACCTGCGGGTGGACGTCGAGCACACCCCTGGGGCGGGAGCGGCCGGCGGCGTCGGTGCCGGCGCCATGGCCTTCCTCGGGGCGAGCCTCACCCCGGGCATCGACCTGCTCCTCGAGCTGGTCGGCTTCGATGACGCGCTCGCCGGCGCCGACCTCGTCGTCACCGGTGAAGGATCCTTCGACGCGCAGAGCCTCACCGGCAAGGCACCCGTCGGCGTTGCCCGTCGCGCTCACGCCTGCGATGTCCCCGTCGTCGTTCTCGCCGGGCGGGTCGACCTCGACGCAACCGCACGGGAGCAGCTGCCCGACCTGGGCATCGTCGCGACCTACGCCCTGCTCGACCTCGAGCCCGACCAGAGGGTTGCACAACGCACCGCCGCCGACCTGCTGCGTCGGCTCGCCGCCACTCGACTCCCCGAACACCTCTACCGCCTCACCCACCGCCCCACCCCGGCCGCAAGGAGCTCCAGATGACGACCCCCGACGGCGTCCGCATCGACGGACCGATGAACGACCGCTACGACGAGGTCCTCACCGAGGAGGCCCTGGAGTTCCTCGCCGGGCTGCACCGCGCCTTCGACGGACGCCGCCGCGAGCTGCTCACCGCCCGGGACCAGCGCTACGCCGAGCTGGCCGCCGGCGGCCTGTTCGACTTCCTCGCCGAGACCAAGGACGTCCGCGAGGACGACTCCTGGCGGGTCGCCGAGCCCGCGCCCGGCCTGGTCGACCGGCGGGCCGAGATCACCGGCCCGACCGACCGAAAGATGACCATCAACGCGCTCAACTCCGGGGCGCGGGTGTGGCTGGCCGACCTCGAGGACGCCAACACCCCGCTGTGGGAGAACATGATCGAGGGTCAGCTGAACCTGCGTGACGCGATCGAGCGGAACATCGACTTCACCTCACCGGAGGGCAAGTCGTACGCGCTCGCAGACCAGGTCGCGACGATCGTGGTGCGTCCCCGCGGCTGGCACCTGACCGAGAAGCACATCCTCGTCGACGGCGAGCGCACATCGGGCAGTCTCACCGACTTCGGGCTCTACGTCTTCCACTGCGCGCGCAAGCAGCTCGACGCCGGCAGCGGCCCGTACTTCTACCTGGCCAAGATGGAGAGCCACCAGGAAGCGCGGCTGTGGAACGACGTCTTCGTCCACGCCCAGGACGCGCTCGGCATCCCGCAGGGCACGATCCGCGCCACGGTGCTGATCGAGACCTACCCGGCGGCCTTCGAGATGGAGGAGATCCTCCACGAGCTGCGCGAGCACTCGGCGGGGCTGAACGCCGGGCGGTGGGACTACATGTTCTCGGTCATCAAGAAGTTCCGCACCCGCGGCGCGGACTTCATGCTGCCCGAACGCAACTCGGTGACCATGACGGTGCCGTTCATGCGCGCGTACACCGAGCTTCTCGTCCGCACCTGCCACAAGCGCGGCGCGCACGCGATCGGCGGGATGGCGGCGTTCATCCCGAGCAAGGACGAGGCGACCAACGAGGCGGCCTTCGAGAAGGTACGTGACGACAAGACCCGCGAGGCCGGCGACGGCTTCGACGGCTCCTGGGTCGCCCACCCCGGCATGGTCGCCCTGTGCACCGAGGTTTTCGACGCGGTGCTCGGTGACCGGCCCAACCAACTGGACAACACCCGCGACGACGTGTCGGTGACCGCCGAGCAGCTGCTCGATGTCGCCAGCACCCCGGGTTCGGTGACCGAGACCGGGCTGCGCAGCAACATCAGCGTCGGTGTGCAGTACCTCGAGGCGTGGCTGCGCGGCTCGGGCGCGGTCGGGATCAACAACATGATGGAAGACGCCGCGACGGCCGAGATCTCGCGGTCGCAGGTGTGGCAGTGGCTGCACAACTCGGTCGATCTCGAGGACGGCCAGACTGTGACCCGCGACCTGGTCGAACGGCTCGTCGAGGAGGAGCTCGCGACGATCCGCGAGACGGTCGGCGACGAGTCGTTCGCCACGGGCCGGTGGAAGGACGCGCGGGCGCTGTTCACCGAGATGGCGCTCTCGGACGACTTCGAGGAGTTCCTCACCATCCCGGCGTACGAGCAGATGCCGTAATGGGGATGGTCGTGACGACGCTCGATGATCTGGTCGCCCGGTTACGGTCCGCGCTGGGTGACGACGCGGTGCTCACCGACCGCGCGCAGCTGCGCACCTACGAGTGCGACGGGCTGGCCCACTACAAGGTCACCCCGGCCGTGGTGGTGCTGCCGCGCACGACCGAGGACGTCGCGGAGGTCGTGCGCGCCTGCATCGACGCGCAGGTGCCCTACGTCGCGCGGGGTTCCGGCACCGGCTTGTCCGGCGGCGCCCTGCCGCATGCCGATGGCGTGCTCGTGGTCACCTCCCAGATGCGCGACATCCGCGAGGTGTCGGCCGACGACCAGCGAGCCGTCGTGCAGCCCGGGGTCATCAACCTGCACGTGACGAAGGCGGCCGCCCCGGCCGGCTACTACTACGCGCCGGACCCGTCCAGCCAGCAGGTCTGCTCGATCGGGGGGAACGTCGCGGAGAACTCCGGCGGCGCGCACTGCCTGAAGTACGGCTTCACCACCAATCACGTGACCGGCGTCGAGCTGGTCGCGCCTGACGGCAGCATCGTCCGACTCGGCGGCAAGGCACCGGACCCGTCCGGCTACGACCTCATCGGGGCCTTCGTCGGATCCGAGGGGACGCTGGGGATCGCGACCGAGGTGACGGTGCGGTTGATGCGGGCCCCCGAGTCGGTGCGCACCCTGCTCGCCGCCTTTCCGTCGACCGACGAGGCCGGTGGCGCCGTGTCCGCGATCATCGGGGCCGGCGTCGTGCCCGCCGCCATCGAGATGATGGACGCCCTCGCCATCGAGGCGGCCGAGGCGGCCGTGCACTGCAACTACCCGGCCGGCGCGGGTGCGGTGCTCATCGTCGAGCTCGACGGGGCGGCAGCCGACGTCGAGGCGCAGTTCGTCGCGGTGGAGCGCCACTGCCACGACAACGCCGCCTTCGAGATCCGCATCGCCGCCGACGACGCCGAGCGAGCGCTGTTCTGGAAGGGCCGCAAGTCGGCGTTCGCCGCGGTCGGCCGGATCAGCCCTGACTACATCGTGCAGGACGGGGTGATCCCCCGCACAGCGCTGCCGGACGTGCTGCGCCGCATCGCCGGGCTCTCCACCACCGGCGGCGTCCGGGTCGCGAACGTGTTCCACGCCGGTGACGGCAACCTGCACCCGCTGGTCCTGTTCGACGACTCGGTGCCCGGCGAGTCCGAGGACGCCGAGAAGGTGTCCGGTGCGATCCTCGACATCTGCATCGAGTACGGCGGATCCATCACCGGTGAGCACGGCGTCGGGATGGACAAGTCCTCCTACATGCCGCGCATGTTCACCGACGACGACCTCGACACGATGCAGATGCTGCGCTGCGCCTTCGACCCGTCGCACCTGTCCAACCCCGGCAAGATCTTCCCGACCCCGCGGCTGTGCGGCGAGGTCCCCGGACGCAACAAGGGGCCGCACCCGCTGCAGCGGGCCGGCCTCGCGGAGGTGTTCTGAGGCCATGGCACCGACCGACACGGTCCTGGAAGACCTCGCCGAGGTCGCCAGCACCCGAGCAGCGGCCGGCGGCGACGCGGTCGCCGGCGTACCGACCCGGGTGGTCGCGTCGCCGACCAGCACCGAGGAGGTCGCCGAGGTGCTGCGGGTCGCGGCACAGCACGACCTGACCACGGTGGTGCGCGGTGGCGGCAGCAAGCTGGCCTGGGGAGCCGCACCCGTCACGGCCGACCTCGTCCTCGACGTCAGTGGCCTCGATGGAGTCGTCGAGCACGCCGCCGGTGACCTCGTCGTCCGGGTCCGCGCGGGCACGCCGATGGTGGACCTGCAGCGGCGGGTCGCGAGTGCCGGTCAGCAGCTCGCGCTGGACTCCCCTGTTGCCGACGCCACCGTGGGGGGCTCTCTCGCGACCGCCACCAGCGGACCCCGCCGGCTGCTCTACGGGACCGCTCGGGACCTGCTGATCGGCGTCACCTTCGTGCGGGCCGACGGCGTCGTGGCCAAGGCCGGCGGCAAGGTCGTGAAGAACGTGGCCGGCTACGACTTCGGCAAGCTGCTCACCGGCTCGTACGGCACCCTCGCTGTCATCACCGAGGCCATCTTCCGGCTGCACCCGCTGGCCGCGGCACGTCGGGTGGTCCAGGCGCAGTACCCCGATGCGTCGGCAGCCGCCTCGGCGGCACTGTCCGTGCTCGGATCGCAGACCGTGCCCACCGCGGTCGAGCTCGACCAGCCGGTCGACGGGCCGGTCACCGTGTCGGTGCTGATCGAGGGCGTCGAGGCGGGGATCCCCGACCGCGTGTCAGCCGTTCTCGCCCTGCTGGGCACGGGAGCGAGCGAGTGCGACGACCTGCCTTCGGGTTTCGGCGCCTACCCGTTCGCCACCGATGGCACCGGTCTCAAGCTCACCACGTCGCTGACCGGCGTCGGGCCGCTGCTCGCCGCAGCCCGCGACGCGGCAGCCAGTGCTCAGCTGCCGCTGCACCTGCGTGGCTCGGCAGCCGGTGTGCTCTACGGCGGGGTGCCCGCCGACTCCGAGCCCGCCGCCGTCGCCCGGCTGGTGGAGGCGTTGCGGGCTGCCGCTGCTCCCCACGACGGAGGCGTGACGGTGCTCACCGCGCCCGCCGACGTCCGCGCTGCTGTGGACCTGTGGGGACCGGTGCCGGGCCTGCACCTGATGCGTCGGCTCAAGGACGAGCTCGACCCCCACCATCGGCTCGCACCGGGCCGCTTCGTCGGAGGGATCTGATGAGCAGCGACACTGCCGGCACCGCCGAGGACGGCTCGCTCGACGCGAGCCACGGGACCCTGGGCGCGGGAGGCCCCCAGGTCACCCCGACGCCCGTCGGCACACCTGCCTTCGACGAGCACCGCCCGCCGTCGGCCGAGCTCGCCTCGGACTGCGTGCACTGCGGGTTCTGCTTGCCGACCTGCCCGACGTACGTGCTGTGGGGCGAGGAGATGGACAGCCCTCGCGGGCGGATCTACCTCATGCAGGCGGGCCTCGAGGGCGAGCCGCTGTCCGACACGATGGTCGGGCACTTCGACGCCTGCCTGGGGTGCATGGCCTGCGTCACCGCCTGCCCGTCAGGGGTCCAGTACGACAAGCTCATCGAGGCGACCCGGGCCCAGGTCGAGCGGCGACATCGCCGCCCGCTCACCGACCGACTGCTGCGGGAAGCCATCTTCGCGCTCTTCCCGCACCCGCGCCGGCTGCGGCTGATGCGCGGCCCGCTCGCCGCCTACCGCCGCTCCGGCCTGCAACGCGTCGTGCAGCGCAGCGGTGTCCTGGAGCGGATCTCGCCCACTCTCGCCGCGATGGAGGCGCTCGCCCCGGCCGTCCGCCCCGCGCCGACGTTGCCCGAGCGCGTCGAGGCGCGTGGCACCCGGCGGGCGGTGGTGGGCATGCTGACCGGTTGCGTGCAGCGTGAGTTCTTCCCGCGGGTCAACGCGGCGACAGCGCGGGTGCTGGCGATGGAGGGGTGCGATGTCGTCATCCCCCGCGACCAGGGCTGCTGCGGTGCGCTGAGCGTGCACAACGGACGCGAGCCGGAGGCGATGGAGTTCGCGCGTCGCCTCGTCGACGTCTTCGAGACGGCCGGCGTGGAGCGCATCGTCGTGAACGCCGCCGGTTGTGGCTCGTCGATGAAGGAGTACGCCGAGCTGCTGCGCGACGACCCGGCCTACGCCGAGCGCGCCGCGCGTTTCGCAGCGAACGTGCGCGACGTGTCCGAGGTGCTCGACGAGCTCGGCCCGGTCGCCATCCGGCACCCGCTGGCGACGACGATCGCCTACCACGACGCGTGTCACCTGGGCCACGCCCAGGGCGTACGAGCTCAGCCGCGGTCGCTGCTGCGCGCGGTGCCCGGTCTCGAGCTGCGGGAGATCGCCGACCCGGAGATCTGCTGCGGTTCAGCGGGCATCTACAACCTGCTCAACCCGCAGGCGGCCGGCGAGCTCGGCGAGCGCAAGGCCCGCAACGTGCTGGCCACCGGCGCGCAGGTGCTCGTCACGGCCAACCCTGGTTGCCTCATGCAGGTGGCCGCCTCCGTGGAGAAGCTGGGCGGCCGCGTCGCCCTGGCGCACACCGTCGAGATTCTCGACGCGTCGCTGCGCGGCCACTCGGTCGAGGCCATGACGAGGGAGCTGTCCCTCCCCCCGACGTCCGGCGGCTGACGCCCGGCGAAGCACCACTCCGTCCACACCGATTCGAGGTGACTGATGTACCGCCAGATCCTGGACCCGGTCGGCAACTCGCTCGCGTTGTCGTCGATCCTTGCCGCGTTACCGCTCCTGACCCTGTTCATCCTGCTCGGTGCGCTCCGGCTGAGGGCCTGGGTCGCAGCGCTGATCTCGCTCGGCGTCGCGATCCTGGTCGCCATCGTCGTCTACCCGATGCCCGCCGGGCAGGCTCTGCTCGCCACCAGTGAAGGCGCGGCGTTCGGCTTCTTCCCGATCATGTGGATCGTCATCAACGCGATCTGGGTCTACAACATGACGGTTGTGACCGGACACTTCGACGTGCTGAGGCGATCCTTCGCCAAGGTCAGTGCCGACCAGCGCATCCAAGCCGTCATCATCGCGTTCTGCTTCGGGGCACTGCTCGAGGCGCTGGCCGGTTTCGGAACCCCGGTCGCGATCACCAGCGTCATGCTCATCGCCCTGGGGTTCCGGCCGATCAAGGCAGCCTCGGTCGCCCTGGTCGCGAACACCGCGCCCGTCGCGTTCGGCGCACTCGCGGTGCCGATCACGACCCTGGCGTCAGTCAGTGGTCAGGACCAGGGCGACCTCGGAGCCATGGTGGGGCGCCAGACGCCGATCCTCGCGGTCTTCGTCCCGCTGGCGCTGGTCTTCATGATCGACCGCAAGAACGGGCTGCGGCAGACCTGGCTGCCGGCGCTCGTCTGCGGCGTCTCGTTCGGGATCGCGCAGTTCGTCACGTCGAACTACCTCTCGATCCCGCTCACCGACATCGTCGCGTCCCTCGTCGGCGCCGGCGCCACCGTCCTGCTGCTGCGGGTGTGGTCACCGGCCGAGCACTACGTCGAGACCGACGACGACGAGCTGGCCACCATGGGGGCAGGCGGCGCCTCGGCCGCGGCGGCCGGCACGCCCGGTCGACCGGTCGCAGCCACGGCACGCACCGGCGTCACCACCGGACACGGCTCGCGCGGAGGGAGCCGTACCGGAGAGGTGGCCGGCGACGGCCCGCAGGTTCGCGACAGCAGCTCGGAGGTCCTCAAGGCGTACGCGCCCTACCTCATCATCATCGCCGTGTTCGTGATCGCCCAGATCCCGGCGATCAAGGACGCGCTGGACTCGGTCACCAAGACGTTCAACTGGCCGGGTCTGGACCTGCAGAAGCCCGACGGCTCCGAGTCGACCATCCCGGCGTTCAAGTTCAACTGGCTCGGGGCGGCCGGCACGCTGATGGTCATCTCCGGGCTGCTCACCATCCCGGCGATCGGCATCAGCCCGGCCAAGGCGGTCAAGGCGTACGCAGACACCTACCGTCAGCTGGCCACCGCGATCCTCACCGTGATGGCCGTCCTGGCACTGGCGTTCGTGATGAACTCGTCCGGGCAGACCGTGACGCTCGGCACCTGGATGGCCGGCGCGGGCGGACTCTTCGCGCTGCTCTCGCCGCTGCTGGGCTGGCTCGGCGTGGCAGTCACCGGGTCGGACACGTCGTCGAACTCGCTGTTCGGCGCGCTGCAGGTGACTGCCGCCAACCAGGCCGGGCTCAACCCGGTGCTGATGGCGGCCGCGAACTCCTCCGGCGGGGTGCTCGGCAAGATGGTCTCGCCGCAGAACCTCGCCATCGCGGCGGCCGCAGTTGGGCTGGCCGGCAAGGAGGGCGACCTGTTCCGCAAGGTGCTCGGCTGGAGCTTGCTGTTCATCGCCGGCATGGCCGTGCTGGTCTACCTGCAGTCGACAGCTGTGCTGGGGTGGATGGTGCCGTGAGGGCCTCGGCACCGGCGCCACGCGAGAGGCCGACACCGGTCCCCCGCGCGGGGTCGGTGCCGGGCGGCGCCCCGACGGGCGTGCAGTCCGTCGAGCGCGCGCTGGACGTCCTGGAGGCGCTCGCGGTCGCCGGGCGACCGCTGGGCATCTCCGAGGTCGCTGCGGTCACCGGCCTCGCGGACGGCACCGCCCACCGGCTGCTGCGCACGCTGGTCAGTCGTGGCTACGCCCGGCAGGGGGCCGGCCGCCGGTACGCGCTCGGCACCCGGCTGCTCGGCCTCGCCGACGGCGCTCGGCGCGCCCTCGTGTCCGGGGCGCGGCCGCTGCTCGAACGGCTGGTTGTGCTCAGCGGCGAGACCGCCAACCTCGCTGTGCTCGAGGGCGACAGCGTCGTGTACGTCGCCCAGGCACCCTCGGCCCACCGGCTGCGGCTGTTCGCCGAGGTGGGCCGGCACGTCCCGGCCCACAGCACAGCGGTCGGGAAGGTCCTGCTCGGCGGGATGCCCGACGCCGACGTGTCGGCGCTTGTCGCCCGAACCGGCCTCGCTGCTCGCACCCCGCACACCCTGACCGACGCCGGTCGGCTGCTCGCGAGCGTGACATCGGTCCGCCGACAGGGCTATGCGGTCGACGACGGCGAGGAGGAGCTCGGAGTGCGGTGCATCGCGGTTCCCGTGCACGACGGTGACGTCCTCGTTGCCGCCGTGTCGGTGTCGGGCCCGGCCGCCCGGGTGCCGGCGATGCCGTCGGCCGACCTGCTGGCCGGTCTGCACGAGGTGGCGGCAGCGTTCGCGTCCACCGGTCCCTGACCGCGCCGGAGTCCTGGGGCGCGGCTGACTACGTGCGCAGGTACGACGCCCCGTTGACGTCGAGGATCGTGCCGCTCGCGAACCTGGCGTCCGGACCCGCCAGCCACAGCACGGCAGCGGCGACCTCGTCGGCGCGGGCCACCCGGCCGAACGGCGACTGGGCGCGGACGGCGTCACCCCCGGGGCCGTCGAGCACCTCCTGGGCCATGTCGGTGTCAACGAACCCTGGCGCCACCGACGCGACGCTGATGCCGTGCGGGGCCAGGGCGAGCGCCATCGACTGCCCGAATGCGTTCAGGCCCGCCTTCGAAGCCCCGTAGGCGGGACAGTCGGGCTCCCCCCGGAACGCGCCGCGGCTGGTCACGTTCACCACGGCACCCTGCGCGGATCTCGCGAGATGTGGCAGCGCACAGAACACCGCGTTCGCGGCACCGAGCAGGTTCACCGACAGGGTGGCGGTCCAGGCGGCCTGCCAGTCGGCGTACGACGAGGTCATCGGCGGGTGCGCGGTGAAGATGCCGGCGTTGTTGACCAGGACATCAAGACCGCCGAGCCCCTCTGCCGCAGCCTCGACAGCGGCGCGCACCTGCTCGGGGTCGGCAAGGTCGGCCTGCACGGTCAGGTGCCCGTCGCCCACCAAGCCGGACAGGGTCATGGCGGCACCGTCGGCAGAGCTGCCGTAGTGCACAGCGACCCGGTCCCCGGCCGCGGCGAATGCCTCGGCCACCGCCCGACCGATGCCCCGGGACGCACCGGTGACCAACACCGACCGGCTCACGCGCAGAGCTCCGCGACACCGGCGATCAGGCGGTCCACGTCCTCGGCGCTGGTGTACGGGGCGAGGCCGGCCCGGACCGCGCCGGCATCGCCCAGGCCCAGCCACCGGGAGGCCTCCAGGGCGTAGAAGTTGCTAGCCGGCGCGTTCACGCCGCGCGTCGCGAGGTGCTCGTAGACCGCGCGCGGCTCGTGGCCGGCGACCGAGAAGAGCGCGGTCGGCGTGCGCAGCCCCGGGCGACCGTGCAGCGTCACCTCCGGCAGCGCGCCGAGGCCCTCGAGCACGAGCGCGAACAGCTGGTCCTCGTGCTCCTCCACGGCTGCCATCGACCGCGCCACCCTCGACCGCCGGTCGCCGTCCCCCGGCACCAGGCCGGCGATGAAGTCGACCGCAGCGGTCGTGCCCGCGAGCAGCTCGTAGGGCAGCGTCCCGACCTCGAAGCGCTCGGGGACGGCGTCGGTCGAGGGCAGCAGCTTGTCCGTGTGCACGGACTCGAGAAGCGCGGGGTCGGCGACCAAGGCGCCATGATGCGGGCCGAAGAACTTGTAGGGCGAGCAGGCGAAGAAGTCGGCGCCCATCGCCACCATGTCGACCGGCGCGTGGGGTGTCAGGTGCACCCCGTCGACGTAGACCAGCGCGCCGACCTCGTGTGCTGCCTTCGCGATCGCGGCGACGTCGGGCCGGGTGCCGAGCAGGTTGGACGCGCCGGTGACGGCCACGACCCGCGTCCGCCGGGACAGCAGGTCCGTGACCGCCGCGACCGGCAGCTCCGCGGTGTCGGCGTCGAACGCGGCCCAATGGACCGTCGCACCGGCGCGCTCGGCGGTGGTGACCCACGGACGGATGTTCGCGTCGTGGTCCAGACGGGTGACCACGACCTCGTCGCCGGCCCCCCACTGCGCAGACAGCGCCCGCGCGACGTCGTAGGTCAGGGCCGTCATGGACCGGCCGAAGACCACCCCGCCCGGCTGCCCGCCCACAAGATCCGCGATCGCGGCCCGCGCCTCGGTCACGACCCCGTCGGCCACCCGCTCGGCCGCGGTCACCGTCCCCCGGTTGGCGATCGCCGAGCACAGCGTGGCCGCCACCGCCTGACCGACCTGCTCGGGCACCTGCGATCCGCCGGGGCCGTCGAAGTGCGCGGCTCCCTGACCGAGTGCCGGGAACGAGGAGCGGACCGAGTCGACGTCGAGTGCCATGGCGTCATCCTGCCTGGTCACGTCGCCGCGACCGACACCACACCCGATCATGATTCACCCGGCACGATCCGGGAACGAGGAAACAGTACGGTTGTCCCGGCGCGAGTCGCCGGGCAACATCGCCGTCACCACGTCTGGAGCTCTCCCGTATGTGCCACGCAACGCCCAGGGGCGAGTGCGAGCTCATGGTGTCTCCGGAGGCCCCGTCGCAGGCCCGTGCGTTTCTCCAGCGTGTCACCTGTCCCGAGCACGGCGGTCAGGTCCTCGACGACGCGGTCCTGATGGTCAGCGAGCTGGTCACCAACGCGGTGCAGCACGGCGGACCCCCGCTGGTGGTCGCCGCGGAGTGCGACGGCGAGGCGCTGCGGGTGCTCGTCCGCGACGGGTCGACGGCATCGCCCGAGCCGCGGGACGCGGATGCCGGAGCGGAGAGCGGCCGCGGCCTTGCCCTGGTGGAGAGCCTGTCCCAGGAGTGGGGCGTGCAGACCGACGCCGAGGGCAAGCACGTCTGGTTCGTCGTCAGCTGACGACGAACCAGACGCGAGTCACCTGAGCCCGCAGACCGTGGGATCCCGTCAGGGTCGGGCGGAGGGTTCCGCTTCCGGCTCGTCCTGCCGCGAGGACTCGGCCTCCTCCAGAGCGGCCTCCTCCATGAGTGCTCCGTCGACCATCTGGCTCGACGGTGCCGAGACCGCGGCGGCGGCGCCGGAGTCGTGCCCGGGTGCGGTGGCACGGGCCGCCGCGTCCGCCGCGTCCTGCTGCTGCCGCGCCTGGATGCCTGACATCGTGCGCAACTTCTCCTCCGGCAGGAAGAAGACCACGGCGAAGGCCACCAGCAGCACGCCTGTCGCGGTGTAGAACACCAGGTCGATCGACGACGAGAAGCCGTCGAGGAACGGGCGCGCCAGCCGGGAGTCGATCTGGGACAGGAACGACGTGTCGTCCAGGGCTCCCTTCGGCAGCTCGCCGCCACCGGTGATCGAGTCGATGATCCGACGGTCCGCCGGGTTGTTGCGCAACGCCGGGTCCTTCAGCGCCGCCTGGAAGGCGGGCGTCGGGATCTCGGTCCGGAACGCCGATGCAATCTTCGTGCCGGCGGTCGAGAACAGGATGGACAGGAAGATCGCGGTGCCCATGGTGCCGCCCATCTGGCGGAAGAACGTCGCCGACGACGTGGCGACCCCCATGTCCTGCGGCGGCACGGCGTTCTGCACCGCCAGCACCAGCGGCTGCATGTTGAAGCCGAGGCCGACCCCGAAGAAGAACGCGATGCTCAGCGTCACCCCGAGGCTGGTGTCGGTCCCGACCTGCGACAGGGCGAGCATCGCCACCACCAGCAGCCCCGACCCGATGACCGGGAACTTCTTGTAGCGCTCGGTGCGGCTGATGACCTGCCCCGAGAAGATCGACGCGCCCATGATGCCCATGGTCAGCGGGAGCAGCAGCAGACCGGCCTCGGTCGGCGAGACCCCTTTGACGATCTGCAGGTACAGCGGCAGCGCAGCGAGGCCGCCGAACATACCCATGCCCAGGATGAAGTTCATCAGGGAGCCGATGCCGAAGGTCCGGCCCCGGAACAGGCGCAGCGGGAGGAGTGCGTCGTCGCCGTAGCGACCCTGGTCCCAGATGAAGCCGGCGATGCCGATCGCTCCTATGCCGTACGCCAGAAGAGCGCGGCCGGAGCCCCACCCCCAGTCGCGACCCTGCTCGGCGATGACCAGCAGCGGCACCAGGCCGACGATGAGCAGCAGCGCCCCGGGCCAGTCGATGCGGTGCTCGCGCCGGGTGTGCGGCAGGTGCAGGCTGCGCATCACAAGCATCAGCGCGGCGGCACCGACCGGCACGTTGACCAGGAAGACCCAGCGCCACCCGGTGACTCCCAGGATCGAGCTCTGCCCGGCGAGGAAGCCACCGACGACCGGGCCGAGGACGCTCGAGGTGCCGAAGACAGCGAGGAAGTAGCCCTGGTACTTCGCGCGCTCCCGCGGTGGCACGATGTCGCCGATGATCGTGAGCGCCAGGGAGAACAGTCCGCCGGCGCCTAGACCCTGGAAGGCCCGGAACGCGGCGAGCTGGCCCATCGACGTCGCGAAGCCGCTCAGCGCGGAACCGAGGACGAAGATCGAGATCGCGGCGAGGAAGAACGGCCGACGACCGTAGAGGTCGGACAGCTTGCCGTAGAGCGGCGTGCTGATGGTGGCGGTGACGAGGTAGGCCGTGGTCACCCAGGCCTGCACCGACAGACCCTGCAGGTCGTCGGCGATGGTGCGGATCGACGTGGCGACGATCGTCTGGTCCAGCGCGGCGAGGAACATGCCCGCCATCAGTCCGGAGAGGATCGTGAGGATCTGGCGATGACTCAGCTCGCCTGACCCGCTCTCGCCGTGCGCGACGGCGGCGCCTGGTGCGGTCGTGCTCATACGTTCTCCTCGATCTGGTGCCGAAAGATGCGTGCCGTCGAGTCCTTGCCGACCTCGTGCAAGGTCGCGCGCTGCTCGACGAAGCTGTCGTTGAAGCGGGTGAGCAGATCGGTCAGAGCGCCGGCGTCGGCCTCCGACCAGCTCTCCAGCAGATGGGCGAACATCCGCTCCCGGTGCTCCTGCTTGGCGGCATAGGCCGCGCGGCCGCGGTCGGTCGCGACCAGCAGGCTGGCCCGGCCGTCCTCGGGGTCGGGCTGCCGCTCGACCAGGCCGGCCTTGACCAGCTGGGCGACCTGCCGGCTCACGGTCGACGGGTCGACGCAGGCAGCGTCGGCAAGCGCCGAGCTGCGGCGAGGTCCGTCGTTGACCAGTTGGAAGAGCAACCCATAGGCGGCCCACTCCACGCCCTCGCCGCTGGACGCGGTGGTGGTCGTGAGCTGCTGGCGCATGGTGTTGAACGCGCGGTGCAGGCGCAGGACCTGCTCGCTGAGGGCTGTCACCGTGCCGTGGTCGACCGCCATGGCGTGCCTCCTCCACTGCGATGCGGGGTCTGGGGCGACCGGGCTGGGCGCGGTCGTTGCTGAACTGCTTGCATGACGCATGTAACTGGTTGGAGCATACATGCATTCAGGGCTTCGTCAGCCGGGTTTCCGGCAACCGCCCGGCCAGCCGCGCGGCGTCGAAGGGGGCGCGCACCTTGACGTCGTTGTCGAAGTAGACGACGACGTCTCGGCCCTGCTCATGCCACTCCCCCACCCGGGCGGCCCAGACGTCGAGCGCGGCGTCGTCGTACCCGCTCGCATAGAGCTCCTCGGCGCCGTGCAGGCGCACGTAGGCCAGGTCCTCGGTGGTCGGTTCGAGCAGCAGCGGCCACTTCCCGGCGGTGTCGGCGGTGACCACTGCGATCCGGTGCTCGCGCAGCAGCTCGAGGAACGCCGGCGTCTCGTACGTCGGATGCCGCACCTCGAGGGCGTGCCGCAGTGGC
>JBBRVU010000076.1:0-17939 GCA_038246575.1 Actinomycetes bacterium | reverse complement strand
AGGCGTGGTTCGACAACGCCCGACGCCTACGCGACATCGTCACCGACGTCGAAGCCCGATCCCTAGACGCCTTCAACAAGGTGGAAGGACCGCCCCGCAAATCCACGAGATAACCCGACCGAGAAGTGCGGAACGTCAGTCATGCTGCTCGGACTCGATGCCATCTTGAGCGGACAGACCGCAGATCTGCCGCGCGGCGTCCAGCAATACCCGAGGGAGCTGGAGGCGCGCGTGGCGCGCGCGCTCGCTACCGGCTCGACCTGATCGCGGCGCTTCTTTCGGGCTGGTAGGTGTGCGAACCTTGATCGTGTGGTGACGCTGCCGTCGGTGTTCCTCTCGTACGCGCGGGCAGATGACGAGGCTCTCACCAGGCGCCTTCGCGATCGGCTTGAAGACGCCGGTGTCTCGGTCTGGTTCGACCGGGACTCGTTGCCGAGCCGCGGGCTGACCTTCGTCCAGGAGATCCGGGACGCGATCCATGGGCGGGACCGCGTCGTGCTGGTCCTGGGTCTGGCTGCGCTGTCGTCGCAGTATGTCGAGGCGGAGTGGCGCTACGCGCTGGAGGCGGCAAAGGTCGTCATCCCTGTGGTTACTGACCTGCCCGCCGGAAAAGGGATCGAGGACGCGCTGCCGCGGGAGCTCAGTCGGCTGCAGATCGTCGACGCGCGAGATCGCCGAGAAGCCTGGGTGGTCGAGGAGCTCCTCCGTCACCTCGGCATGCCCGAGCCGCGTCTCGGACCGCTGTTGCACGTCCCGCCTCCTCCGCCGCACTACCAGCCGCGCCGCCTCGCCGCCAGGCGGGTGGAGTCGGCACTCCAGCTCGATCAGGCGCAGCGCCTTACCGCGGATGTCCGTGAACGTACGATGGTCCTGCACGGGATGGGGGGCGTCGGGAAGTCGGTCGCGGCTGCCGCTGTCGCCAGGCACATCCAGGTACGCCGTCAGTTCGGCAGCGGCGTCGTGTGGGTGGATCTAGGCCGGGAGCCTGACGTGCTCGCCGGGCTTCGGCGCATCGGTGCTGCGATGGCGGACGACCTGCATGACTACTCGCGCGTCGAGGACATCGTTCCAAGACTCGCGCAGAGGATCGTGAAAGCACCGCTGCTGATTGTGGCCGACAACGTCTGGAACGAAGACGACCTTGCGCCGTTCCTGGCGCTCATGGGGTCGGGGACGCACCTCCTGGTCACCGCGCGCGACGGTGGGATCGCCACCCGTCTGGGCGCGGTCTCCATCGCCGTCGATCCGCTGACGAGCGACGAGGCACTGCAGCTCCTCGGTGACTGGGTCGGCGGGTCGGTGGGTCATCTGCCGGATTCAGCCCGCACCGTGGCCGACGAATGCGGCGGCCTCCCGCTGGCTCTCGCCGTGGTGGGTGCGATGGCTCGGGGCGGAACACCGTGGGAGGACATCTCGGCCTCCATGGACCAGGCGGACCTGGGCTTCCTCGCGGAGCGCCTTCCCGACTATCCGTACCCGAACCTGCTCCGCGCACTTCGCGCCAGCCTCGACGCACTGGAGAGCTCCGAGGACGAGCTCGAGAGGGGCGCCTCGACCTGCTTCCAGCAGTTGGCCGCGTTGCGTTGGGACAGGCCGGTGCCGGAGTCGACCCTGGTCACGCTGTGGACCGTGAGGGCCACGCTGACCGAGCCGTACGCCCGGCGCGTGCTGTCGATCCTGGCCGCGAAGGCGCTGCTCCGAACCGACGGGCAGTCGCCCCGCAGACTCGTGTCGCTCCATGACCTTCTCCACGACCTGGCGCGGGCTACGGTCCCGGACCTGGCTGCGGAACACGGAGCGCTGATCGACGCCTACGCGGCGAAGGATGCGGAGTCGCCGTTCGTCGAGGACGACGGCTACCTCCTCGACCACTTCAGCTACCACCTCGACGCCGCTGGTAGGGGCGCGCAGCTGCCCTCGATCCTGCGCCGCGAGACCTCCGACAGAGCCAACGCATGGTGGTCCGTCCGACTCCGCAGCGGGCAGGTCTCCGGATACGTTGCCGACGTCCGGCGAGCGCTGGCCGACGCCCGTGAACGTGGAGACACCGTCGACGTCATCCGTTGGGCGCTGATGATCGCCTCGGCCCGATCCGCCGTCGGCGGCGTCTCGTCCTCCTTCGCGGCGCTGCTTCTTGGCAAGGGTGTCTGGACGCCTGCGCAGGCTCTCGCGGCCGCCGACTGGGCCAGTGGCAGTGGGCGCTTCGAGATGCTCGTGGCCGCGCTGCCGTTCCTCCCAGCACAACAGCAAGACAGCGTTGCCGAGGAGGCGGCGCTCCTCGCGCGACGAGAACCCGAGGACGGGGATCGGTTCAGACGCCTCCTGGACCTCGCGCAAGCCCTGCAGGATCCGGCGCGACGCCGGTTCGTGACCGAGGCTTTGCCGCCGGGCGAGGTGCCGTCGCCGAACGTGGAAGCCTCGAGCCTGTTGCGGGTCTGGCAGCTGGACCCCGACCGCACCGACGCCGTGGAAGCGGCGGTGGCAAAGGTCGAAGAACGGTCCCGGGACCCGAGGGCTGGCTGGTACGTGGCGTACCTGGCCGTGAACGCGCCCGCCTCGCAGCTCGATCGCGTACGCCGGATGGCCGATCGACTGGCCGAGCCCGCCGCGCGGCTGGAGGTCCTGCTGGCCCTCGCCGAGCGTGGAGACCAGCCCCTGGAGGACCTGGTCCGCGACGCGGAGGTCGAGCTCTCCCGCAGTGCGGATGACTGGAGAGCTGGTCGTCTCGAAGCTCGGCTGGCACCGTTCAGGTCCGAGCCCAGCCGGGCGGCGTCAGTGCACGCCGTGATCGTTGGCGGCGACAAGCTCAAACCCGCCGACAGGCTGCTTTCGTTGCTGTCGGTCACTCCGGTCGCGACCGGTGACGACCGGGACTCCGCCGTGCGGGCGGTGTTCGGCCTTCTCGCAGGGGCAGGGCGCGAGCAGGCCGAGACGCTGGTGGCCAGCGCGGCGGCGGCGCGGCTTCGCAGGACGCAGCCACTGCTGTTCCAGGAGTTCGTCGGGGCGGCGCTGCCGTCGGTGCGGGCGATCCAAGATGCCTGGAGTCGGATGTCAGGACTAGTGCTGCTGCTGCCGGAGACGGAGGCGAGCCAGGCCCAGGTCGTCCTGGAGGAAGAGGTCAGACTCGTGCTGCGGATCGACGACCAGCGCGAGCGATCGGAATGCCTCGCGGCTTTCGCATCCCGCCTGGAGACCGGCGCCGCGGAACGAGCCGTGGGACCCGCCCTGCAGCTCATGATCGACACGTTGCCCGTCGATGAGCTGGCGAGCGCGGCGGTTCCGCTGCTGGCGCACGCCGGTGCCGCGGACGTCGCCGCAGTCCAAGCGGCCCTTGCCCGATCGGATCGCTTCGCTTGGGACGTGCGACCGGCGCTGTTCGGAGCCTGGGCGCGGCACGGCAACTGGGAGGCGGCCCTGGATGCTCTCGTGGGGGGCTCCCCGTCCGAGGTCGAGAGAGCAGTCGACCCCGTTGCCGACGTGATGCCTGAGTGGGTCGCCGAGGAACTGCTCGGCTCCGCGATCGAGCGCGGAGACCCCGAGTTCTACTCCGCTGTCGTGAGGCTGGTTCCTCGCGCCGCCGAGGACAGCCGCGGACCGGTCCTCAATCTCGGGTTCGACGCTCTCGAGGCGCTCGAGAAGGCCCACGACCAGCTCCGCCTCATCGAGCGGCTGGCTCCGCTCCTCTCGGTCGAGGCCCTGGCTCGGCTGGATGACCGGGTTCCGGAGGGTGCGGACCGGATGGACCGGGACCGGGCTCGGCTGGCCATGGTCCGTGCCTGGATCGGCCACGGCGACCGGATCAGAGCCGCTGACGTACTCCTCCGGATAGAGGTGGCCGACTCCGCGGCCCAGGCAGCGCTCGAGGTCGCCCACGCTTCGCCGCCCGACGAGAGGGATGGATGGCTGGAGGCGGTGGAGGACAAGGCTCGCGCGCTGTTGCGGTCGAGCGAGGTGGAGCTGCTCTGCGGGTCGGCTCTGCTGAGGGAGGGTCCGCAGCGAGCCCGCCTCCTGGAAGAGGCCGCGCGAGCTGCGGAGGCTCCGGACGAGAGCGACCTCGTGCTGGATGACAGGGCCGATGCACTGCGGATTGTGGCGGCGGCCCAGGAGGGCCACGAGCGGGAGAGGCTGTTGCTCGCCGCCTGGGACGCTGCCCCGAGGGGTGGCTCGTGGAAGGGGATCCAGTCGTTGACGACCCTGGCTCCTCTGCTGGCCGAGGCAGCACCCTCGACGATCCGTGCGCGATGGGAACGTTCGCTGGAGACGGCCACCGTCAGTCGCCCCGCGGCGCTGGAAGAGCTCACGGCGCTGGCCGATGTCGTGGTGGCGCTGGCCGGCTCACAGGCGGTCGTGGACATGGTCTCCGTCCTTGACGACGTCGACCGCTGGTGGCCGTGAAACGCAGGCTCGTTGCCCACGGGGGGCGGCTCTCGGCGCGCGGCCGCCGGAACTCTGCGAGTCCGACCCGCGCCGGGATCGGTCCACCCGCTGTCATGGTGAACGGAAGCGCCAGGGAGAGACCGGTCGAGCGAGGTGACCCGGCGGCGTCGTACCAGGCTCGCGAGGCGAGCGTGGCCTCCAGCATGGCGAAGCGGCCACCGAGGCACGAGCGGGGGCCCGCGCCGAACGGCAGGAACTGCCAGCGGTCGCTGCCCCGGGATCGTTCCGCGCTGAATCGGTCCGCGTCGAAAGTCTCCGGGGCGTCCCATGGCGCCCGGTCGCGGTGGATGGCGTAGATCCCGACGATCAGGTTGGTCCCACGCTCGATCCGGAACCCGTCCACCGTTGTGTCCTCTGTGGCAAACCGGCTCTTCACCAATGAGTGTGGGGTGAGGGGTCGAGGCCGCCCGCCCGGGTTCGACCGCGAGACCTACAAGCAGCGCAACACCATCGAACGCTCATTCAGCCGGGTCAAGCAGTGGCGCGGACTGGCCACCCGCTACGACAAGTACGCCGTGACCTACCTCGGAGGAGTCCTGCTCGGCATGGTCATCCTGACGCACCGCGCCAACCATTGGCAGACACGCTCTAGCCTCGGGGTTTCACGATTGATGGGGCGACACTCGCCCTGAACGTACGGAAGTGCCTGTCCTGCTTGGGATTCTTGTTCTTGCGACAGTCCAAGAAGCTCAAGTAGAAGGCACTCCGCAGGTGAAGCGTAACGCGGTCCCGAATGTGGTTCTCGCCCCTGCCCGCGAGTCGCTGATCTCGTCCTCGGGCGCGCTGCTGCTCAAGGAGACGATCCGGGTCGGCGGTCTGGATCGCGCGTTGTCCAAGGCGTTGACACCGTGGCGCAGTGACCGGGCGGTCCACGACCCGGGCAAGGTGCTGCTCGATGTCGCGACCGCGGTCGCTCTCGGCGGCGACTGCCTGGCCGACCTGGCCGCGGTGCGCACCCAGCCCGCGGTGTTCGGACCGGTCGCATCCGACCCAACGGTGTCGAGGTTGTTCACCGCGTTGGCCGGAGACGTCGACACCGCGGTGGCCGCTATCCGGGGAGCCCGGGCGCAGGCGCGGGCGGCGGTGTGGGCACGGCGGCGACCGCTGGCCGGCTGCCCGGGCCAGCGCAACGGCGGCCAAGTGATCATCGACATCGACGCCACGCTGGTGACCGCCCACTCGGACAAGGAGCACGCGGAGCCGACCTACAAACGTGGCTACGGGTTCCACCCGATGTGCTCCACGATCGACCACGGCACCCACGGCACCGGGGATGTCGCCGTGATCAACCTGCGCCCGGGCAGAGCCTCAGCGTGGGACAGCGCCGACCACATCACCTGCCTGGACGACGCCGTGCCCAGCTGCCTGACGTTGAGCGCGAGCGGGTGCTGGTCCGCGCCGACACCGGCGCCTGCTCCAAGGCGTTCCTGCACCACATCACCGACGCCGGCTTGGAGTACTCCATCGGGTTCCCCGCCCGGGACGGAATCGCGACGGCGATCCAGACCATCCCCGAGCAGGCGTGGCGGGCGGCCCGCGACGGTGACGGCCAGCCCCGTGCCGGCGCTCAGGTCGCCGAGCCCAACGCCTGGGTGCCGACCCCGACCAAGCCGACCCGCTCCCCGGCCCGGTTCGGACCCCAGCAGTGGCCGACCGGGATGCGGATCATCGCCCGCCGCGAACGCCCCCACCCCGGCGCCCAGCCCCGGCTGACCGACCACAACGGATGGCGGATCACCTGCTTCGTCACCAACACCAAAGGACCGGGCTGGACCCTGCCCACGCTCGAGGTCCGACACCGCCAACGCGGCCGCTGCGAGGACCGGATCCGCGCCCTGAAGGACACCGGGCTGCGGAACCTGCCCTTCGCCGGCTTCGCCCAGAACCGGCTCTGGACCGAGATCGTCGCCCTGGCCGCCGACCTGCTCACCTGGACCCAGAACCTCGCCTTCGAGCAGAGCGAACCCGCCCGCCGGTGGGAACCCAAACGGCTCCGCTTCCGCATCCTCGCCGTCGCCGGACGCATCATCAACGGCCAGCGCCGAAAACACCTGCGCCTCCCGCGAGACTGGCCCTGGAACCACCTGATCGACACCGGCTGGCACACCATCCGCACCACTTGACCCACAAGACCCGACCCGACGACCAAGACCAGGAGAACCGGCGAATCCAGCGCCGGGGACCCACCCTGCCCGCACCCGCGACCCCAACCCCAGCCCGCGCCACTCGCCGATCACCAAGCCAGACGAAACATCGAGGCTAGTTGTTCCTGACGCCGCGCGGTCGACGGCTGAGACCGTCTGGCAGGAGTCCCGCACGACGGACCTGCGGGAGAATACGCTCACTACTTTGCTCGCTCGACGTTCGGTCGTGGTGCTCCGCGACGTCAGGGGCCTTCGGCGCGCAGTGCGGTGATGATGGCCGACAGGCGGATCCCTTCGTTGGCGGGGTAGAAGCCCGGCCCGTGCAGCCTCCGCATCTCGAGCGACCCGGCATGGTGGAGACCGATGAGGTTCCATGCCCTGTCGAAGACAGGGCTGCCGAGCTTCCCCCCTCGGTTGGCGACCGGTAGTGCAACCGGGTGTCGTCGTAGTCCAGGAGGTGGTTGTCCTGAAGCGAGAACTGCGGCTGCTCCAGGCCGTGTGGGTGGCCGATGACCTAGGCACGCGGAGTCGACTCGCCCTGGAGGTTCGGGACCCTCGTGGCGATGGGGACCGGGGCGACGTCGCTCGGGAGGCCGTCGAGCTCGAGGATGGTCGTGTCCAGCTCGGGCGACTGCGACGGCCGGTACCACCACTGGCGGACCACACGGAACCGCTGCGCCTCGCTGGTGTCCGCAGCAGCGGCGTGGAAGCACACGACGGCCTCATCGATGGCCAGGCCCTCCGGGATGACGTGCCTGTTGGTCATCAGCACGAGCTCCGGAAGGTCAGGGGCCAGGTCCTCGCCCCGGACGAGGAAGCGGGTACCGATGCCGTCCTCGTTCTCCGTCTCGATGCGGGCCACCGCGCGGCATCGCTCGAGGCCCTTGACGTACCAGTTCAGGGTCTGGAAGCGATCGAAGCCGAGCACCTTCTCGAGGTGCTCCGAGCCCGCCAGGTGCTCGAGTCGCTCGGCGCGCAGCTCGTGGGGATCGAGCGACACCTGGCCGCCGGTCTTGCGGAGCAGCTCGGAACGCAGCTGCGGCAACAGGGTGGACCCCGGAGGTGTGGTGACGTCGAGCTCCCAGATCTCGGTCAGTTGCCGGAGCAGGGCATTGAGGGCAAAGGCATTGGGCTTCGCCTTCACGATGTACTTCTCCAGCCGCCGCTCGGCGCCCTTGGTGTCTCCCTTCGCGACCATCGCCTCCACTGCCGTCGCCAGTGCCCACGTGTCGCGTGCCGGCCGCCTACTCACCGCATCCAGCACGTCGCCGGCGAGCCTCCGGCCGTCCTCGCCAGGGTCGGGATGGTCCGGGACGTCGATGCCCTCCCTGGCCGCCTGGGCAAGCACCGCCACCGCATTGATCCCGAGCCAGTGCCGCTCGTCCGGCTCCTCCAGATAGGAGCCGAGATAGGTGGTGATGGCTTGGCGCAGCTCCGCCGCCCGGCGCACCGGATCGACGGTGCGCAGGAACAGCTCCTTGTGGCACCGGCCGATCGACGCGCGTGCCTCGACCCACTGCGACCGGGCGGCGGGATCTGCGGCGACGGCGGTCAGGATGGCAAGTGCCGCCGCCGGGTGGCCCTGCTCGATCTGCGCCTGCCCGAAGCGGCGGACGACCTCGGGATCCGTGGTGTCCGCGCTCAGTAGCCCGTCGAGGACCTGCTCGAGGGCGGCGTACCGTCGGTGGTCGCGCAGCGCCTCGAGAACGGGGGGGTACTCCTGCGGGCTCGGGGGCTGCGCGCGCCCGCAGCCCCACGACGAAGTCGGACGCGGCACGGTCGACAGCCGGCCAGTCGAACGCGTCGGCCGCTGCCCGAATCTGCCTGAGTACCAGGGACATCGGGTCCCCTCAGGGCGTCTGTCGAGACGTCGCGTTCAGGAGCCAGTCCCGCACCACACCCTGCCCCAGGTACTTGTCCGCCGAGTGGCGCCAGGTCCCCTTGTTGGTCACGTGGACGTCGGCGACGTGCTTGGCACCTGCCCGACGGAAGCTCGGCGCCAGGAGCCGGTCGAGTCCCCCGCACACCGGGTCGAGCGGGTCGTAGAAGTTGGCCCACCCACCCGAGCCGAGGCGGCTGCTGGGCCAGCCGTCGTGCCGCGTCCACGGTGGCGTCAGGCCGTCCTGGACCTCGGAGATGCCCAGTGGACTGCCGATGGTGATGAGCGCGTCGACCCGCGGGACACTATCCACGGCGGCCAGCGCGTCATACGCGATCACACTGCCCAGACTGTGACCGACCAGCACGTGGGGGCCGGGTTGTGCGTCGGCCTCCTGGAGAGCAACGAGCATTCGTCGCCTAACCTCCTGGCGGACGTGGAACGACGCTCCCGGGCGGGGCGAGAACGTCGTATCAAAGAGGAAGTGGTGCACGTCGCGGAGCAGGACCCGCATGAGGGGCTTCTTGAGCACGGCCGGGAGAGGGACCGCTTCCAGCGCCGAGTCGGCCATGATCGGATCCGACTCCCCCGGATCGTCATCGACAGCGGCGAGGCCGAGACTCTGGGCCAGGCCCTCGACCAGCTCTCTCTCGTCGGGGGGAACGTCGTCGAGCCACGTCAGGTCGGCATCGTCAGGGGTCGAAGAGCTGGCTGAGCTCGAGCTCGTTCGACTCGTTGCCTGCCGCGACCTCAGCGAAACCCTCGTAGAGCACGCCCGCCCAGTAGACCATCGACGACGTCACCCCGAGGTCGTCGAGGTCCAGGCCGTCGTTGAGCAGAAGAGCGGTTCGCCACTGCCTGAGCTGGTCCTCCGGCGGTGGCTTGTTGCCGATGCCGTGCACGAATGTCACGTGGCATCACAGGCCCCTCCCTGTCATGACCAGCGTAGTGATGGGGACATCGCGTGCGCGAGGCCCAATCTGCCCACGTTCGCTGTCCCCGGGCTCGACCCGAGGGGATCTGTCGTCAGCCCAGCCGCTCGATGAGGTCGCGCAGCCTCGTGGTGTCCGTACCCCGTTCACTGCGGATCACCTCGATGATCCTGAGGTTGTCCGCGGTGGACGTGGTCTGCCAGTCCTCGGGGTGTGCGGCCAGCATCGCGTCGAGAGACTCCTCGGCGGCGTCGTCCTCCTGCATGAGGACCAGCACCTCGAGCAGGGTGGCGTGGTCCCAGTAGTCAGCCTTCGCCGCGCGGAGTCGCTGCTCGGCGGCGAAGCGCACGACGGGCAGGAGCCGCGCCTGCTCGCTGCGTGCGGTCGGCCCCCCCAGGGCCTCGAGAAGGGTCACCGTGTTGATGCCCGGATAGATGTCCTTCCAATCGGCCAGGAACCCGCGCCGGTAGGCATCCAGCGCCTGGACGAGGAAACCGCGCGCCTCACGGGCCCGGCCTCGTCGTCGAGCCTGCAGCCACTGGCTCTTGTAGATCCGACCGAGGAGACCAGCGGTCTCCGACGTCAGTCCCTGCGCCTCCTGGAGGTTTACGAGGATGGCGACGGCCCTGGCACGGTCGATCGACGCGGCGTCGTCGTTCTCCACCGCCATCGCGGCTTCCGAACGTCGGTTGTACGCGAAGGCCCGTTGTTGGCGGATCGGCGCCTGGCGCTCCAGCTCGGCGGGCATGACCTCACACACCTCGAGCATCCCCGACCAGTCGCTGATCGAACGGTGCACCATCAGGAGCTTGACGAAGAGCGCTGTCTCGGGGGTGCTGTCGTCCATGAGCCTGGCCCGCACCGCAAGCAGTGCATCGCGGACGGCCGGTCTGCGGCTGGAGTCCCGGCCCAGGGCCATGAGCTGGTCGAGCTCGACCTTGACCTTCTCCGCCTTCCTCGCGTCGCTTCGGAACGACTCTGCTGCGTGGTCCGGAAGGGGTCCGGGGTTCCAGTTGGGCAGCAGCTGGTAGAGAGGACTGTCCCGGACACCACCTGTGTCATTCGCACGTCGCAGGTCGTCGAGCTGGTCGCGCACGGACGTGCGCAGCCGTGAGGCCTCGGCGTCGGAGAACGCGTTGTCCTTCCCGAGCTCGTACGGCACGACGCGCAGCAGGTTGACGTCGAACGGCAGGGGCGTGGAGGTCGCATGGATCGTCAACGTGGTGCCGGGGCGCGCGGCGTGCCTCACGCCGAGCTCGTACAGGACGTTGGCGTCGCTCGTGGTCAGGTCCGCAAGCGCGTAGGTGCACACCAGCAGTCGTTCGAACATCGCCCGGTGGATGATGCCGCCCAGCTCCTCCTCGTCGGCCCGGATGGGCTGTAGCTGGGCGTCCACGATCCCCGGGAGGATGGCGGACGTGTAGATGCGGTCGAAGTCGATGTCAGGTCCGCCTGACGGGTCGGGCTTGACATTGAACGGCATCAGAACGAAACACAATGGCCTGAACGCCATCTCCCCTCCTCGGTTTCTTGTCCAACGGGCCTCAGGGGCCGCGCACCGGGGCCAGCGCCCGGGTCACGGCCTCGAACACCTCCTGCGTGTCATCAAGGTCCACCTGGCTGACCAGGTGCGACCCCGCGAGATCGCGGGCACGGGGGTCTGCAGGTTCTCCTCGACGGGCGGCGGCGATCTGGTCCGCCGAACGACCCGACCCGGCGATGACCAGGACCCGGCGCCCGGCCTCGAGGCTGAGTGCGGCATCCACGTACGCAATGTCACCGCCGTTGACCAGTACGGTCACCGACGGGGCGGTGCGTGCGAGGTGGGTGGCGGTTCGCTGGATCCAGGGTGCCTCGGCGCCCCAGTCGACCCCCGGCACCACCACGAAGAGCGTGTGGTGCGGCTCGAGGTCGGCGGCGTCGTCACGGGCCGCCCCACCGTCCGGCAGCCGCACGGTCTCCTCCGCCACCACACCGACGAGTGGAAAGCCCGCGCGACCCGAAGCCCGCGCGTCGCCGAGCAGGCGCATGACCCCGGAGTCCGTGCCTCCGTCGACGACCGCAGCACTGGACCGTTCGACCGCGGGAACCAGCCCGTGGGCGAACAGCGGGGTCAGGCGGGCGCGCTCATCGACGCTCAGACCACCGGCGCCGCCGACCAGGACGACCACAGGTAGGGGGTCCGCGAGCCCGCCCGCGGCGAGCGCCGCCGGCAGGTCTTCCGGCTCGTCCACCCGCACGCACAGGGGCAGTCCTGCACCGACGCCCCGCCGGACGGCGGTCACGACGCGCCGGCGGGCCGCGTGATGGCCCTGCGAGCCGTCGTCCGCCCAGAGGCCCGGCGAGCGAACCCGGACGGTGCCTCGTCGACGTCAGCGTCAGGTCGGGACGGCTGCGGCATTCCCACGCTCCTCTTGTGGTGACAAGATCCCCTCAGAAGCACTGAACGTCCAGCCTAGCCCGACGACGAGCGCGACTGCAGTGGCGCGCATGACGTGGCGAGCGGCAGTAGCGTGGCCGAGTCCGTCGGGGTGGGAAGCGTTGACGTCGAGGACGGAGGGGGTTGCCGGTGGCCAAGGTCTTCATCAGCCACACGAGCGAGCTGGACAAGTACCCGGAGGATCGGTCGTTCGTGCAGGTCGCACGCGAGGTGGTCGCCCGGAAGAGCTGGGTGCTGGTGGAGATGGAGAGCTTCACAGCGGAGTCGCAGCCAGCCGCGTCAGTCATCCGTGAGCGGATCGACGCCTGTGACGTGTTCGTCGGGATCATCGGCTTCAAGTGGGGCTCGCCGGTCCGCGACCACCTGCCCGCGCAGTCGTACACGGAGTACGAGTACGCGTACGCCAAGGAACGGGGCAAGCCACGCCTGATGTTCCTCCTCGCCGCTGACGCGACGCTTCCGGCGGAGCACGCGCGCGACGAGCACGGGCCGGCGCAGGACGCCTTCCGCAGTGCCCTGATGAGCGATGACTCGATCGTGATCCGAGAGGTCAAGACGGCCGATCGGCTCGACGGTGTCCTCCAGGACGCGCTGGACAGGGTCCGAAAGGAGCTCGGCTCCTCCCCGGCTGCAGCGGCCGACCAGGACTCCAACCGGGACGACCCTCCCTACGGGATGATCGAACCGCTGCTGCGCGCGGGAAAGATCATCCCGTTCCTCGGTCGGGCGGCGTCGTTGCCGGTCAACCACCTCGAGCCGGTCGTCGCCCCACGACCCACGTGGAGCACGCTGAGGTCACGGCTCGTTGGCCGGTTGCCGAGCGAGCAGGAGCTGTCGCTCTCGCTCGCCGTCAACGGCAGCTACCCCATGGGCGCGCCGTTGCAGCTCGCGACCGTTGCCCAGTACTTCGAGGTTCGTCAGGGTCGTGACCTGTTGGACGAGAGCGTGACGACTCTGCATGCGGTGGCCTCCGAGCCACGGCCACTGCACACTTTCCTGGCCGGGCTCCCCGAAAACATGCTCGTGGTGACCACGAACTTCGATGACCTGCTCGAGCGGGCCTTCGCGGCCGCCGGGAAGCCGTACTCGCTGATCGTCCACTCGGCCGATCCCGCGGTCGCACCCAATGTCCAGTTCTCGCCCGCGTCCGACCAGGCCCTGCGACTCGTGGATCCGGCCCTGCTCGAGGTCGACCTCGCCGAGACCTCCGTCATCTACAAGATGCATGGGTCGACGGGCGCCTCGGAAGCGCCCAACCGTCGTTTCGTCATCACCGAGGACGACTGGGTCGACTTCCTGGTTCGGATCGCCGACACGACGGCGATCCCGAACGCCCTGTCGGAGACGCTGTTGAGCCAGCACTTCCTGTTCCTCGGCTACAGCCTGACCGACTGGAACCTGCGGGTCCTGCTCTCGCGGCTCAAGGGCCCCGCCGACGCAGCGTTCACGGCGACGAACCGCCGCGCCAACCGGAAGCGAGGCTGGGCCATCTCGAGCGGCCTCACGCCCTTGGAACGGGAGTTCTGGGCCGCTCGCAACGTCGGCGCCCACGACATCACGCTCGACGACTTCGTCAGGGGGCTCGCAGAATGACTGCCCTGGATGTCCGTACGGGAGTGACGTCGCCGTATGTCGGCCTGCGACCCTACCTTCCGCAGGATGCACGGTTCTTCTTCGGCAGGGACCGCGAGGTGCGCCGGTTGATGGCGTGCATCTTCAGCGCACCTCTGACCATCGTCTACGGTCCGAGCGGTGTCGGAAAGAGCTCGCTCCTGAACGCCGGCCTGTGGGAAGAGGTGACTGAACAACGAAACGACCTCATCGCGGTGATGTTCAACCACTGGCACGACGGCAATGCCGGATCGGCCGTCGTCGGCGCGCTCGTCGACGCGGCATCCGCAGCCGGCGTCCAGATCGAGGCCGACGGCGCCGAGTCGCTCGAGGTCCTTCGACGCCTGGCGACCCGGGTCGCCGCAGCGGAGCTCTCGGAGCAGGACGTTCGGCTGCCGATCCTGCTCGTGCTCGACCAGTTCGAGGATCTGTTCAAGTACCACGACCGGAACGAAGGCTTCGAGGATCTCCTGTCCGCGATCGTGCGGAACCTCGGAGCGGCGATCAGCGTGGTCGTCTCCATTCGCGAGGACAGCCTGGCGAGCCTCGACGTCTTCCAGTCGTCGGTTCCCGACCTGTTCGGTACCTACGTTCGGGTCGACTACCTGAACGAGACCGCCGCCATCGAAGCGATCGAGCGACCCCTCGAGAAGTGGGAGGAGCTCCACGGCGAGACGGTGACGGCTGCGCCCGCGCTGGTCGAGGCGCTGCTGCGCGATGTCGAGGTGAAGCACGCAAGCGGTGAGGTCGGCGCGGTCCGCAGCGCGCGAGCCGGCGAGCGCCTCGTCGAGACGGCCTACATGCAGCTCGTTCTCGAGCGACTGTGGCGTGAACGCGAGGGGGACGTGCTGTCGGCCGACCTGTACCTGCGGCTGGGACGGGCCGAGGCCATCCTGCGCCAGCACGTCGACACAGAGCTGGCCGCGCTACCGCAGGCTTCGCAGGAGCTGGTCGTGATGGTGCTGCCGCACATCGTGACAGCGTCCGGACGCAAGCTCGCTCAACATGCCGCCGACCTCGGCCAGGCCATGGAGCGCAGTAGCAGTGACATCGCAGACGTGCTCGAGCAGCTGGCACGTAGTGGACGGATCCTTCGGGCTCTCGACCCGGAGACGACGGACAGGGAGTTCCGGCGCTACGAGCCGTACCACGATCGCGTGGCGGAAGCCCTGAACGACTGGCGACGGCGATACCTGACCTCTGGCTCGACGACGGCCCGGTTGCGTTTCCGGCTCGAGAACCAGTTCCGCCGGGCGAAGGCACTCGCCCAGAAGGACAACGCGCCGGAGCAGCAGCAGGCGCTACGAGTATTCTCCCGCATCGCGAGCAGCACCGTCGCCCCCGCTCTTGCCGAGCAGGCGCGAGAGCAGATCGGCCGACTCATCACCGACGGTGTGCGCAAGGACGTCCGTGATCTGGCCCAGGACCAGAAGTACACCTTCGACAGGGAGGCGATCGAGATCGTGGAGGCCTCCCTGATCGGGGCCTTCGAGACGCTCCAGGAGCTTCTCGCCACCGTGGAGCCGGACCTCGACCTCCTGGAGGTCAACGTGCAGGAGCTGGTCGAGCTCACGGACCTGCTCGTCGAGTACACCGGCTCGGACGACAAGGCCCTCCGCTCCCGAGCTCTCGGTGCGCGTGAGCGTCTGTCGCGTGATCTGCACTGGCCTCTCGAAGTGGTCGCGGACCAGCTGCGACCCCACCTCGGGGCATCGGGGACCGATCGCGTCGAGCACGTCCTGGACGCCTGGGGTCCCGTACCCGACCCCGGGACCCAGGTAGGGTCGTCGGTGTCGACGAGCTCCTGGTCGTCGGTGTCGGGCAGCGTGTGGACGTCGGTGTCGACCCGGTCGAGGTCGTCGGGGACTGACTACCGGACCGGCTCGGACCCCATCACCGCGGCCTTCAGGATCTTCTCGTACCTGCGGGTCGCCCTGGCGGCGCTGGTCCTGCTGCTCCTCGTCGCAGTGGTGCTGGAGTGGTGGTCGGACCAGCGCTGCCTGCAACCGTCGATCAGCGACTACTACTTCACACCCGTCGGGCCGGTGCTCATCGCCGTTCTCGTGGCGACGGGCGCATGCCTGGTCGCCCTGAAGGGCAACACCGCCGGCGAGGACGTTCTCAAGAACCTGGCCGGCTTGCTCGCCCCGGCGGTCGCGTTCATTCCCACACCGGCCGCCGGCCGCTGCGGTGTCTCCGATGCGGGCGAGAACGTCGCGGACACCGTGGCGAACAACATGACGGCCCTGTTCGTCACCGGACTCGTTTTCGGTGTCTGCGCCCTGGTCATGTCCCGGCGGGAGGTGGCGGAGGAGGGGCTCAGTTCGGTGAAAGGCCTCGGCATGGGGGTCACGGTCATCGTGCTGGCCTGCGGCGCCGCGTGGTTCGTGGTCGACCGCGGCAGCTTCCTCGAACACGGACACGACGCCGCGGCCATCCCGATGTTCCTGGCGATCATCGGGACTGTGTGGCTCAACGCCCGTGATGTCAGCGGGGCCGTCGCCCAAGGGGCGGCCCCGCCCACGGCAGTGCGTTACGTCACGATCTACCGGACCATCGCGCTCACCATGCTGGTCGCGCTGACCGCCGTCGTGGCCATCAGCCTGTCCACCGGGTCCACGCCGTTCGTGCTCTGGCTTGAGGTCGTGCTCGTCACGCTGTTCGCCGTGTTCTGGCTGGTCCAGGCGGTCGAGCTGTCGAATCGCGCCCTCCGCGCGATCTGACCACGTCGTCCTCGGCAAGGGGTTGGACGTCGTCAGATGCCCTTGCGCAGCCCGGCGCGTCGAATCCCTTCGCCGATCCCTGCGACGACGAGGGAGGCGGCGAAGATCGCCCACCCGATGAACGGGCGGGCGAAGTCGCCGGGAGCGGAGCTCGCGTCGGCGCTCTGGACCGTGAGGAAGCCGAGCAACGTCACCGGAACGTCACTGGCGGCGTTGTGGCGCGCGCTGGTCGATCGAACCATCGGCCGCCGCGCGAGCTGGCGTCGGGGCTCGCGGGGACTGCCGCGAACTTCTCCGCGGCGTTGTGGTTGTTGAGTCCTGATCCAAGAGCCAATCGACGGAGCGACGCTGGGGCGCGGACGTCAAGAAGCCGCCTGCCACCCACGCCCGACGAGCGAAACCAATGACGATCAACGCGCTTCATCGTGGAGGCCACCAAGTTCAACTCCCACCTGAATCTGTTTCAGATGATCTCGCAGCACTGCATCAGTGGGCGGTTGGTGGGCCGCAGGCACTGGGTGGGCTGCCTGTCTTGTCCGTCCGGGATGGCGCGATCCGCCGCCGCTGCCGGCCCGGACTCGCGCGACCTGACCCCAATCCGCGCTTACCCGCGTGGCGCACCACGGTGAATCGGTAGTCTCGGTGACGCTGCATGCCGCGCCGTTGGGCTGGTGAGGTCAAGACTGCAGCGCCATTAGCCCAGGACTGTTTAAGGGGGGGCGATGTCCGACACTGTGCGCGCGCTGCTGGCGGGAGAACTGGCTCGTGGGCGTGCGGTATTCGTAGTTGGTTCGGGTGTCACGATTGCGGCTACAGGCAACCCCGCGCTGAGTTGGCTCGGACTTGTGCGCAGCGGTATTCGTCGGGTGGTCGACATCAACCCTGCGCTGTCGGGACCCTGGGAGGAGAAGCAGGTCGCGTTGGCCGAAGGAGGCGACTTGCGCGACCTCCTGTCAGTGGCACATGACGTGAAAGGGGAGCTAACCGAGCTTCCCGGTGCGCAGTACGCGAATTGGCTGGCGGAGACTGTGGGCGTCGTTCGAGTCCGTAGGGACGCTGCGTTGCCTCAGTTGCTGGGTAGCTTCGCTGTGCCGATTGCCACGACGAACTACGACGACGTCCTCAGCGTGGCCACCGGCCGGACCCCTGTGACTTGGGATAACCCTCGCTTATGGCAAGCGGAGTTCCGCGACCCTGGTCGACACGTGATGCACTTGCATGGACATTGGCAGCACCCGGACACCGTCATATTCGGATACCGAGACTACGCGCGAGTTGTCGGTGATGGTATCTCCCAGGAGCTGGTACGCAGTTTCTCGATTCTTAGTCAAATCATTGTCGTGGGAATGGGCGAGGGGCTCCGGGACCCGAACTTTCAAGGGCTAGGCAATTGGCTTGCGGCGATCGCCCCGGACAATGATCGACCACCCGTGGTACTAGTTCGTGACTCTGAGCTGGAGAGTGCGCAGCGACACGGGACACAGATCGGATTATTGGCCGCCTCCTACGGCGCCGACTACGAGGACCTTGAGCTCTATCTCTCCGACCTTCTATCGGCAACTCGTCAGACTCGCTCTCCCGACCCTGTAGCACTTGACTGGACAGTTCTATCCAATAAGCTGCGGCGCCTAGCAGTGGACTTTCGCACTTTTGGGTGCGGCTCTGTCGGCCCTTCGAACGCTCCGGTGAGCACCTGATCTGACGTTCCCCGCGTGGCGGCGTGACTCCAGCCATCCCATCTGTCACTTATGGCAGTGACAGAATGGAGCCGTT
>JBBRVU010000075.1:0-18078 GCA_038246575.1 Actinomycetes bacterium | reverse complement strand
GACATTCCCCCCTCAGGACTGGGCTGACGCCCTCCCGCGGCGCCTGGCCCAGATCGCCGCACTGCTGATCCCCGGCCGCCGCCAACGCACCTGCCCCCGCGCCGTCAAACGCGCCCGCCACAACAGCTACCGCGTCAAGAAACCCGGCGAACCGGCCAGCACCCGCCACGAAAGACCAGCCACGATCCGGATCCACCCCATGAAACCCCGCGCAGCATGATCAACTTAGGCTACGTGGCATTGCGCTGAGACCCAAACGTGCGGACCAGTGCGGTGGCCGGGGCATTCCGTCCGGCAACGATGGCCTCCAGCGAGGGTGCGCGCGTCTCAGGACGTGCCGGCCCCACGTACAGCGACACCTGCGGCCTGGCCGCCGCCTCCGTGGGTCTCGTGCTGTCCTCGTCAAGCGGGTCGGTGACGCGCTCACCGACCACGACGAGGTTGTGCTGGCCGGGAGCGTCCGGGAAAAGCGTGAGGTTGCGAAAGAGCACCAGCCGGTCGATGCGGGTGTGCCGGGCCAGGAACTCGCGCAACGGGGACGCCCCCGTGGCCTTGAGCCAGTACTCCGTCGTGATGAACCCGAACCGGCCTCCTCTACGGAGTTTCGAGACTCCGAGGATCAGGAAGTTGTAGAGGTAGTCGGCGTGCGGGGCCGAGATGGGGCCGAGAACTGCTTCCAGTAGGGGTGAGCCGCCATCAGGTCGCTCATGGTCCTAGCGATCGACTTCTCTCCGACGTACGGCGGGTTCCCGACGGCGACGTCGAGCCACTCGCCCGACGTGTAGGGGTCACGGAGTCGGTCCATGGAGTCCTGCCGGGTCGCGAGGTCAGCGGGTTGCAGCCCGGCAGCGTCACGGATCTGCGGCGGCCCGCTCAGGTCGACCAGAGCCCTACGGTCCGGGTTGTGCAACGTCAGTGTGTCGGCGCAGTGCACCCGGAGGGCGGGTAGCCGCAGTCTCTTGTCACCGCGCAGCAGCGGGGAGAACTGCAGCACGAGGTTGACCTCGGCTAGGTAGGCGGAGAACTGTTGGATCTCGCAGCCGATGAGCCCACCGGTCACATCATCGAGCCACTCGCGAGGCGTCAGCGACGCACCCGCCGACTGCGCCGCCTGCATTCGTGACCGGAGCCGCGCGGCGGCGGCGACGAGGAAGCCTCCGGAGCCTGTGGCGATGTCGAGAACCCGCAGGGGGCGCTCTTCGGACTGGGCCACGGCGGCGGGCGAGTCGATGCCTACCAAGTCCCAGATGACCTTGATGACGTCCCTTGGGGTGTAGTACTGGCCGAGTTGCTTGCGGTCTATCCTCGCCAGCTGGCGTTGGTAGACGTCCCCGAGGACGTCATCGGACAAGGCGCCCAGGTAGGTGTTTGCGAGGTCGTAGATCGCGTCCACGTACACCCGTTCTGCGGGCCGGTACCACGAGAACGCATTGTGCCGGGCGAACAAGTCCGGGTACCTGTCTCCGGCCCGAGCGTACGCCGTCTGTACGATCTCGCCGACGTTGGCCAGGGCGCCGATCAATGTGTCGAAGCCGCCGTCGTAGAGGGCTGCCGGCGAGAGCAGTTCGCTGTCCTCCCACGCGCGAACAAGCAGTAGCCTGGTGGCTGTGTAGAAGGCGGTGTGGGCCACGTATTGCTGCAGCGCCAGCCCCGGCTTCGTTCCGGCGACCGGTCCTGCGGCCGCATAATCGCCGAGCGAGCGGCCGGCCGCGGCTTTGTCCGAGGAACCGACACGCTTGTCCAACTCGCGCAGCTCGCGCTCGACCAGCGCCCGGTCTTCCGGGGGTAGCACCGTCGTGTCCGACAGCACTCCCGCGGCAACCTGCTCTGTCACGTCACGCCGGATTGCCTCGACCACCGAGTCCAGCCGCGTCAGCATCCACTCGGTTGAGGTGACCTCCATATGAGGATTCCATGGCGGCGCCAGCCGCACCCGTTCGATCTTCTGCTGCGGCGACAGGCTGCGGAACCGGAACTCGTTGAGTACGTCCGCAAGCCGCTGCGCGTGTTCGTGTCTGATCGCAGTTTCCAGCGGCATCCTCGACAGCAGGCGAAGGTTGACGTGTGTGACCTCGCGTACCTGCTGCGTGGCCTCGTCGAGCGTGAAGACCCGCACGCCCAGCAGGTTCGTCAGCACCACGCGACGGATGCGGGCACGGCCCTGCCTGAGGTATCGAGCGACCTGCTCCTCGTGACCGGCGAGGCGTTCTTGGGCGTCGGTGCCCTTCACCTCAAAGACGAAGGGGTGCGTGACCGCATCTGCTGGAGTGAAGTCCGGGCGGCCCTCGACGCCGGTGACCTCTGCGGCGAGCGTCTGCCCCACCTCGAACCCAAGTACATCCTTCGCGAACACTGGGAACGCCACCGGGCCGACGATTGTGCGTTCATCGGCGCGGCCGAGGTCGTAGCGGCGCAGGTACTCCGCCCACGAGACACCAGTCCCGTTCGGGGCGGCGACCGTGAGGTCGGAGGCGAATGATCGCCAGATCCGTACGGCATCCTCGGCCGTTACGTGGGCCTCGGTCGAGGCTAAGGCGGCCTCGGCGTTCGCTGGCTCGACGGCCTCCGGCGACGTCCCCACGCGCAGCTGCTTGCTCAAGCCGCACACCCCCCTGATTTGCTCCGTTTGGTTGCGCGCCTAGCCAGCCCAACTTGGCAGACCTGAACTCGGCGACCGTAACGAGGGCGGCGGGTCGCCGTCCGCGGCCGCGGGCCGTTGGTCGTTGCAGTTGCTGGCCAGATCGGCCATCGCGCCTCGGCCAGCTCGGGGACACTGGCTGGTGTGCGGGCTCCAGCCCGTTGTGGCCCGGCGAGGCGGCGCGGGCGGACGGTGCGGCGGTCCCAGCCAGCGGTGAAGTGGGGCGGTGCGTTTCGTCCCACACCGAGTCCGGACCGCCGCTCGGTGACCGGGGCGGGGAAGTGGGGGCGGTGGTGCAGCTGGGCGACCCGCTGCCTCAACGCCTCGAGCAGGGCGGCGAGGCCGTCGAGCCAGAGCATCAGCTGCGGCGCGGACTCGGCTAGGCGGCGCGCCTGCCCTGATCGGGGACGACAGGGTGACGTCGCCGGTGGGCCGGGGTAGCCACCAGTCCGGGCGGTGTCGGCTGCTCGCTGCCAATGGAGTTCGCAATGGAGCGATCGGGGCTGATCGGGTTGGGCGGGAGGCTGGACCAGGCGGGCAGGCGACCGGGTCGGTGCACGGGATGCGCCGGGTCCTGGTGCCGACCGGAGCCCAACATGTCGGCACCAGGACCCGCCCGGCCATCAGGCGGGCGGCGTGTACGCGCCGTGCGCCGGCCACGCGCACCGTCGGCGTTCGGCTGACCACGGTCGGTGCGTGGGTGTAGCACCATGGGTGTTCTCCAGCACAGGCCGGCTCGCCAGACGCCTGTCTTAGGCGAGGGCGACGGGCGAGGAACGGGGGTCACTGTCATGGGTCGACGGTTCAACCCGCCGCCGTCGTGGCCGACGCCGTCGCCGGGGTGGACGCCGCCGCCGGGGTGGCGACCAGACCCCAGCTGGCCCGCTCCGCCGACAGGGTGGGCGTTGTGGATCGACGATCCCGATCCGGTCGTGGCCGCTGCCGCATCCGCGGAACCATCCCCCGGCGGCCCTGCGAGCAGCGGTGTGCTGCGCACCCGGGGCGGGCAGGTCGGCTGGGGCGCGGTCGGGCTGGTCGCCGCGCTCGGTGCCGTCTCCGGGGGTGCCGGTGGCGCCTTGGTGCTCGGCGGGCTGGCGATCCTGATGGTCGCCGGCGTGGCGTTGGCCCGCGGATCGCTGGCCTGGGCCGGTCTGCGTAGCCGGCGGATGGCAGCGCTGGCCGCCGGTGCCGGCGTTATGGCCATGGGTGTCGGCACGGCCGTCGCCGACCCTGCGCCACCTATCGCAGCGGACCGGCCGCCCGCGGCCGCGGCTACCACCGCGGCGCTGGGCACCCCGACCCCGCCGTCGCGGAGCGCCGCGGCCACGTCCGGGTCGGCCACTCGGCCTACCGTCCGGCCGACGCCGCGTCCCGTTGTGGCTCCGCGGGCCGGCACTGCGCTGGCCGCCTTGGCGACTCTGCAGGTGAAGGGCCGGGCGCCGAAGAGCGGCTACAGCCGGGACCAGTTCGGGGCGTCGTGGGCAACTGTCGGGGGCTGTGACACGCGCCAGGTCGTCCTGCGGCGGGACCTTCGCCCCGTCGCCGTGGACACCGACGGCTGCACCGTCGTCCGTGGTGTCCTCACCGACCCGTACACGGGACGGCGGATCGCGTTCCGGCGGGGCCCGACCAGCAGCGACGATGTGCAGATCGACCACGTCGTCTCACTGTCCGACGCCTGGCAGAAGGGTGCCCAGACCTGGACCGCCGCCGAGCGGGAGGCCTTCGCCAACGACCCGGTGGAGCTGCTGGCCGTCGACGGCGCCGCCAACGCCGCGAAGAGCGACAGCGACGCCGCGTCCTGGCTGCCGCCCGCCAAGAGCTACCGCTGTGTCTTCATCGCCCGGCAGATCACCGTCAAGAGCCGCTACCGGCTGTGGGTCACCAACGCGGAGAAGGCCGCCATGGCCCGCGTCCTCGCCGCCTGCCCCGCCCAGCCGGTGGTGGGCGCCGCCGCGGCCTCCCGCGCGCTGGCGCCGTTCGCCGCCACGGCGGCGCCGCCCGCAGCGTCCCCGCCGCCGGCCAACGGCGGCGGGGGGGCGGTGTCCTACGAGAACTGCGACGCCGTCCGCGCCGCCGGCGCCGCCCCCATCCACCGGGGACAGCCCGGCTACTCCTCCAAGCTCGACCGAGACGGCGACGGCGTCGCCTGCGAGACCTGACCGCGCAACGGCGCCGGCCCTCGGGCCGCGGCGGACGGGGGCGCGTCGACGCGAGCCGATCGGCTTCGAGGGGTTGATCCGCCGCGACGATGAGCGTGTCGCGGGTAAGTAGCCAGCCGGTCCTGCCACCCTGACCGGGTGCAGTCGTGGGCTGTGCTGCCGCGGACGGGGACCTCCGGCGCAGTCGAGTGGGCCTATGTCGCGCTACTGGACGGACCGGTGGAAGAAGTCCTCCAGCGGCTGAGAACGAGCGTCTTCCGCTCCGGCAACTGGGTCGACGACACGCCGTCCCCGGCCTCGGCGCAGGCCGCTGACGACGAGCCGGTCCTCGGAGACGACCTCCCCGGCGGGCCCCCCACCTGCTCCATCCTGGACACGGTTGCCGGGGTGTCCACGCGGCCCGCGCCGTGCTCAGTGTCACCCCTGACCGAACGGCAGTTGCGGGAGATGTTCGGCACGACGCTGCCGTCCGCTCGGGCTGTCGAACAGTGGTTGGCCGGCGTCGAGATCACGACGCTGCGGGAGCCGGATCAGGGCTTCTACGTCGTCGCCGACGCTGGCTGGGACCTGCGCGTCTACGTCGCCGGCTCAAGCCGCGATGTGTGAGATTCGCTGAGGACCTCGGGTCACAGACCCGGGTACGCGCGCACCTTCTGTTCATGTGAGCGTGACCTCCACCGGGTCGAGCGTGCTGTTCAACGACGGCGGCCCGGGACGCTGCTACGCCTGCGGCCAGTTCGCCGGCGACGGGCACAGCTGCCCGGTCCACGTCCGGCTCACCGGCGTAGCACACACCCTGTACGGGGCGGCCGGGGTCGCCCCGGCCGCCATCCACGACACCGGCCGCGCGGCGGCCCGGGAGCTGGGGGCAGGCGGTGAGGCCCCCGCCCGGCGGGAGGACGTCGAGGACGTGCTGGTGCGGATGCGGCTGGCAGCCGACGAGCTCGGCGCGGCAGGCGCCTTGGCCGGCGAGGACCGGCGCGCGGTGATAACCCAGCTGGACGCCAGCTGGGCCGCCCTGCGCGAGGGCGGCGGGCTGCGCGCCCGGGAGGTGGCGCTGCTGCGCCGACTGCACGACCGACACGCACCCAGCCTGGCGGCGGGCGACCGGCTGGACGCGGCCCGGCGACGCCTGCGCGAGGCACACGTCGAGGTGGGGCTGCAGACCCTGCGGCGACGCCACGGCGGCGACCCGGCCCAGCTCGCCGCAGCGGTCGCCTGCCGTGAGGAGGCCCACCGCGAGCTCGGCCGCGCTGAGGCGTTGGCCGCGGAGGAGCCCGAGGCCGGGCGCTGCCCCGGCTGTGGTCGGTTCGCCGGGCCGGGCCACAGCTGCCCGTTGCCGGCCGGGCTCCCCGCGGCCGACTACGCCGCCGCGCGGGGCGAGGCCCGGGCCAAGGCGATGCTGGGCGACCTGCGGGCCGCGGTGGCCGCCGTCGTCGACTCCGGCCAGCTGGGGCGCTGGCTGGACGCCATGGCGTCCAACGGGCTCAACCGGTGGTCGCTAAACAACCGGATGCTGGCGGTCATGCAGCTCGCCGGACGCGGCGAGGACCTCGACCGGCTGCACCTGATGGGGTTCCGGCAGTGGGAACGGCTGGGCCGGCGGGTCCGCAAGGGGGCGAAGGCGGTGTGGATCCTCGCCCCGGTCACCCGGCGGGTCCGTGAGCAGGACGACGCCGGCGACAAACTCCGAGCGGGTTGTGCTCACCGGGTTCAAGGCCGTGCCGGTGTTCAACGTGAGCCAGACCGAGGGGGAGCCGCTGCCGGCGGCGCCGTTGCGCCCGGCCCCCGGCCAGGCCGCCCCCGGGACGCTGGAGGGTCTGCGCTCGCGGGTCGCCGCGGCCGGCTACCGTTACGAGGAGGGCGTCATCCCCGGGTGTGTGCCCGGCTCTGGGGAGGGGACCTTGGGGTACACCGACCCGGCCGCAAAGCGGATCGTCGTCGACTCGCGGCTCAGCCCCGCCCAGCGGTCTTCGGTGATCGCGCATGAGCTCGCTCACATTCACTGCGGCCACGTCGACGGCGACATCGAGAACTACCGGCGCCACCGCGGTCGCATGGAAACCGAAGCGGAGATGACCGCCTACATGGTCAACCGCTGCCGTGGGATGACCCGCGGCACTGCCGAGTCGTTCTCACCCGGGTACATCGCGTCCTGGTCCGGCGGCGACGCCGCGGTGATCACCGCAGCCATGGACCGCGCCACCAAAGGCCTTCAACACCATCATGGACGGCGACTGGCCCACCTGACCCACCCCGACACCACGGAGGAGACCCGGCATGCCACGGCGAACCTACATCGAAGAGATCCAGGACCCGGTCACCGGCGAGACCGTCGTACTCGAGGCCGACACCGAACAGCGGCTCGACGCCCTGTTGGCCGAACGGTTCCCTGAGGGGCCGGACGCGGAGCCGGCCTGACCACGGCGGGGGCGGGGCGCCGCGCGGGTCGCCGCCAGGCGCGTGACCCGCGCAGGCGGCCGGTGTGTCCGGGGCGGCGGCGGAACTCGGCTGCACGAATCGCTCGAGCTCGGCCTTGGAGGGTGACGCCGTGGCGCTCCTGATCCGTGACGACCCGGAGTGGCCGATGCCCGGCTTCCACGGCCAGGACAGCCGGCGCAGGTTGCGGGTGTGGCGATGCGACAACGGTGGGCTCGCTGCCGTGATCACCGAACGCGGAGCGGGCACCTCGGTCACCAACGTGGCGCAGGACGCCCACGCGGCCACGGCGGGCCAGCCTCCGGGGGAGGCGGTACGGGTTCGAGCATGACCCGGCGGCGGGGGCCGGCTACCCGGAGCACTTCGACGAGATCACGGTCGTGGATGGCCAACCGCGGTGGCGGCGGTGCACCGTCGAGGAGATGGTCGGATTCCTCGGCGGACAGGTCCTCGACGACATGCCTGAGCTGCCCACCGACCCGGTGCCTGGGTTCGGCGAAGAGCCGCATGTCCCGCTGCCACCTCCGGTCGGGGCTGGTCTCGCCGAGGACGTGACAGTCCGCGGCGACCCGGGTAGTCGGCTGGTGATCGTCGTCGGAGGTGACGGGCAGGTGATGGGGCTGCTGCCGCACTGGTTGAAGCACTCCCCGGACGGCTTCAGCTGGGGCTACGAGGGATCCGGGCCCGCCGAGCTGACCCGCAGCCCTGCTCATCGCCGTCCTCGGACAAGACGCGCGCTGTGGGAGCTGCGGCGGGACCGGGCTTGTCGGCGAGGATCGGGCGGCTCGCTCGCCGGTACCTACTGACCCGGGCGGGACCGAGCAGGGCAGGCGCCGGTGCTTTGACTGCGACCGCGGCTTCAGCCTGCGTCGCTCGATGTACCAGCAGTTCAGAACCGAGGTGATCGCCGGGCTTCCTGTCGACAGTGGGGTGGCAGCTGCCGGTCGGCGAGATCCGCAGCTGGCTAGTCTGCCGCGGCGGGGGCCGCGGCTGAGCCAGGTGAACGTGCCCTGATCGGCGGCCGGCGGCGGCGCGGCCGACGGTCGGTCCGGGCCGCTTCGGGCCGGCGACAGCGCAGGTCCGAGCGTGGTTTGCGCAGCGGCGGCAGAGGCCATGCGTGCATCGGGCGCATCCGTCGGTCACAGCTGAGTGCCTGAGCGCACCTTCTCTGTGGTGAAGGCCCGCCGCCGGAGGAGGCACACATGCCATCTGCTCAAGCCCAGCCAAGCCCCCAGGTGACGGCCGACCCCGGCCGCGGCCGGTCCACGGCTTCGCCCGCGCCCGGTGCGCGGACCGGCACGTCGGGTGGGCAGAGCCGGACGGGTGGCCCCGCCGGCTTCACCGCATCCCCTCGAGACGAGCGCGGGGCGGCGGCGAGGGTGCCGGTTGGCGTGCCCGAATGGTGGGAGGACGCCTTGTGCCTGCAGGTCGGCGACGCCGACCTGTGGTTCCCCGAGAAGGGAGCCTCGGCCCTGCCGGCCAAGCGGGTCTGCGCCGGTTGCCCGGTGCGGGCGGAATGCCTCGAGCACGCGCTCACCGCCGGCGAACGGTTCGGGATCTGGGGCGGCCTGTCCGAACGCCAGCGGCGGCGGCTGACCGAGCAGGGCGCCGCATGACACTGTGGCCGGTACGCGTGCCGGTTGCCCAGCTGAGGCCCAACCGAGACAGGGTGCGCGCCGCGTTGGTCCCCGGCCGCGAGTTGGTCATCCTCGACGGGCACCGTCACGTCGCCGCCCGCCGACCGGGATGCCGCACGTGCCGGGCGGGATGTCGCACGTGCCGGTCCTGGTCCGCGAGGACAGCACCCCCGACGACAAGGTCGAGCTGATGCTTGCGCGGCGGTGCACCAGCAGCTCGAGCTCGAGCCCCTCGAACAGGCCAAGGCGTTCGCCCGGCTGCGCGACATGGGATGACCGCCGGCGACATCGCCGAGCGGCGGCCAGTTGCCGCCCGTGGTTACGGAGCGGCTGCTGCTGCTCGACCTGCCACCGCAAGCCCGGCCCTGATCGCCGATCGGGAGGCGCAGGCACTACGGGCCCAGGGGTGGTCGATCTGCGCGATCGCCGTCAGTTTGACGCGAGCAGATTGACCGTCCGCCGCTACCTCAGCGGCGAGCGGAGGCCGGGCCGGCGGGGCAGCTCGGGTCGGGACTCGTTCGTGGAGTACCGCGAGTACTGCCGGCTGCAGCTGGCCGGCGGGGCAGAGGGTGATCGGCTCGGGAGCCGACACCGCTCACATGAACTGCCGTCGCCGCCTGACGTTGATGTTGAAGTAGTCCGGGAGCAGCCAGGCCCTGCTCCAGTTCACGACCTGGCCGGTGCGGGTGCGCGTGAGCTCGTCTAGGAGCAGTGAGGGGACGCCGGTATCCACGTCGAGGCGGGCTGCCACGTGGTCGGGAAGTCCGATGACCTTGATGTCGCAGTCGCTGTACTCGACCTCGAGCTCTGGGTGCGAGAGCAAGACGTCGAGCACCGAGCCGTTGAACTCGTCGCGTAGCAGCTGGAACGGCAATACGTCCTCGGGTACGTAGTCGTCGATCCAGCTGACCTTGTCGCTGCCGTACACCTTCACCCGCCGGATGATCATGGTCTGGTCTCCAGGTGCACGCTCGAGCCGCTCGGCCTCGGTCTCGTCGAGCGCGCGCTCGAGGATCTCCAGCTGTTCGCTGGATACGGCGGCACCCGTGGCGGCGGCGAACGACTCGAACGACTGCAGCCGATCTAAGCCGGAGGCGATGGCGTGTGGCCGGGGCAGGACGGTGGATCCTCGGCCCTGCCGGATCGCGATGAGCCCGGCTTCCTGCAGGCTGCGCAGCGCGGCGCGGATGGTGACCCTGGAGGCGTTGTAGCGGTGACACAGCTGGGCCTCGGTGGGGAGCCGCTCGCCCGCGGAGAACTCGCCGCTCAGCAGCAGATCCTGAACGATCGAGTCCCGGATCTCGTCGGTGAGCCGTCGTCGTGGGCGGACCGCGGCAGTCATGACATCGGACACGGAAACCAAGTTTGCCACATCACGGCAAGACAACTGTTGACAGCTGTCCTACAAATCTGCCAGGGTGCCTGTGGTCACTCGGAGGGAGCCCCGATGCAGGCCGAGCTGGTGATCGCGGGTGCCGACGTCGTCGACGTCGACGGGGCGCGAACGGCCGATGTCGCGGTGAGCGGCGGGCGGATCACCGCCGTGGGTGCCCGCTTGCCGATCGAGGCGGCTGGCGAGACGGTCGACGGTCGCGGACTCCTGCTGGCGCCGGGGTTCGTCGATATGCATGCCCACAGTTGCTTGCAGGTGTTCGACGACCCGCTGCTCGAGCCCAAGGTGGCGCAGGGGTTCACCACCGAGCTCATCTGCCCCGACGGTCTGGGGCCGGCGCCGCTGAGCGCAGCCCTGCGTGACGGCCGGCGGCGATATCTGCAGGCTCTCGAGCCGAGCATCCGGGCCCCGTGGGACTGGTCGGGCCTCGACGAGTTCCTGTTGCGGGTCGAAGCCGCCGGCCCGGCTGCGAACATCGTCGCCTGTGTGCCGCACAGCGCCGTACGCGAGGTCGTCGTGGGCACGCACAACCGCAGACCGGAACCGTCGGAAACCCGCGCCATGCAGGACCTCGCCCGTGAGTGCTTCGAGGCCGGCGCGCGGGCCATCTCGTTCGGCCTGATCTACGCCCCCGGGCTCTACGCCGACACCGACGAGTTGACCGCGATGGCGGAGGTGGCGGCGGAGTACGACGCGCCGCTGGTGCCGCACGTGCGCAACGAGGCTCGCGGCGTGCTGGACTCGATCAGTGAGTTCGTCGGCGTCTCGGAGCGGACCGGCGCGCGGCTGCACGTGTCCCACGTCAAGCTCGTGGGCTGCCCGGACCTGCTCGGCGAGCTGGTCGGCCTGCTGACCGCCGCCCAAGAGCGGATCCGGTTTTCGTTCGACCAGTACCCCTACGGAGCAGGCAGCACCATCCTGGCCGCTTTGCTGCCGCCTTGGGCCCTCGACGGCGGCTCGGCCTCCATGCTCGGCCGGGTGCGCGACGCCTCGGAACGGACCCGGATGGCGCGCGACATGGAGCGCGGCCTGAGCGGCTGGGAGAACCTGTTCGGCGCCTGCGGACCGGACAACATCTTCGTTACCCAAGCCGCAGGCGGTCGCGCGGGCGACGTCGGCAAGAGCATCGAGCAGATCGCTAACGAGCGAGGCGCCGAACCGGTCGTCGCCGTCTTCGACCTCCTCGCCGATACCGATCTCGATGTTGCGATGATCGACCACTACTCGACCGAGCAGATCGTGCGCGAGATCTTTACCCATCCTGCGGCGATGGTCGGCTCCGACGGAGTGTTCAACCCGCACCCGCACCCGCGGCTGTACGGAACCGCTGCCCGCGTCTTGGGACGGTTGGCATTGCGCGAGGGGCTGATCACCGTCACCGAGGCCGTGGGTCGACTGGCGACGAAGCCAGCCCAGCTGCTCGGCCTACCTGACCGTGGTCGGGTGGCCGAGGGGCTGCGCGCGGACCTCGTGCTGCTCGACCCGACGGAATACGTGGACACCGCGACGTACGACGATCCCCGCCAGACCCCGCCTGGCGTACGCCTGGTGACCGTCGGCGGCCGGGCCGTCTGGCGGTCCGGGCAACACACCGGAGCCCGAACCGGCGACGTGTGCCGAACAACGGCAGCAACCCGCGCCTGACCCTGACCCCGACCACTCCACACGAGGGAGCGAGATCCCGATGACAGACGCGTACCCAGTCGACAACCAAGCTTTGGAACAGTTCCTGCTCCGTCTGGTCGCCGCGCGCAGCTACTCAACCGAGGAGGGCGACGTCGCGGCCGTGCTCCGCGACGAGTTGGCCGGGTTCGGCTTCGACGTCACCGTCGACGAGATCGGCAACGTCATCGGGACCCTGCGGCTCGGCGACGGGCCGACCGTGCTCCTCGATTCGCACCTCGACACCGTCGTCGTCGTCGACCCCGCCGAATGGACCCGCAAGCCCAGCGGCGAGATCGTCGACGGCCGGGCCTACGGGCGCGGCACCGTCGACATGAAAGGCCCGATGGCCGCCTGCGTGCACGGCGTCGCGACCCTGAAGGACCTAAGCGTCGGGACGATCGTGCTGTCGGGCAGCGTGGCCGAGGAACTCGTCGAGGGCCCAGCGCTCGTGCGGGTAGCCGAGCAGGTGCAGCCCGACTATGTCGTGATCTGCGAGGCGACCGCCCGCCAGGTCGCCCGAGGCCAGCGGGGGCGCGCCGAGGTCTTGGTCGAGGTGGCGGGCAAGTCCTGCCACTCCGCGCACCCGTCGGCCGGGCTCAACGCCGCCGAGGTGATGGCCGACGTGATCAGCGGGCTGCGGGCCATCCCGGCGCCGCAGCACCCCACGCTGGGCGAGGGCATCCTGGTGCTGACCGACGTCATGTCCCACCCCTACCCGGGCCGCTCGGTGGTCCCGGAGCGCTGCGTGGCGACCTTCGACCGGCGCACGCTGGTGGGGGAGACCGAGCAGGACGTGCTCGCCCCGGTGCGGGCGATCGTCGACGAGGTCACCGCTCGCTGGGGAACCAAAGCCACCGTCAGCATCGCCGAGGACGACTACACCGCCTACACCGGCGCGCAGGTGCAGGCGCCGAACTTCGCGCCGGCCTGGCTCGTCGATGAGGAAGCTGCCATCGTCACCGCGGCGGTGGAAGGGCTGCGTTCGGCCGGCCTGGACGCCGCGGTCGGCCACTACAAGTTCTGCACCAACGGCTCCGGCACCGCCGGCCACCTCGGGATCCCGACCATCGGGTACGGGCCTGGTGACGAGGATCAGGCGCACACCGTGGACGAGTCCATCGCGTTGAGCGACCTGCGCGTCGGCGCCCAGGGGTACGCCGCGATCGTGTCCGGCCTGCTAAAGCACGGACGCCCGCAGTGACTAGCGGCGAAGTCCCACGCGGAGTCGTGGTCAACCGCTTCGCCACCGGCGAGGTGGCCACCACCGACTCCGGGGCGGTCCGCGCGTTCCACCGGTCATTGCCCGGTTACCGGCCGACGCCACTGGTGGACGCGCCCGACCTGGCCACCCGGCTCGGCGTCACCAAGGTCTGGGTCAAGGACGAGTCGGACCGGCTGGGGATGCCGTCGTTCAAGATCCTGGGCGCCTCCTGGGCCACCTTCCGGGCGTTGTGCGCTCACGTCGGCGCCGACCCCGGAGCCGTCGACGGTCTCATGGGGCTGCGGGTGCGGGTCGAACCGCTGGGCCTCACCCTGGTTGCGGCCACTGACGGTAACCACGGCCGGGCGGTCGCGAAGATGGCCGCCCTGCTTGGGCTGGACGCCGACATTCTGGTGCCACGGGACATGGTCCAGGCCCGCATCGACGGCCTGGAGAAGGAGGGGGCCCGCGTCGCCGTGGTGCCTGGCACCTACGACGAGGCGGTCGAGCGTTCCGCCGGCCTCGCCGACGACACCCATGTGGTCGTGTCCGACACCTCCTGGGAGGGCTACGAGGAGGTCCCCGGCTGGGTCATCGACGGGTACGCCACCATCGCCGCCGAGGTGTACGAGCAGCTGGCCGACCTCGGCGAGCGGGCCCCTACTGTTGTGAGCGCCCAGATCGGGGTCGGCGCATTCGCCGCGTCGGTGGTGCGCGGCTTCGTACCGCGCGGCGCGCGAGTCATCGGGTGCGAGCCGACCAAGGCCGCCTGTCTTCAGGCCAGCGCCCGAGCCGGCGAGCCGGTTCGGGTCGGTGGTGCGCTCGATTCGATCATGGCCGGCCTCAACTGCGGGACGCCCTCGCGCATCGCCTGGCCCGACCTGCGCGCCGGCATCGACGCCTTCGTCGCCGTCGAGGATGCCGACGCCGAGGAGGCGATGCGGACGCTGGCCGGCGTCGGTGTCGTCTCCGGCGAGAGCGGTGCGGCCGGCCTCGCGGGTCTGTTGGCCTTCGGCGATCAACTGTCACTGCGTCCGGAAGACACGGTGCTCGTTGTCTCTACTGAAGGCGCCACTGATCCCGAGGCGTACGACCGGGTCGTCGGAACGGCGATAGCGGTCTGAGTCACTTGTCGGAAACGGAACGCCTACTCATCGAGGTCCGCCATGACATACAGCTCCTCCGATGCCAGTTTCACTGCAGATCAGGTCATCCGCGACACCGACCCGCGGCTCACCAACCGCGATCTGGTCCCCACGCCGGTGCTCGACCGCAAGTGGAGCGCCTGGAACTTCGCCGCGCTGTGGATGGGTATGGTGCACAGCGCCTTCGGGTTCGCGGTCATCGGCGGCATGATCGCCACAGGCATGTCCGCTTGGCAGGCGCTCAGCGTCGTGTTTGTCGCCAACATGGTGCAGATGGGGCTGATGGCGCTCACCGGCCGGGTCGGTTCACGGTATGGGATCCCGTTCGCGGTCTGGGCGCGGTCGGCGTTCGGCGTCTTCGGCGCCAACGTGCCGGCGCTGCTCCGCGGAATCGTGGCCATTGGCTGGTTCGGCGTGCAGTCCTACCTCGGCTCGACCGCGGTCAACGTCCTGCTCGGCACCAGCTTCCACGCCTGGGCCAACTGGGACTCCCAGTTCGGGGGAGTGCCCGCCAACCTGTGGGCGTCGATGATCGTCTACTGGGCCGCGAACCTGCTACTGATCCGGCACGGCATGGAGACCGTCCGGCGGTTCGAGGGGTGGGCAGGCCCGCTGATCTTCGTGGTGATGTTGCCGCTGGTGATCTGGGCGTTCACACAGATGGACGGTCTCGGCCCGGTGTTCGACCACTCCAGTGGCTATGACTCGACGGGTGACTTCCTGGGGCATGGCTTCCTGCCCGGCGTCGCGCTCTTCATCTCCGCGAGCTGGGCCACCATGGTCCTCAACCTGCCTGACCTGACCCGTTTCGCGAGGTCCAACCGGGCGCAGGTCACCGGCTTGTTCTACGGCCTCCCGCTCGCCACGCTCGTGTTCTACGGGATGGCCGCGATCATCGTGTCCGGCGCCGAGGCCTCGACCGGCAAGGTGCTGTGGAACCCGGCCGACGTGCTCGTCGCTATGGACAACCCAGTGGTAGCCATCCTCGGTGCCCTCGCGATCGCCATCGCGACGATGTCGGTCAACCTGGCGGCCAACATCGTGTCGCCTGCATACGACCTCACCAACCTGATCCCCAAGTTCATGACCTTCAAGAGAGCAGCCGCGATCAGCATCGTCCTCGGCTTCGTCTACCGGCCGTGGAAGCTGATGGAGAACCCCGACACGCTGTTCTCGGTGCTGAACAACGTCGGTGCGGTGATCGGCCCAGCCACTGGCATCCTGATCGCGGACTACTACCTGGTCCGCCGCGGCCGCCTCGACATCCCTGCCCTCTACCGCTCGGGCTCCATCTACTGGGGCTATCGCGGCTTCAACCCGTGGACGCTGTCGGTATTGGTTGCCGGTTCGGTCTTCTGCATCCTCGGACAGTGGGTGGACGCTATCGACTGGGCATACGACTACGCGTCGGTGTTCGGCATCGCCCTTGGGTTCGTGCTCTACCTACTGGTGGTGCCGATGGCCCGCAGGAGCTCGATCGGCGAGTCGTTCGCCCCCGTCGGAGAGACTGGTGTCGAGTTGGAGGAACTCGTCGCACGCGGTGAGGGAATCGTGGCGCCCAGGCCAGGCGCGCGGCAGTGAGTAGCGCCCCAATGCGTACGGTCCTGCGCGGTGGCACCGTCATATCGGCGGCGGGTGAGGCCCGGGCCGACGTCCTCATCGAGGATGGCCAAGTCGCCGCGCTGCAACAGGACCTGCACGCGACGGCGGACCGCGATGTCGACGTGTCGGGCTGTCTGCTGCTGCCAGGGCTCGTCGACAGCCACACCCACCTGGCGATGCCGACGATGGGCACCGTCACCGCAGACGACTTCGACACCGGAACGGCCGCGGCAGCTGCGGGCGGTACCACCTCGATCGTGGACTTCGCGATGCAGACCGACGGCTCGCTGCGTCACGGCTTGGCCGCCTGGCAGGAGCGCGCACACGGCAAAGCCCACATCGACTACGGGTTCCACCTGGCGGTCACCGACGCGAGCCCGGCCGCCGTCGAGGAGATGCAGGCCGTCGTCGACGAGGGGGTGACCTCGTTCAAGGTGTTCATGGCCTTCAAGGGGTCCTTCATGGCCGACGACGAACAGCTCCTGCGGGTTTTGCGGCGAACCCGCCAGACCGGCGGCCTCGTCCAAGTGCATGCGGAAAACGGCGACGCGATCGAGGTCAACATCGCCGACGCGCTGGACCGAGGGGACACCGGACCGCACGCCCACGCCGCCACCCGGCCGGCCAGCACCGAACAGGAGGCCACGGCCCGAGCCGTGCACCTGGCCCACTGGGCCAAGCGACCGCTCTTCGTCGTGCATGTGTCCAGCGCGGAGGCAGTGAGTGAGATCCAGTCGGCCCGCGACAAGGGCCGCCCGGTGTTCGGCGAGACCTGCGTCCACTACCTGACCCTGACGGAGAAGGAGTTGGCCCGTCCCGGGTTCGACGGCGCCAAGTACGTGTGCTCGCCGCCCCTGCGGACAAGGGCCGACCAGGACGTCTTGTGGTCGGCGCTCCGGCAACACTCGTTGCAGATCTGCACGACCGACCACTGTCCATTCAACTTCAGCGGGCAGAAGCAGCTGGGCCGCGGCGACTTCTCGAAGATCCCGAACGGCCTACCCACGATCGAGCACCGGCTGGTGCTGCTGCACGAGCACGGGGTCAGGGCCGGCCGGCTGACGATGTCGGAGCTGGTGGCGGTCACCTCAACGGCGCCGGCCCGGATGTTCGGGTTGGACCGCAAGGGCAGCATCGCGCCGGGGTACGACGCCGACATCGTGGTCTTCGACCCCGAGGCCGACTTCACGATCACGGCCAAGCATCAGCACATGGCTGTCGATTACACGCCCTTCGAGGGATGGAAGTGCCAAGGCGCTCCGACCCTCGTGCTGAGCCGTGGCGACGTCGTCTTCGAGTCGGGGCAGGTCACCAGCAGCCCTGGCCGGGGGCAGTACCTGCGTCGTTCGTTCGGTCCCTTCGGGCCAGGCGAGATGACGAGCCTGTAGGCCATCATGCGGCTCCTGTTCATCAATCCGAACACGACCGAAGTCATGACCGAGATGATCGCCGTGCAGGCCAGGCGGGCGGCCGGGCCCGGCACGGAGATCATCGCGGTGAACCCGCGCGGCGGCCCGCCGGCGATCGAGACTCCCGCCGACGAACACGCCGCCACCAGTGAGGTGCTGCGCAGTCTCGGCTCGTGGGACGTGGATACGTGCGATGCCGTGGTCATCGCCTGCTTCGGGGACCCAGGACTCGATGACGTCCGCCGACAGGTGGACGTTCCCGTGGTCGGCATCGCGGAGGCGGCGATGATGACCGCGAGTGCGATCGGACGGCGATTCTCTATTGTGTGCGCCCTCGAATCGGCAGTGCCGATGATGGAGGACCTGGCGGACCGCTACGGGCTGTCCAACCGGCTGGCCAGTGTGCGGGCCACCGGGGTTTCGGTCCTGGAACTGGCTCAACAGCCGGAGGAGAGCTTCACACTGGTGCGGCGTCAGTTGGAGCGGTGCTTCTTCGAGGATCGGGTCGACACCGTATGTCTGGGCTGCGCGTCGATGGGACCGATAGCGGCGGAGTTGTCCACCGAACTCGGAGTGCCGGTCGTCGAAGGCGTCCGGAGCGCGACGAAGTTGTTGGAGGCGGCACTCACGCAGTCGAGCGACTTGAGCTGAGAACGTGTTGGGAAAGCACTCGGCGAGCCTCCGTGACTGTTGTGACTGAGGTGGCCAGTGTGGCGGTATGGCGTCCACTTCCCCGCGCCCCTATCCCTCCGATCTGACCGATGAGCAGTGGGCGTTGATCGCGCCG
>JBBRVU010000074.1:0-18440 GCA_038246575.1 Actinomycetes bacterium | reverse complement strand
GCCAGCAGCCTGTCGGCCACCACCTGCACCAGGCCCGCCAACCAGGTCGGGTCGGTGGCTGGCGCGCCGGGCGCGTAGCAGATCACGACCCGGCGGGGCCGCCCTGGCCAACCGACCGTCCAGCGCCGCAGGCGCACCGTCCGCCGGTCAAGCCTGCGCACACCCAGCCCCGGAGCCAGCGCCTCCACCAGCCGGTCGGCCATGCCGTCACGGCGGCGGCTCCGCTCCCCGGCCAGCACGACCACCACGCCCACGCCCACCCCGACCAGCAGCGCGGGCAACGACCAGCCCGGTCGGCCGGCCAGCGACAGCGCGCCGTAGCCGACACCACCCGCCCCCAGCAGCGCTACGCCGTCCCGCAGGTGAGTCCGCCGCCGCGGCGCCAGGCCCAACGCCGCCGGCGGCGGCACCGCATCCGCCAGTCGGGGACGCGGACGCCGTTGCGAGACGCGCTGGGCCATCGAGGACCTCCTCGGATCGGGGCCGGGGTCATCCGGTCAGAGAAGGTGCCGCGCAGCAGGGATCTGTGACATCCCAGGCGCGTGTCAAGGGCTGCTGTTAGTTTTGTGGGGCATGGCGGAGCTGCAGGCGGGCCGGCTGCGCACGATCCGGGTGGAGGTCGACGCCGGCGGCCTGTGGGCGGATCTCGAGCTGGTCCCGCTGCGGGCGGGGATTCCGGGTGCAGCGGCCACGTACCGCCGTGGAGGTCGTTGAGGCACCCCGACGGGTTCCGCTTCGCCGACCGTGTGGTCGGGGCGGTGCTGCGCGAGCGCGGCGGGCGCTGGTCCTGGCTGACCTGGCGCAACAACCGCCGTGAGGACGGGGTGCGGTCCCGCTCGTCGGCCGCGACCAGCCGGCGCGAGGCCCTCGCCCAGCTGCTGTGGGCACGGCCATGACCGGCCGGCGCATCGCCGATGTGCGAGGGCACCGGGTGCCGGCCACCGGCGCCGCTGCCGCCCGGAAGGCCGTCCGCGCTGGGCGGGAGCAGATGCGCGGCTCTCCTCCGCTCGCATTCGTCGTCGACCTGGCGCAGCTACCGGCACGGCAGCATGACCGGCCCCACCGCCCGGTGAGGTGCGAGGAGTCGATGAGCCTGCTGCGTGACACTGGTCTTCACGAGGGCGTACCGCCGGGCCGAGAGCCGGGGCCACGGTCGCGGCGGCGTGGTGGTCAGGGGCGACCGCGGGCGTCGAGCACCTTGTCGATTGCAGCGTCGAGCCCGTGCGGCTCGTGGCCGAGTTCGGCGATGACGGCGCTGCGAACTGCTGCACGGAGCTGTTCGCTCGCGACCGGGACCGATGTTCCGGCTGGTACGGCTAGCCCCTTGCGGTCTGCGCGTTCGATGCGCACGTGGAGGTCGCTGGCACGCTGCGCCGCCTCGTCGGTGACGACGTCTCGCGGCCGCAGCCGGATCGGTTCGCCGGCCTCGGCAGCGTCTTCCACGTGGCGGCGGGTGATGAAGCGACGTCGGGACGGCGTCGCATCGAAGTCTGCGTCATTCGCGCCCATCGATGCTCTCCAGTGCTGCGACGGCCGCGTTGCGCGCGGCGAGGATGTCGGCTTCCGTGCCGGCCATCCAGAGCCGGCCGAACACGCCGACGGAGGCGACGTGCATGAGGTTGACGGGTGCGGCCTTCTCGGCCTCGTTGGCCGCGAAGTTGATGTATGCCGCGGGTGTGCACTCGAGCACGAGCATGGTCTGCCCGGCCACGAGCATCATGCCGCGGGTGAACCGGTTGAGCAGTTGCGACTGATATGGGCTGACGTTGGTGATGACCTGCATCGATGCGATCTGCGGCCGCTTGCGTGAGGCGACCTGCATGCCCAGTTCGCCTAGCGCCGCCTCGCCGGCCTGCAGGACCTCGGCCTGGCTCTCCGAGTGCAGCTCGAACATGCCGAACTGCCGCTCGACGATCTGCGCGCCCGGCCGTGCCATGGTCGCCTTGACGGCGACGTCGACCACACGGAACACATGGTTTCCGGGGGCCATCTCCACGTAGAGGGCGGCCATGCCCTCCACTGGCAGGTCGCCTTGGGTCACCGTGCCAACGAAGGAGGCGTACTGGGGCTGCATCCGGTCGAGATAGCAGTACGCCCGGAGCTCGAAGTCGTCGGCCACAGGTTGCTCTCCTTGGTCGGGGTCAGTGGATGGAACGGGTCGGGAGCACCGGCGCCGAGCGCGCGATGCCGAGGGGGGTGACGAATAGCGGGGCGGCTGGTACGACGGCGTCGAGCCCGGAGGCGGCCGACACGACCTCTGCGAAACGGGGGAACGCGGCGGTGCCCCCCACAAGGTAGGCGCGCGACACCGGCCAGTCGCGGGTGTGCCGGGCGACGATCGTGGCGATCTTCTCCATGACGGGGCGCACCAAAGGGAAGAGCCGCGGCTGCTCCGACGGATCCTTCTTTCGGGCCTCGGCCTTCTCGAACGAGATTCCGAGGGCGCCGGCGATCACGAGCGTGAAGTGCGTTCCGCCGGTCGGTTCGTCGGCGGTGTGCACGACTTGTCCGTCGCGGACGACGGCGATGCCCGTGGTGCCGCCACCCACGTCGACGACCGTGCCATCGCGCAGCCCGAGCACTGCGTTGGCGGCCGTGGGCTCGTCGACCAGCCCCGAGCACTCCATGCCGGCGGCCTCGATGACGTGCTTCACGGCCTGTACCTCGGTGAGCGGAACCCCCGGCGGGTAGGCGCCGTACGCGGCCGGGATGGGCACTCCGAGGCGCCGCTCGACATCGGCCTTCAGCCGTGTCACCAGGTCGATGGCGCCGATGAAGTCAGTGACGACGCCGTCGCGGACGACGTCGGCGAACTCACACGCCCCGGCCAACGGGCGGTCGTGCTCATCAAGGGCCAGCACTACCGTGTAAGCCGTGCCGAGGTCGACTCCGGCACGCAACTGCTGCGGCGGCGCGGCCAGGGGCTCGGCCCCCATAGCCGCATCGGCCGCGGCCATCGCGGCGCCCAAGCCGACCAGGCAGTCCGGGCTCATGCCCCACCTGCCCAGTCGGCGGGGTAGGTGACGTACAGGAATCGGGTCCACGACGGGGTGCCGAAGGTGATGTTCGAGCCCCTTGGCACAGCTATCAGGTCGCCGGGCCTCCCGACGGCCCGCTCTTCGGTGGTGGTGATGTGCAGCTCACCTTCGAGCACGTACTCGACCTCGTCGTAGTCCAACGTCCACGGGAAGCTGCCTTGACGCAAACTCATCACGCCAGCGGCCATCGGCATGCCGTGCTCGGCTGTCACGACGTCGCGCAGCCGCACGTCCATGTCGGGTCGGTCGATGGCGAACGGGAACGCCTCGAGCGCCATCGTGCTCACGCTCGGCACATGCCGCAGCCGAGGTCGCGGGGCGCCGGCCGTTCGGCCCTGCGGTGCGGAGCCCGGCTTCGGCGGGGCGGGCGCTGCGGTGACCAACTGCACTCCGCGTTCGCGGGCGACGTCGCGCGCTAACGGCGTCACGAGGTCGTCCGCGGCGACGGCGCACTCCGCTGGCCCGTTCCGGGCGAGGCGGAGCACGTCATCGGCGGTGATAACCCGTTGGGCCACGGCACGCCTCCGGTGTCAGTGGCGAGCGGCAGCGCTCACTTGGCCGGACCTGCACCCGGGTTCTGGGCCGGCAGAATGAACTCGACGTCGCCGTGCGGGCGAGGGATCACGTGCACGCTCACGAGCTCGCCGACGCGCTGGGCGGCTGCAGCGCCGGCGTCGGTCGCGGCCTTCACCGCACCCACGTCTCCGCGCACCATCACGGTCACGTAACCGCCGCCGATCTGCTCCTTGCCGATCAGCGTGACGTTGGCAGCCTTGACCATTGCGTCTGCCGCCTCGATCGAACCGACCAGCCCACGCGTCTCGATCATGCCGAGCGCGATCATCTGTGGGTTCGCCACTGGATTTCCTCTCGTCGCCGTGCCGGTTGCGGGGATTGGTGCCGATGATGTCGTCGTGAGCGACGCCCCCGGCGGGGGGCGCGAGCGCTGGCGGGGCCTTGGTTGGACAGTGGGCTGGTCGGGGGGGATGGGCTCGGTCACGATCTGCTCCCCAACTCTTCGAGGACACGGCGCACCATGCGGTCGATCTGGTCGTCGGCAAGCTCGGAAGTTCGGGCGCCAACGCTCCGTGAGGCCGAGCTGACCGGGGCGTCGCGCACATCGGGGGCGTGCTCGTAGGCGGCCTCGGGAGGATCGTGTAGGGGGTAGGCCACTCGCTTGATGTTGAGGACGTGACGCACGGTGATGTTGTCGCTGACGACGGCGCCTCCGACGCCTCCCGGGGCCAGGGTCATCGAGGGCATCACGCCGGTCGTCTCGCCGATGGCACCCAGCGTGCCCCAGGTGTTGACGACGATGCGGAACGCTGGCTTCTCGATGCCGAAAGCGAGGATCACGTCTTCGTCGGTGGCGTGGATCACCAGGGAGTGCCCGTCGCCGCCGTAGCGCAGCAACTCGATGGAGCGCTCGCAACCGGCCCGCCACCCGTCCTCAACATAGAAGCCGAGCACGGTGGTGAGCTTCTCGCCGCTCAGCGGTTCGTCGCGGCCCACCGTGTGTAGGTCGGCGACGAGGATTCGAGCCGGCGCCGGGACGTCGATGCCGGCCAGGCCGGCGAGCTGTTGCGGTGTCTTCCCGACCGCGCGTGGGTCGATGCCGCCGACCGGTGTGAAAAGGGTGCGCTCGAGGGCTGATTTCTGCGCGTCGCTGACCCAGTAGGCGCCCAGGCGCTGCATCTCGGTCCGCAGCGCGGAGGCGATCGGCGCGTCGGCGACGACAGACTGCTCGGTCGCGCAGATCACCGACGAGTCGAAGGCCTTGCTGTTGACTAGGGCGCTGGCCGCGGCCGCGACGTCGGCGCTTCGGTCGACGTAGGCGGGCACGTTGCCCGGGCCGACGCCGATGGCGGGTTTGCCGGTGCTGTGCGCAGCCCGCACCATCGGTGTGCCGCCGGTCGCCAGGATCAGCGACGTTGCGTGGTGGCGCATGAGTTCCTGCGAGCCGGCCAGGCTGACTTCACGCATGCACGACACGAGCCCGGTCGGCATGCCGGCCCGCTCCCCGGCCTCGGCCATGAGGCGTACAGCTTCGTACGTCGAGGCCTTGGCTGCTGGGTGGGGCGCGATGATCGCGGCGTTGCGTGCCTTCACGGCGATGAGCACCTTGAAGACCGCGGTGGAGCTCGGGTTCGTTGACGGCGTGAGCCCGACGACCACACCCACCGGCCAGCCGATCTCGACGGTGCGGCGTTCCTCGTCGCGGCTGAGCACCCCGACAGTTCGGATGTCGCGGATCGAATCCCAAACCGTTCGAGAGGCAAACTCGATCTTGATCTGCTTGTGCCGGGCCACCCCGTAGCCCGTCTCGTCGTGGGCCAGTTGCCCGAGTCGGGCCGCATCGCGGCACACCGCGTCGGCCATGGCCGCACAGACGCGGTCGACCTGTTCCTGGGTGGTGGTCGCGAACGTGCGTTGCGCCGCGCGGGCGGCCAGCGCCAGCCGGCGCGCCTCTTGCATCGACCGCAGGTCGTCGTCGATGTGCTCGGCCACCTCAAACCTCCCGGGGGACGGCTGCGACGTCGAGCACGGTTTCGCGAAAGGCGTTGCAGGCGGCCACCACCGCGCTCTGCGTGCCCACCAGGTGCCCGCCAGAGAAGTTGGTCTCCGAGGGCGGCTCGAACCACACCTTCAGCTCGACGTCGGCGGCCTTGAGTGCAGCGTCGAGCGCGAAGGTGGCCTCGAGCGGCGGGGCGATGAGATAGGCGAGTGGTGTGCCTTCGGCCACGCCGGCCTCCTTGCTCAGGTAACTGCCGGTGCGCGAGATCGGGTGGGCGAAGAAGGCGAGTTCGCCGGCCTCGTCGGCGGCATAGAACCACGCCTCATCCTCAGCGTAGGCGATGGCGGCGAGCAGTCCGGCTCGCACCTCTGCGGGTGTAGGGCCGGCGAGGATCCCGATGATCTCGCCGGAGAGTGGCCCCGAGGCGTGCGCGGAACCGGCGTAGAAGCTGTGCGCGTAGACGACCTCGACCTCTGCCTTCTTCGTGGCCTCGTCGAGGGAGGCGTACAGGCTGTCGTCGATGTCGCAGGTGATGACGGCCAGGCTGCGCTGGTCGTCGCGCAGCCCCAGCCGGCCGGCGAAGGCACGGTCGACGTTGGGGATTACCCGGGTGGCGAGGATCCTAGGCTTGATCGGGTCGAGGATGGCCATCATCGGCTCCCACTCTGGGTCAACCGGAGCTCGACGCCGCTGGCCTGGTGGGCGATTACGTTGCGGACGTGTTCGACCGCGAACGCGCCGGCCTCGAGCGGGTTCGTGCCACCGTTCTGGGTGATCATGCAGATGACGTCACGGTGCGCGTCGGTCTTGCCGGTGGTGGGGCGCCACCCAGAGTAGATGCTGAGGGCGTCGGCGACCCCCAGGCCGGGGCGCTCGCCGATCAGGAGCACGACGACGTCGGCGCCGATGATGCCGTTGATGTCGTTGATGACGCCGACGCGGCAGTAGCGCACGAAGAAGGGGGTTCCGACCGACAGTCCGGCCGAGCGCAGCCCCTCCTCGATGACGGGGTAGATCTGCGGCAAGTTGTTCGTGACCGCCGCCGCTGACAGGCCGTCGCCGACGACGACCTGGACTTGCGGGTTTCGTGCGCACCGCTCGGCGACCGTGGCCTTGGCCTCGTCCGAGAGCAGCCGGCCGAGGTCCGGGCGTAACAGGTACTCGTCCTGGGTGCTCACCCGTGTCTGCACCGTGAACAGACCGAACTGCTCGAGCAGCGCGGTTGGCACGTCGCCGAAGATGGCGTCCTGGGTGACCGCGTGGTCGGCAGAGAACAGCAGTGATGTGCGCGTGCGCGGGCGTGGACCCGCGCGTCCCACGCCGATGCGTGCCGTCGTGGAGGCTACGAGGTTGGCGAGCCCGGTCGGATTGGCGGGCTGCTCGACGCCGATGCGTCGGCGCGCCTCGGGCGCCGTCGGGTCGGCGAGGTCGATGTCGGGACCGGTCTCACTCAGCCGCGCCGCCGGTGAGGCGGCTGGTGGCACCGGGGTCGCGGGAGGCGCCGGGGGCGCCGCGGCCACCGGGGCCACTGCAGCTGATGGGGCGCTCCGGGCCGCCGGTGCGTGCGCAGGCACGCGGTCGGGAGCTGCGCGCAGTTCGGCCAGCACCGCCTCGACGATTGCTCGCACGTCAGCAGCTGTGACGTCTGCCGTGGTACCTGCCATGCCCATTGCTCCTAGCGGCCCAGGAAGAACGATGCGTCGCCGGCCCTGTCGGTGAGCCGGCCGTCGCGCAGCAGGCCCAGACCCTCCATCCACGTCTCGAACTCCGGCAACGGCCGCAGCCCGAGCAACTGTCGCAGGCTCGGCGCGTCGTGGTAGCTCGAGCTCTGGTAGCTCAGCATCGCGTCGTCTCCCATCGGAATGCCCATGATGTAGTTGACGCCGGCAGCGCCTAGCAGGACGGCCAAATTCTCCAGCTCGTTCTGCGTGGAGCGGGCGTGGTTGGTGTAGCAGACGTCGGCGCCCATGGAGATGCCGGTGAGTTTGCCCATAAAATGATCTTCGAGGCCAGCCCGGGTGATCTGAGTCGAGTCGTAGAGGTACTCAGGGCCGATGAACCCGACGACGGTGTTGAGCTGGAAGGGGTCGTACCGCTTGGCTAGCCCGTAACAGCGGGCCTCCATGACGACCTGGTCGGCGCCGTGGTGGGCGTCGGCCGAAAGTTCCGAGCCCTGGCCCGTCTCGAAGTACATGTAGTTCGGTCCGGTGGCCACGCCGTAGCGTTTGGCCAGCGCGTAGGCCTCGTCGAGCATGCCGACGTCGATGCCGAAGGAATCGTTCCCGCGCTGCGACCCGGCGAGGCTCTGGAACACGAGTCCGGCCGGGGCGCCCTTCTGCAAGGCCTCCATCTGCGTGGTCACGTGGGCCAGGACACAGTTCTGGGTGGGGATCTCCCAGCGCGTGATGACCTCGTGCGTCATCTCCAGGAGCCGCGCCACGCTGCCGAGGGAGTCGTCGGAGGGGTTGATGCCGATCACGCTGTCGCCGGAGCCGAAACTGAGCCCCTCGTATATCTCCGCGCGGATCCCCTCCACCGAGTCAGTGGGGTGGTTGGGCTGGCAGCGGGAGCCAAGCGTGCCCGGTAGGCCGATCGTGTTGGCGCAGTGCTTCACGACCCTGATCTTGCTGGCCGCGAGCATGAGGTCGAGGTTGGACATGAGCTTGGTGACGGCGGCGATCATCTCGGCAGTCATCCCGTTGCCTGCCCGGCGGATCATCTCGGGTGTCGTGGTGTCGGCCAACAGCCACTCGCGCAGCTCCCCGACTGTCACTCCTTTGATCTCGGCGTAGACCGTCTCGTTGACCGCCTCGTCGATGACCCGTGTGACCTCGTCCTCGTCGTAGGCCACGGCCGGGTTCGCCCGCAGCGTCTCCAGACTCACCTCGGCGAGCACGTGCTTGGCGGCCATGCGCTCGGCCGCCGAGCGGGCGGCGACGCCGGCCAGCTGGTCACCAGACTTCTCCTCGTTCGCCTTAGCCAGGAGGTCCTTGACGTCGCGGAACTCGTAGTGGTGACCGAACAGTGTCACGGCTAGCCGCATCGGCGAACACCCTTCGGAGTAGGGGCAGGGTCTGCATGGCCGCTAGTCATAGAACACCAGGGTCTTGATCGACAGCGGCACCGCCCGACCATCGAGCATCGGCTCGCCGATGTCAATGAAATCACCCTCGCCCAGGCCAACCTGGTCGATGACGAGCAGTGGGAGGCCGGGGCGGGCCGCCTGGATGGTCTGGCCAAGCACCTGCGCGTAGTCCTGCGCCATAACGAGCACCAGCGGGCGGCCGCTGTGCCCGGCGTCGTGGTAGGCCACGATCTCCTGGGCCACGGCGGTCAGCGCCGCGTAACCCATCTCCTGTGGCAGGTCGATGACGACGGCGACCATTGAGTCGGCATCGAGGTCCCAGCGCGCGAGCGCTTCACCGACGGCTACGCTGAACGGCGGCCCGCCGCCACGTCCGGGCATCGCGGGACGCAGCACCGGCACGTTGCGCAGCGGCAGCAGGGCTCGGTCGGCCCAGATGGTCGACCCGCTCAGTGTCACCGTTTGCCCGGCGGCACCGAGGACCGTTGCGCGCATGGTCTCCGGAGGCTGGCGCACGGTGAGCCGGCGCAGCCGGTCGTTGCGGTGGAGAGCGTCCGCGAGCAGCGGTCCGACGTCGCCGTAGGCCGCGACCTGGCCCACCGTCTCCACTGGAAGCCGGGAGTAGTAACACGCTCCTATCCCGCCGGTGAGGAACAGGCTCGTAGACGCCTCCGTCCCGGTCAGCGGCGGGGTCAACTGGACTCCGCGCCCGACCCGGACCTCGCGGCCCGTGATCAGGTCGACGAGCAGGTCGGCCATAACCTCGCAGAACCGCTGCAGTTCCGGCAGGGACGCGGTCTGACCCTCCGCCAGGCTGATCCCCGCATGCTCGAGGATGGAACGGCCGGGCGGCGCAATGCGGTGGATGCGCCCGCTGCCATCCATCTCGACCTGGCGCCCTCCGACCGCCAGCGCCGATGAGCCCAGGTGCCGACCCACCTTGAAGACGGCGGCGTTGGACGTGCCGCCCCCGGCGTCGACCGTGGTTACCTGCTCGTAATGCTCGGCCGACCAGCGTGCCACCCCCGAGCCGCGTCCGGCGATCTGGGCTTCGGCGTTGGGCCCGGCGATCGTGACGACGAAGTCGCCGGCCTCCGCCGACAGCGCCTGGAGGATGGCGTCGGCGTTGTGGGTGCGCGCTGTCTCGCCGGTGATGATGACCGCACCGGTCTCGATGTTGCTCGGCGCGACGCCTGCCCGTCCGTACTCCTCGCGAACGAGCCGGGTGAGGGCAGCGGTGTCGACCTCGTCGGGCGCGCTGAGCGGGGTCTGGTGTACCTCGCTGCTATAGACCACCGACTTCTCGTCGACCTGGATGCGTGGCACCTGCCCGGGTCGCGCCACGTCGTGGAGCATCAGGCGGGAGAAGACAACTTGGGTGGTCGTCGTCCCGACGTCGATGCCGACGCTAAGGACTTCGCGGTGGGCGGCGGGCACGGCACGGTCAACTCTTCCGGAAGGTCACGCTGCCTCCGACCTCGAGCGAGTCGAGGATACCCATGATCAGCGCGTCGACCGGCTGGCCCTCGGTCTTGGCACTGTGGCGCGCCGCACTTCCCTCAGCGACGATCACCAGCTCGTCGGGGCCCGCCCCGACGCCGTCGACGGCGACAAACACTGCGCCTGTAAGGGTGTCTTGCTCGTCAGCCTGGCGAACCAGCAGCAGCTTGTGGCCAGTCAGGGTGGGGTCCTTCACCGTGGAGACCGCCGACCCAATGACGCGCGCGATGCGCATGCTCTCTCCGTTCTCAGCCTGCATAGGGGCGACTGGGGCACGCCCCCGAAGTCTGGGACTCGTGGTGCTCTGCCACGTCACGTTGGGCTAGTGCAACTCGGCCTCAGCGCTCTCGATCATCGCGAACTCCTCCTCCGGTGCCGAACCCACGATGTGGTGGCGGCTGTAGAGGCCGAAGTAGGCGACGGCGACCGCGTAGACGACGGCCGTGATCACGACTACCCGAGTATCGACCAGGAAGCCGGCGATCAGCGCGATGCACGCGAGCACCAGCGCGATGCCGGTGGTCACCACGCCGCCGGGGGTGCGGTAGGGGCGCTCTAGGCCGGGCTCGCGGTAACGAAGCACGATGTGGGAGAGCGTCATGAGGATGTAGGAGATCGTCGCGCCGAACACGGCGACCAGGATGAGCAGGTCGCCCTGCTGGACGACGGCCATGACGAAGCCGATGATGCCGGGGACGATGAGCGCCAGGAACGGCGTCTTGCGCTTGCCGGTGATAGACAGGATCTTCGGCAGATAGCCGGCCCGAGACAGGGCGAACGTCTGCCGCGAGTAGGCGTAGATGATCGAGAAGAAGCTCGCGATCAGGCCGAGCAGGCCCACCAGGTTGATGAACTCGCTGACGAAGTTCTGCCCGTCGTACGCCAGCGGCGCCTCGAGCGCCTCCACCAGCGGGTTGCCCGATTCCTGCAGGACCTCGGCGCCGGCTGCCGCCGGGGCAACCGTCAAGATCGCGGCGGCGAAGACGATCAGCGTCAGCATCGCGCCGATGATGCCCTTGGGCATGTCCTTGGCCGGGTTCTTCGTCTCCTCGGCGGCCAGCGGAACACCCTCGACGGCGAGGAAGAACCAGATGGCGTAGGGCAGCGCGGCCCAGACTCCGAGCACCCCGAAGGGCAGGAACGAGCTCGCTCCCGCCGCGTCGGTGACGGGGATGTCCGTGAGGTTGGCCGGGTCGAACTGCGGGATGGCGGCAGCCACGAACACGACCAGGGCGAGGACGGCGACCGCAGTGATCACAAACATGACCTTGAGCGCCTCGCCGACACCGTAGAGGTGCAGGCCAATGAAGAGCGCGTAGAAGATCAGGTAGACGTACCAGCCTTCGATCCCGAACAGCGAGTTGACGTAGGCGCCGATGAAGTTGGCGATCGCGGCGGGAGCGATGGCGTACTCGATGAGGATCGCCGTACCGGTGAGGAAACCGCCCCACGGCCCGAGCGCCCGGCGGGCGAACGCGTAGCCGCCGCCAGCGGTCGAGATCGTCGAGGACAACTCGGCGAGCCCGAACACCATGAACAGGTACATCACGGCCATCAGGATGGTGGCGATCAGCAGCCCACCCCAGCCTCCTTGACCGAGCCCGAAGTTCCAGCCGGCGAAGTCGCCGGAGATGACGTAGGCGATGCCGAGCCCAGCGAGGAGCACCCAGCCGGCGACACCGCCTCGCAGCTGACGCCTCTCGAAGTAGTCGGCGCCCTCGACCTGGAAGTCGACTCCCTGCCGACCGTGCGCCTCGCGTCTGGCCATGCGATGCCTCCTGGATGGCCTGCGTGATCGACCCTCGGGCCCCGTCCCAAGATGATCGGAACACGCTAGAGCGTGATCAACCACCGGAGCAATGGGCCGAACGGCACCGAGTCCGTCTCGAGTCCACTCCCCCGGCACGCGCGACGACGGCCCCTGAGGTTCCAGCACCGGTTCGTGGACCAGGGCGTAGGCCCCTCCTGGGGCGTCGTCGCCTCTCCCCGCGCACGCCTCGACACCCCATCCGTCACGGCAGCCACGACTTCACCGGCGCCTATCGGATGCTGTCGGGTTATCCGGGGCTGAGTCACCGTCGGTGCGGTTCGGGCGCAGCTCAGCACGTGGGTCACATGTGTTCGTCGCGTTTGCCGTGATCCCCGGCGTGGGGCTTGTCGTGGTGCGGCTTGCGGATGTGTGAGCGGCAACCGAGTGCTCCCGTCCTCGATCTTCGTGTTGAGGGTCCGTGATCCGCTACTCGTGTGTTCGCGCGATGGCGTTAGTGATAATATTTGCAGTATGGGCCCGATGGTGACGCGGCAGGTCAGCCAGGCTCGTCGGGTGGGTCTGCCCAAGCGGCTGGCCGGGCGGGTTGGTATCGCTGCTGGTGGGTTCGTGACTGTGGCCGCGGCGGGCAGCCGGGGGCAGGCGCTGCTGCTGCGTCCGGCGCAGCAAGATCGTTCGGCGCGGGTGCGCGATGAGCACCGGCCGCGGCCGGTGACGGCGGTGCTTCAAGTGACGCTGCCTGCGCCATTGATGCAGCGGGTGGGTCTGGCGTGCGGGGACTGGGTGTTCTTGACCGAGGAGGGGCCGCCCGGGGGTTTGCGCCTGGTCCCTCAGGCGTCGGTGCTGGTCACCGAGAAGCCACGCGCCGCGAAGGCGGCGGCGAGGACCGGGCCGCGGGTTCGGTCGAAGCAGCGGACGGTCGCGCCGGATCGTGTGCGCTGCTCCCAGTCGGGAGGACAGTGATGAGTCTGCTGACGATGGAACGTCTGCGCACACCTCGCGCCGCGGTCCGCACGCTCGCGCACTGGGGGTCTGCTGATCCATGGGTGGCCGCCGGCCTGGTCTGCGATCAGGTGGTGGGGGCGGGGTCGAGGTTGCCGCTGGTGTGGATGGTCGACGGTGTCGTCGCGCCGGTGGTGGTGTGGGACCGCGAGGTCCTCGCCGGCCGGCTTGCTTCCGGTCGTGGACCGCTGCCGATCCGCAGCGTGCTCAACGACCGGCTGATCCACGGTCGTGACCACGAGGCGCCTTCGCCGCTGCGGATGGAGGCGTTCATCGCGGTGCAGCCGATCCGGCGTGCGGTGCGCACGATGGCGTGGCTGTCTGGGGTCGCGCAGGTGGCTGCCGCGGTACCGGCAGCGGCACCGGTGCCGAGCTGGGCGGCGTTCGAGTGCGACTACTACGGGTTCACGATCGCGCAGGTCGGCGATGCCCGGGCCGAGGTGGTGGTTCGTGGGCGCACCTGCGGCAAGGGCGCTCATCTACCGGTGGGCCACCAGGTCCGGCTGATGCAGGAGCAGCTGTTCGACGTCGCGGTCCGCACCGGGACGCTGCCGCGGGTGTGAGCCGGCCGCTTACCGGGCGGCGACTGCGACCCAGGATCCGAGGAAGCCAGGGGCTTTCCACGCGATGCCGGTCTCGTCCTCGATCTGCATGTTCACCGTCTGGGCGTGTAGGCACCGCTGTGTCCACGTCGCTCGCGCCGTCTGGGGGTCGGGGTGGTTCAACACATCCGCGGCCAGCATCGACGTGGCCGCGAAGCTGTGCTGGTAGGCGCCTGCCTCGTCGTCGATCCGTGTGATGGGTTGACCGTGGCACCAGCGGCACCGGCACTCCCACCGCTGGATGTCGTCGGCGTCGGCCGCCGCCGCGAGCGAGATCTTCTGCAGGCTGCGGTAGGTCATCGACGCCGGGTGGTACGCGGCGGTTTGCGACGGGAATGGGCGGCGGTCATCCTGCTTGGCCGCGGTGGCCGGGTAGATGTGACGCAGGCTGATGGTCGCCCCGATCGCGCCGAAGCTGGCGCCGTAGGCCAGGGCGCCGACCGCTGACAGGTCGCAGCGCAGCACGCCGACGGGCGGCGATGCGCCGTCGATGACCGCGACGAGCCCACGGACCGCGCTCTTGACCGCGTACGGGTCGTCGCGGTGTTCCAGCATCAGCGCGACCGGCATGCCGCATCGGTTGATCGCCTCGACGAGCACGTTGGCGTCTTGGGTGAGCCAGCGCAGCGCCAGGGGCAGCGCGACCACGACGTGGTCGCCGAAGTGTTCGGCTTGGCTTAGGACGCTGCGCAGGGCGCGGTGGTCGCCGGCGTCGATGAACGGCGAGTCGGTCAGGGCGTGGCGGCTGCCTTGGTCGTGCTGGGCGGTGATCCAGGCACGGTTCAAGGCGGTGTCGGTGACACGGTCGTTGCCCGAGTAGCGGTCGGCGTCGATCAGGACGTCTGCCATGGACGGGTGGTGGCCAAGGAAGGTGCGTGCGGCCTGCTCGAGGCCGGCGAAGTCCTTGCCGGCGCCAAGGGTCAGCACGGTGCCCATTCCCTCATTGGCGGCGATCGCCGCGACGTCGACGATCTGCTTGGACCGACTCACCACCAGTTCGGAGGGGTCTCGTACGGCCTGTCACCCCACGACGGGTCAGAACCAGGGAAGCCCCTTGGTGGCTCCTCGCCCTCGTACAGCCATTCGTTGTCCCTGCCCTTGTTCATGCCGATGCCGAGGACGTGACCGCTCGGCGTCCGTCGCCAGGCGTACCAAGCTTGACCGTCCTTGCGGACCCGCATCGTGATGCCGTGCTCCTCGGGAAGGCCCTGGCTGGTGAAGTCGTCCAAGAGGACGCCGCTCATCAGGTCCTTCCGGTACTTGCCTCGCTGGTTGTAGTGCCCGAGGTGGCAGGTCTCGATCCAGCGGAGTGACTCCCTCGTCTCCTTGATCTCGCGCTGATCCAGGACCTTACCGTCGTCGTCCCGTCCCCTCACGCCGGCGCACTGCACCAAGCGGGCGGCCTTCTCCTCCTTCTCGCGTCTGCGCTCCTCTCGTGCGCGCTCGTACTCGCGAACGTGTCCCAGCGCCTCACGGAAGCCGCGCGAGCGGCTGATGGCCCGGTACTGCACATGGTGCTGGGGTAGGTCGTTCACGGCTCGCAGGTTGCCGTGCAGGCCCGCGAGCATGGCGGCCTTCACCGAGAGCGGGGGTGGCTTGCCGGCGTTTCGGAACGAGGAGAGTCGAAGCACGGTGTCGTACGTCGTGACCAGTGAGAGCACGTAGACGAACGGGAGCATCGCGAGGGGGAACCAGATGGAGAAGGCGAAGGCGAGGCCGGTCTCCTCGGGGTCGATGCCGCGCCAGGAGTCGAGGAGTCCTCGCACTGTGGCGATTACGACCCAGAGTCCGAAGAGCACGAGGAGCCCGTTCACGAGGTTCTGTGCCGGACGCGTCTTCGCGTCCATACCGGCAACGGTTTCGAGCATGAGGAGGAACGTGACGACCGGCAGAAGAAACAGCTCCACCACGAGGTGGAACGTGTGGAGGTTCAGCAAGAACTGCATGAGGGCGCCGATGCTGAGGGCCGTGAGCGCAGCTCGGCGGAAGAAGTGGTCTTCCGTGGCCGCGCGCATCGTCGAGAAGATCGAGGCGAAACCGTAGATCAGGAACCAGGTGACGGTGTCCTTCAGGAGGTTGGTGTTCCAGGCGCCCACGCGGGCACCGAGGTAGCAGACCAGGACCACCCAGACAATGAAGGCTGCGGCGGCGAGGTGCAGTTGCCAGAAGCCGAGGAACCTCCGAAGGACAGGGGCGAGCGCCTGGCGCACAGACGGCAGGGCCATGCCGAGGACGAGCAGGGCCGTCGCCCAGACGACGGTGGCCCATTCGCGCGTGGTCAGCGCGTCCCAGTCCATCGGGGGGTTCATCGCCTCCTGTCCGGTCCAAGAGGGCAACACGGTATCTGCGGATGCCGACAGTTCAGCTCGAGGTGACTGCGCGCACCGGCGAGGTCGTGATGGCGGCCCGCCACCGCGACTACCCCGTCGAGGGCGTGCAGTTCCACCCCGAGTCAGTGCTCACCGACTGCGGTCACCTGATGCTGGCCAACTGGCTGCGCACCTGCGGCGACCCCGGCGCCGTCGAGCGTGCGGCCGGGCTGGCACCCGTGGTCACGCTCGTCGCGGGCCCAACGGCGCCGGCGCCGCCGCGCTGACCCCTCGGCCCGGGTTGGACGTCGGGGTGGGAGTCGGCGTCGGGGTGGGGGTCGGCGTCGGGGTGGGGGTCGGCGTCGGGGTGGGAGTCGGCGTCGGGGTGGGAGTCGGCGTCGGGGTGGGAGTCGGCGTCGGCGACGGCGCGACGGCCACGTAGAGGATCACGGTGTCGCCCTGGGCCGCCATGCTGCCGGCGGCGGGCGCCTGCTCGAGCACCCGCCCCACCGGCTGCGTGCTCGCCCGCACGCGGACGTCGGCCTTCAGACCCAGGGCATCCAGGGTCGCTTCCGCGGCCGCCCGGTCCTGGCCGACGACGTCGGGCACCTTCACCTCACCGCTGGACACCGTGACGGCGACCGCCGTGCCGGGGCTGACCTGCTGGCCCGCCGCCGGATCGCTGGAGAGCACCTGGCCCTCCGGGCAGCACGGTCACCATCACGGTCTCGCGCGGACCCGCGGCTGTCGCCGTGCCGGCACTGGAGGGGCTGTCGCTGCAGGCGGCCGATGACAAGCTGCGCTCGGTGGGCCCCACACGGCGGCGCTGGGTGCTGGTCTCGGTGCTCGGGGTGCTGGCCGTGGCGTTGGCCGCGCTCGTCGGATGGCTGGTGTTCCGGGACAACCCGGCCGACCAGAAGGTCTCGGTGCCCTCGGTGGTGGGCCTGCAGCGGCCGCAGGCGGAGACCAAGCTGCGCGATCAGGACCTCGACGTCGAGGTCAAGACGGCCAACGACGCCGAGGCGCCGCGCAACGAGGTGACGTTCAGGGCGCCGCCACGCCGCCCTTGTGCCCCCGGGAAGCGGGTCTCCGTCACGTCGATCACACCACCCCAGATAACCTGTAACCGACCTGACGGCGACCGCCCCGCAAGCAAGGTCGAAGACGTCGATCACGCATTGATCGCTACCCCGGATAAGGAGGCCGGTCCCGCCCTGGCCTAGTCGGTGCGATCTCGCCGGTGACGGTGTCGATCGTTGTGCCCTCGTCGACGGCGGTGAGCCGCAACGCCGTCCGCTGCGTCTGTTCGCGCCGGGCGCTGCCCGCCGTGGGCGGCCTGGGGCCGGTGTGTCGGGCGTGGCGGCCCTAGGCCGGCCAGGGTTGGTGGCCTTCTTCGCCGCGGTTCTGGCGTCGGTGATGGTGGCCGGGTCCCACGGCCGCGAGAGGGTCCGCGGGTCGCCGAGGGCACTGCGCTGTTCCGCGGTGCCGATGTACAGCTCCCGGTAGACCCGCGCCAGTGCCCGCCCGGGCTGGGGGAAGGGTCAGCATCACCGCGTGCTGCGGCGCAGAGTCGGGGCCCAGGGCCGGCGTTCACCAGTGGGCGTCCTGTTCGGTGGCCAGGCCGCGGCCGCGGGGCTTCCACGAGGCGCGGGCCTCGGCGGTGACGTCGGTGCGCCGGCCCTCGCTGAGCAGGGGCGCGGGTCCACGCTTGGTGGCGTAGAGCCCGTTTGGGTCGCCGGTGCCGAAGGCGCGGCCGTGCAACCGGGTGAGCGCCTCGTCGTCGACCGAGGAGCGCAGCTTGAACACGACGCCGTGGCCACTGCCCGAGGATGACGGCCCTGCCCGCTGACAACACCCGGGCGTCGGTCTTTACCCAGTCCCCCGACGGGCGCTGCAGCTTCGACGGTGCGGCCACCTCACAGTGAACGCCCGCCGTGTGCAACACCCGAGCCAGGCCGAACCCCGTCGGGCCCGCCTCGTAGGTGACCGCCACCGGGCCGGAGCAGCTGCGAGAGCCACCGCAGGACCTCCTCGTGGACCGGGCACAGCCGGGTCCGGAACACCTCCCCGGTCGCGCCGTCGATCGCGCACGCCACCACCGAGCGTGCGTGCACGCCCAGACCGACACTCATACGCTCACTGAACACCGGGACCTCCCGCACATGTAGGCACTACCGGCCAGGCTTGCCCTGATCGGCAACTCACGGCAACGTGCGAGTGAGGTCCCAGTGTCTCAGGTCCCGGCGCCTACTGCCGTCCAGTCCTCAGGCCGCTGACGGTGTGCCCAACGCCGAGATCGCCGGTCGGCTCCGGACGCACGGCAGACGGTGACTACGATCCGCCGGACAGCGGCCCGCCAAACCGCAGCGCCAGCGATCAAGCCACCGACAACTTCTACGGGCCACGTTGATCCTCACCGACTTCCCCGCCTGGGTCCTGACGCCGAGACGTCCCCGCCGCACGGACAAGCAGTCTCCCCCCGCTCTCTAGTGGTCTGTAAGGGCGCTTGTCTTAGTCTTCGCTGACTCGACCTTGTGCAGGAGTTCGTCGGCGGGCTTGGTCCAGGTGAACGGTGTGGCGCGTTCGTTCCAGCCGTCGATGTAGGTCTCGATGGCGGCGGT
>JBBRVU010000073.1:0-18470 GCA_038246575.1 Actinomycetes bacterium | reverse complement strand
GACGACGACCAGCAGCATGACGAAGAACCAGAAGTCGCTGGTGCGAAAGCCGCCGTTGCCGTTGCCGTCGGCGTAGAACGGGACGTCGGCGCGCGCCGGCGGGTCGAGCAGGATCTGGCGGGAGGTGACGAGCAGGCCCTGGGTGTTCAGCTCCTGCACAGTTGCCCAGGTCACCGGCTGCGCACCGACCAGGAAGATCCCCGGCTGGTCCGACGGCATGGTCGCGTCACTGAGCAGCGCCCCCGGCTGGGCGTAGAACGAGCGCGCCGAAGGGCTGCCGACCCGGTCGACGACCCCGGTCAGGGTGAGCGAGCGCTCCGGGTCGTCAAGGCGCACCGTGCCGCCGAGCTCGACCCCCAGCGCGTCGAAGAGGGCGGAGGTCACCGCGACCTCGTCGAGGCCGGAGGCCACCGCCCCGGCCTTGCGGACGTAGCGGCCGGCCAGCGCGGGATCACCGACGGCGGTCTCGTTCCACTCCGTACGCGCGATGCCCTCGCGGGTCTCGGCGACGACGGCGCCCGACTCGCTGGTGAGGATGCGGTAGCCGGGTGGCGCGAAGGCCGCGAGATCGGTCACGTCCTGAAGGTCGGCGCCGGGCGCATCGCCCGCGAGGCCGGTCTCGGGATCGGTCACCTGCATCGACCCGGACTGCGGGTCCGGGGCCTGCAGGACGGGTCCGGCGCTCCACGACGGCTCGAGCTGTGCCTGGGCCTGGCCGAGGCGGCGGGCGACCTTCTCGGTCGGGTCGAGCTGGGCCGAGCGGGCCAGCACGTCGGTGGCGGTCAGCGCGAGGATCGGCAGGGCGACCATCGCGACGATCAACGCGCTGCGCCCCCGGGCGCGCAGCGCGTCGCGGCGGGCGATGCGCACCAGCGGTCGCCAGCCGGCCCACCATCGGCTGAGTCCGCTCATCGCGCGGACCCTGCGTCGAGCAGCGAGTCGGCGTCGTCCGTGTGGCCGGTCTCGTCGACGGTCAGTCCGTCGCGCAGGAAGACGACGCGGTCGGCCCAGGCGGCGTGCCGGGCCTCGTGGGTGACCAGCACCCCGGCGGCCCCGGCGTCGCACCGGGCGCGCAGGAGCCGCAGCACCTGCTCGCCGGTCTCGGTGTCCAGCGCACCGGTCGGCTCGTCGGCCAGGATCAGGCGCCGGTCACCGACGATCGCGCGGGCGATGGCGACCCGTTGCTGCTGGCCGCCGGACATGTCGTCGGGGAAGCGGTCGGCGAGCTCGGCGATGCCCACCTCTTCCAGGGCAGCGATGGCCAGCTTGCGTGCCGCCCGGGTGGAGGTGCCGTCCAGCTCCCGGGGGAGGGCGACGTTCTCGACCGCGGTCAGGGCCGGGATGAGGTTGAAGTCCTGGAAGACGTAGCCGACCGAGCGCCGGCGCAGTGCGGCGAGCGCGGTGCGGGAGAGCGTGCCGAGCACGGTGCCCTCGACCGCGACCGTCCCGCCGGTGGGTGAGTCCAGGCCGCCGGCGCAGGTCAGCAGCGTCGACTTGCCGGAGCCGGACGGGCCCATGACGGCGACCAGCTGGCCGGCAGGGACGGCGAGCGAGACGCCGCGCAGGGCGTGGACCGCGCTGGGTCCGTTGCCGTGCACCCGGGTGAGGTCGGTGAGCGCCAGGACCGCGGTCATCGGCGTACACCTTCGCTGTCGGTGAGGGGCATTGACGGGGCCATCGCTGCCGTGGGGGAGCCGGGGCGATCGGCGGCTGCGCGGGCCAGCCGGGCCTCGCAGTGGTCGAGCCAGCGGACCTCGGCCTCGGCGGCGAACACGAGGGAGTCCAGGACGAGCAGCCAGGCCAGCTCGTGGGGGCGGGTGGGGTCGGCCCCGGCCTTGAGCCGGGTGTAGTCCTGCAGCGCGCGGATGGTGGCCGCGCGCTGCTTCTGCACGACGGCCTGGACGTCGACGCCGGGGACGGTCACCGCGACCGCGAGCTTGATCGCCAGCTCGTCGCGGGGCGGGGTCGAGCGGCTGACGGGGGTGGTGAACCAGGTCCGCACCTCGGCCCGGCCGGCCTCGGTGATCCGGTAGTGGGCGTGACCCTCGTCGTCGGTGCCGGCCGCCTCGACCAGGCCGTCGCGCTCGAGCCGGGCCAGGGTCGTGTAGACCTGCCCGACGTTCAGCGGCCAGGTGGCACCAGTACGGGTCTCGAACTCGGAGCGGAGCTGGTAGCCGTACATCGGCCCCTGCTCGAGCAGGGCCAGCAGGCCTTGGCGGACGGACATGGGTGGCTCCCCGGCGGGTCGGGCCGGGTCGAGTCACGCTCGGATCCGGCTACTTACTGGGTATGTATACCCAGTAAGGCACGGGTCGTCAAGGCCCTCCGCAGCCGTAGAACGGATGCGCCGGGTCAGACGGCGAGCAGGACCTTGCCGACGTGCTCGCTGGCCTCGACGACCCGGTGAGCGGCCGCGGCCTCGCTCATCGGCAGCACCCGGTCGATGACCGGCCGGACCGTGCCGGCCTCGACCAGCGGCCAGACGTTCTCGCGGGCCGAGGTGACGATGGCCGCCTTCTCCTCGGCCGGTCGCGAGCGCAGGGCCGTTGCCAGGACGGCCGCCCGCTTGCGAAGCAGCACGCTGAGGTCGAGCTCGGCCGTGGTGCCGCCCTGCAGGCCGATCACGACGAGCCGGCCGTTCGGCGCCAGCACGTCGACGTTGCGCGAAAGGTAGGCCGCCCCCATGTTGTCCAGCACCACGTCGGCGCCGCGACCGTCGGTCTCCCCGCGTAAGACCTCGACGAAGTCCTGCTCGCGGTAGTTGACGAGGATCTCCGCCCCAGCTCACGGCAGCGCTCCAGCTTGGCCGCCGTGCCCGCGGTGACCGCGACCCGGGCGCCCACGTGCCCGGCGAGCTGGATGGCCATCGTCCCGATCCCGGACGAGCCGCCGTGCACGAGCAGCGTCTCGCCCGGCCGCAGGCCGGCGAGCATGAACACGTTCGACCACACCGTGCAGACGACCTCGGGCAGTGCGGCCGCATCGACGAGTGACACGCCAGGAGGTACGGGGAGCAGCTGGCCGGCCGGGACCGCGACCCTCTCGGCGTAACCCCCGCCGGACAGCAGCGCGCACACCTCGTCGCCCACGGTCCAGCCCTCGACGCCGGCGCCGAGCGCCGAGACCGTGCCGCTGCACTCCAGCCCGAGGTAGGGCGAGCTCCCCGGTGGGGGGTCGTAGCGACCCTGGCGCTGCAGCAGATCCGCGCGGTTGACCGCGCTCGCCGCGACGTCGACCAGGACCTCGCCGGGGCCGGGTTCGACGTCGGGCACCTGGTCCCACCGCATCACGTCCGGCCCACCCGGCTTGCTCACCACGACGGCTCTCATGGAGCCCACCCTAGGAATCGAGGGGTGGAGGCGGCGCGGCGCGTCGTCGGAGCAGGACGATGCTTCCGGCGCCCACCGCGAGCGCGAGCAGCCCGAGCCCGACCCACAGGGCAGCGTCACCCCCGCCGTCCTGCTCGGCGGCGGCCGGCGAAGAAGCCTCGTCAGTGGCCGAGGCGGCCGGCGAGCCGGAGGCCGGGGGGACGGCTTCGTCAGCGAAGGTCGGCACCCCCTCGACGTCACCAACGACCTCGACCTCGATCGTGAGGGGTGCGGCAAAACGGGTGTCCGCGTCGAGCCGGCCCATCTCGACGCTGAAGAAGTAGTCGCCCGCCAGGTCGGTCCGGTCGACCTTGAAGTCGTAGAGCTCGCCGTTGCGCAGCCGGACCGGGGCGACCGCGAACGTCAAGGGGTCCTGGTCGACACCGTTGTAGAAGCCGCCGTCGCGGACGGGAGCGCCGGAGTAGGTGAGGGCGCTGAGGCTCTGCCGGTAGGGCGTGAACGCCCGCACCTGCATGGAGTCGCCCTGGATGCCGAGCACCTCGTCGGCGGCCGCGTCGGGGCCGGCCGTGGCGGTCAGGCGAGCGGACTGGCCCCACCCGACCGACACCCGGTAGAGCAGCTGCTCGCCCGGTCGGATGGTGTCGGAGTACGCGGACCCCGGCTCGAGCAGCGGGGCGTCGTGGAAGGAGGCGCCACCGAGCACCAGCTCGGTGTCCCCGGCGACCCGTGCCCGACGGACGTAGCTGTCGGTGTCCTCGATGCCCGGGGGGAGCGCTTCGACGTCCGTCGCCGGCGGCTGCTTGCCCACCAGCAGCTCGAAGGACTTGTCGAGGCTGTCGTCGTTGTAGGCGACCTCCACGACCAGGACCTCTGCGTCCGCGCAGGTCTCGTCGGCGGACCGGTCCACACCCGGCACGAAGCTCACCCCGGCGCTCACGATCGCCCGCTCCCTCAGCACGTTGGCCCGCCTGTCACCGGCCTTCCCGCACGACGCCCCGTCCACCGTGCGCAGCTCGAGGTCGAAGCCCTCCAGCGTCGCCTCGGAAACGGCCGGGCGGGCCGTCACCCCGACGTTGAGACCCCAGCCGCGCGCCTTGGCCACCTGGTAGTAGCGGCTGGACTCGCCCGCCGGAAGCCGGTCGCTGTACTGGCCGGGCTCCACCGCCACGGCCTGGCGCTCGGTCGCGCCGCCCTCGACGGGCGTGCCCTGCACGGAGAACTGCCGCAGGGACCGGACGCTGACGCTGACCAGCGAACCGGCCAGCTCGTCGGGGTCATCGACGCCGTAGTAGGTGCCGCCCCCGGCCCGCGCGACGCACTGCAGGGCACGCCGGGCCGGGCCACGTACGTCAAGGCCGACGACGTTGATGGTCAGGTCGATGCCGTCGCGGCGCAGGTCGCGGGCGACCTTGCACGGGTCGGGCGCGCAGGTCGGCTCCCCGTCGGAGAGCAGCACGATCGTGCGCTTGCCGTCGGGTCCGAGGTCACGGGCAGCCCCCTTGAGGGCGTTGCCGATCGGCGTCTCCCCGTACGGCGTGTAGCGGTCGATCGCCGCAGTCAGCGCCGACCTGTCCATCGGGCCGACCGGCACGACGCTCTGGGTGTCGCTGCAGGCGCCCTTCTCCTTCCGGGAGAAGACCGTCGCGCCGAAGACGCGCATGCCGACCTCGGCGTCATCGGGCAGCGACTCGACCACGTCGGTCAGGGCCGCGCGGGCCGCCTCGATCCGGGTGCCACCACCGGGGGCCGGCTCCTTCATCGAGCCGGAGGAGTCGAGCACCAAAACCAGCCGACCGTCGACATCGGCGGTGGTCGCGACGCCTGCGGAGGCAACGAGGGGCCCGGCGATCAGGGTGCCGGTGAGCGAGACGAGCAGGACGGACAGCGCGGCTCGGCGCAAGAAAACTCCCCCGGGGCGAAACGACTGGTTGCCCGCGGCAGCCTAGTAGGGGCGCAGCGATGGAGCCGCCCAGGCACCGAAGGGTTGAGGTCGCCGCTCAAGCCCCGCCGCTTCACGGTCGATGCCCAGATTGTTCTGTCTCTGCTCGGCCCTGGGGAGGGTCCCTATGCTCCGTGACGCCGGAGTACGCACCAAGCTGCTCGCTGTCCTCACCATCCCCACGCTGCTCCTCGTGGTGGTCACCGGCCTGCTCGTCGCCGGCCAGATCTCCGAGGCGCGCCGTGCGGGACAGGTCGCGACGCTGACCGGCGTGTCCACGCAGGTCAACAGGGTGGTCCATGCCCTGCAGGCCGAGCGGACCGCGACGCTGACCCACCTCGAGGTCGCCGACACCGGCGGAGCCGACGTGCTCACAAACCGTCGCGCGGACACGGACGAGCAGATCGCAGCGCTCGACACGACGCTGACGCAGTCCTCGGTCGCGCAGCTGTCCGACGCCGTGCAGGCGGCACTGGCGCGGATGGTGTCCGGACATGGCGAGGTCGCGGGATTCCGTGCGTCGGTGGACGCGGGCCGGCTCTTCGCCACCGAGACCGACGTCTTCTACAGCCGGGTGATAAGTGCCGACCTCGACCTTCCTGGTGTCGTCGCCGCCTCCGGTACGCCGGAGCTGGCGCGATCGCTGCAGGCCTACCAGGCACTGTCGAACACGTCGGAGTACGCCTCCCACGAACGTGACGTCGTCCGGATCGGCCTCGCGACCGGCTCGCTCAACGAGGCGGAGTTCGCCCAGGCGGCCGCACTCGTCGCCCAGCAGCGCCAGGCGTTGCTGGACGTCCAGGCCAAGTCGTCCAAGGACCTGTACAGCCGGCTGACCGAGGCTCTCGCCGGAGCCGACAACTCGGGCATCGACCGCGTGCGCCGTGACCTGCCCGACCTGTTGAAGGGCCGCGACCCGGCGGCAGCCAGGTCGGCGAACTGGGTCACCGCCGCCGACACCCGCGTCACGGCCATGACGACGGCGGAGTCCCAGCTGCTCGCGACCATCTCCGGCGCGGCCGAGACGCTGCAGTCGCAGCAGGAGCGCCGCGCGTTGCTGCTCGCAACCGTTGCAGTGCTGGGTCTCGGCATGGCGGCCCTGCTGGCGATCTCGCTGGCGCGACGCATCACCCGCCCGCTGCGGCGCCTGACCCTGGCGGCCGGCGAGATCGGTGACGAGCTGCCGCGGATGGTCGAGCGGATGCAGATCCCAGGGGACGGTCCCGGGGTCGTCGTCGAGCCGATCCCCGTCGAGTCGAGCGACGAGATCGGTCGACTGGCCGAGGCGTTCAACACCGTCAACGAGGTCACCGTCCAGGTCGCCAAGGAGCAGGCCGCGCTGCGCGCGAGCATCGCCGAGATGTTCGTCAACGTCGCGCGCCGCAACCAGGTCCTGCTCGGTCGCCAGCTCAAAGCGCTGGACGCGATGGAGTCCGGCGAAGAGGACCCTGACGCGTTGGAGCGGCTGTTCACGCTGGACCACCTCGCGACCCGGATGCGCCGCAACGCCGAGAGCCTGCTGGTGCTTGCGGGCATCGACTCGACGCGCCGGCTCCGAAACACGATGCCGCTGTCCGACGTCATCCGGACCGCCGTCGGGGAGATCGAGGCCTTCGACCGCATCGACCTGTCGATGACCGAGGACCCGGAGGTCTCCGGCCGGCATGCGCTCACCGTCGCGCACCTGCTGGCCGAGCTGCTCGAGAACGCAACCCACTTCTCCAACCCGGACACCCCGGTGATCGTGTCCGCTGCGCAGAGCGGGTCGGGGTTCGAGGTCACGATCACCGACAGCGGTCTCGGGATGTCCGAGGCCGAGGTCGCCGAGGCGAACGAGAAGATCGCGCATCCGTTGGTGGCGGAGATCGCCGTGTCGCAGCGGCTGGGCCACCTGGTCGTGGGCCGGCTCGCCGCGAAGCTGGGAGCTGCGGTCGAGCTTCGCCGAGGACGTACGGCCGGGACCGCGGTCTCGGTCAGCCTGCCGGTTGCCGTGTTCCAGGGCCTGGCGGTGGCGGTGCCTGAGCCGGCGGTCGATGAGGTGGCCGAGCTTGCGGCTGAGGTCGCGCCCGAGGTCGAGCCTGCGCCCGAGGTCGAGGTTGCGCCCGAGGATGTCAGCGCGGCCGAGCCGTCCGAGGCTGAGGTTCTGCCTGCGGTCGCTGACACGGGACCGACCGGACGCCGGAGCCGGTGGCGGCGCGGCCGGGCGCCGGAGTCGTTGCCGGTCGACGAGCCCGTCCTGTCGCCGGTCGAGGACGCGGAACCCGCGGTGGAGCCCGAGCCCGTCGCCGTTGTCGAGCCGGAGCCGGAGCCTGTTGCCGTTGTCGAGCCGGAGCCGGAGCCGGAGCCTGTTGCCGTTGTCGAGCCGGAGCCGGAGCCCGAGCCTGTCGCCGTTGTCGAGCCGGAGCCTGTTGCCGTTGTCGAGCCGGAGCCGGCGGCCATGCCCACCTTCGCGTTCGCCCCTGCCGTCGACATCCTGCCCACCCGTGGCGCGGGTGGCGGACGTCGCGGTCGGCGTGAACCGCGGCCGAGCCGCGAGACGGCGCCCCTTCCGACTCCCGAGCCGGTGCCCGCACCAGCGGCGAGTCAACACGCGATGTCCAGGCCCGTCCCCGCGCCCCCGGCGTCACCGCCGATCCCGGTGCCTCACGACGTACCGTCAGAAGCCCCAGTCCTCGCCCGCGAGTCGGAGATGCCGTCGCGCCGGGTGAGCCAGGAAGCGGAGCGGCAGGCTGCCCACCAGCTCCCGAGCCGCAGCGCACCGCCGGCGGCACCGGCCGTACCCATGACGGCACCATCGGCAGCCGCCGCGGACGAAGACTCGCGCAATGCCCGTTCGGACGCCACGTCGTCCGCGCTGTCCGAGCTGCGCGGCCTCTACGAGCCGACCTTCGCCCCTGTCGCGCCGGCGGCGACGCCGGCCGGCGGGCTGGTCCGACGCACGCCGTCGGCGGCTCCGGCGGCCACCGCCGCAGCCACCGCGGATGCGGCTCCGGCCACCAGTCGCGAACGCACTGCCGGGCAGGTGCGCGGCATGCTCTCCGGCTTCCGGGCCGGTGTCGAGCGTGGCCGGAGCGGGGCCACTGATGGCGCCGAGCAGCCCGGCGCCGGTCACGACAGCACCGACAGCACCGACAGCACTGACAGCACCGACAGCACCGACAGCACCGACGACACCGACAGCACCGACAGCCGAGCAAAGGAACGAGCAACGTGAGCACCCTGAGCGCCGAAGCGGCCAACTTCAACTGGCTGCTGGGCAACTTCGTCAAGAGCGTGCCCGGTGTCGAGCACACCCTGGTCGTCTCCGCCGACGGACTGCTGATGGCCATGTCCAACAACCTCGATCGCGTGCAGGGCGACCAGCTCGCCGCGATCGTGTCCGGGCTGTCCAGCCTCACCCGCGGGGCCGCACGCCAGCTCGGTGGCGGCGCCGTCCGGCAGGCCATCGTCGAGATGGACCAGCTGTTCCTGTTCACGACGAGCATCAGCGACGGGTCGGTCCTCGCCGTCGTCGCCGACGCCAGCTGTGACGTCGGCATGGTCGGGTACGAGATGACTCTGCTGGTCAGCCGGGCCGAGGCGGCCATGACCCCGCAGCTGATCAGCGAGATGCGCGCGCGGCTCCCGCTGGGTGCCGCGGTCTCGCACGCCGGTGCGCAGGTGTGATGCCAGATGCCGGAAGCCACCGGGCCACAGGCCCGCACGCCAGGTCCCGCCGCTCCGGCGGATGCCCGTCACTCGCACGACCTCTACGAGGAGGAGACCGATGACGCGCGCACCGTCCGGCCGTACGCCCTCACTCGCGGACGCACCCGCTCCGGCCGGGCACACCTCCCGCTCGAGGCGCTCGTCCGTCGGGTGCCCGAGTACACCGACCCCGCCGGAACGTCCGAGCGGCGCCGCATCCTCGAGCTGACCACGGCCTCGATCCTGTCCATCGCTGAGCTGTCCGCCCACCTGTCCCTGCCCCTGGGCGTCATCCGCGTCCTGATCGGCGACCTCGCCGACGAGGGCCTGGTCGTCGTGCACACCGGGTCGCCCGAGGCGGCGCCCCCGGCCACCAACCTCAAGGTCCTGGAGAGTGTTCTCAATGGCATCCACTCGCTCTGACATCGCCCCGCCGGCGAGCAGCGTGCCGGCGCAGCAGGTGCCGACGGGAACTGCCGCGGCGGCGCCCGTGACCGTGAAGATCGTGGTAGCCGGTGGCTTCGCCGTGGGCAAGACGACCTTCATCGGCTCCATCTCCGACATCGAGCCGCTCTCGACCGAGGCGGCGATGACCGAGCACAGCGTCGGCGTGGACAACGCCGGCGGCGTCTCCGACCGCAAGACCTCCACCACGGTGGCGATGGACTTCGGCCGGATCGCGCTGCCCGGTGACCTGTGGCTGTACCTGTTCGGCACGCCCGGTCAGGACCGCTTCCACTTCATGTGGGACGACCTGGTGACCGGTGCCATCGGTGCGGTGGTCCTGGTCGACACCGAGCGGCTCGACGACTGCTTCGGCGCCGTCGACTACTTCGAGGCCCGTCAGATCCCGTTCGTCGTCGCGATCAACTGCTTCGACGGGGTCGCCAAGCACGCGGTCGACGACATCCGGGCCGCCCTGGCAGTCCGCGACGAGACGCCCGTGTTCTACACCGACGCGCGCAACCGGCAGGCCACCAAGCAGGCGCTGATCACCCTCGTCTCGCTCTCCATGGCCCGCATGCAGCCCTGACCCACCCCGCCACTCGTCACGCCCCCGCCTGCTGAAGCAGCGCCGCGATCGACGAGCTCGATGTCCTGGTACGCGGGCCGCCGAAGTCGCTTCACCAGGTCGTACGTGGTCGATCTCACGATTGCGTGGGACGCCGGCCGCGTCTGAACGACCCGACCAAAGGGAAGGAGAGTTTCGACGAGTCATCCAGTGACGAACCGGTCGAGAAGGGCAGTACCTGTGGGCGAACGCAGCGTGGGCGGCGCGGCGGGGGCGGCCAGAGGAGCGATCCGCACGCTGCTGACCGGGCAGTCGGACGGGATGGCGCCCTGGGTCAAGGAGATCGGCGACCCCGGCGACGCCGGCTGGTTCGGCCCTGACTCGACGATCTGGGCGGTTCACGCCGACGCCGCAACCCTGGTCGGCGGCGTACGTGCGCTGCTCGTGCAGGCCATGCACCCGACCGTGCTCGCCGGCTTCGACCAGCATTCGGCCTACCGCGAGGACCCGGAGAGCCGGCTGCAGCGCACGGCCGCGTTCGTGACGATCACGACGTTCGGCACGACCGCGCAGGCCGAGCGGGTATGCCGTCGGGTCCGTGGCGCGCACCGTTCGGTCACCGGCCGGACGCCATCCGGCGAGGCCTACGACGCCAGCGACCCCGAGCTGCTCGGCTGGGTGCACCTCGCTCTCGCCGACTCGCTGGCCGTGTCGGTAGCCCGCCTCGGCCGGACCCGGTTCGATCTGGACGACTACCTCGCCGACATGGCCCGCGTCGGTGAGCACCTGGGCGCCGCTCATGTCCCGCACGACGCGGCCGAGCTCGAGCAGACCTGGGCGCACTACCGCCCGGCCCTGCGGGTCACCCCGGACACCGCGAGCGCGCACCGGTTCCTGATGGACCCGCCGCTGCCGCCGCGCATCCGCGCGCCCTACCGGATCGTCGCGGCCGCCGCCGCGGCGACTCTTCCGCCGGACCTGCGCCCGCTGCTGTCGGCTCGTCCCGTGCTGCCCCAGCTCCCGGCGGCGGTGATCGGGCGGGCCGCCACCGCGCTGCTGGCACGGATCCTCGGAGCGAGCCCCGCCGCAGAGGCCGCCCGGTTGCGAGCCCTCACCGCCGAGGCCGCCTGACCTAGGGTCGCGACCGTGGGCAGGCGACGCGGGACCAGCGGCTGCTCGTTGAAACGCCCGGCGGCCACAGCGCAACGGGCCGGCTTCGCCCGGCTGGGCGCCGTGGTTGCCGCGGCCCTGCTGGTCGCGGCGTGCAGCTCCGGGCCGAGGTCGGACTCCGGCTCGTCCCAGGAGACCCGGCCGGGCACCGGCGGCAGCCCGGGCTCAGTCCCGTCTGCCGAGGTCCCGTCGTCACCGAGCGGCACCGGTTCGACCCGGCCCGACCCGGCCGGGCTCGTCGATGCGTACGCCTGTCGCGGGGGCTTCACCTGCGGCCGCTTCGACGTGCCGCTCGACCGGAGCACCACGGGCGGGGAGTCGCTCGGGCTCCAGGTCGCCGTCGAGGCCGAGCCGCGCGCACCGCGGGGGGCGCTCGTCTTCCTCAACGGCGGCCCGGGTGCGCCGGGTGCCCCGCTCGCACCCGAGCTGCTCATCCGCCTCGGCCCGGAGGTCGTCGCGGCCTATCGGATCGTCGCCCTGGACGCTCGCGGCACCGGTCCGTCGGCGCTGTCCTGCCCCACGCTGCAGACGGCGGCCGGTGCCAGCTTCACCCTGCCGCCCACCGCGGTGCGTGACTGCGCGACGTCTCTGGGTCCGGACCGTGAGCTGTACGGGACCGATGACGTGATCGGTGACCTCGAGCAGCTCCGAGCGGCCCTCGGCGTCGACACCTGGACGGTGTTCGCGATCAGCTACGGCACCTTCCTCGCCCAGCAGTACGCCGCCGCGCACCCGCGCCGCATCTCCGCGCTCGTGCTCGACTCGGCACTTCCGCCGGCCGGGCCGGACACCCTTCAGGTCGACGTGATGACGGCCACCGGACGGGTCCTGCGGCTGGCCTGCGCCGCGGCCCGCCGCTGCCCCGGTGACCCGGTGGCCGACCTCGCCCGGGTCGTGGGCCGGGACGGAGGCGGCGGCGACCTGCTCGACCTGCTCTCGGGCCTGTCCAGCGGCGACCCCACCTACGCGTCGCTTTTGCCGGCGTTGCGTCGGGCCGCACGCGGTGACCGCACCGACCTCGACGAGCTGCTTGACGCCTACCGCACCGGCTTCGCAGCCGCCCCGGAGGTCTTCAGCGCCGCCCTGAACCTCACTGCGTTCTGCGCTGACCAGCGCTTCCCGTGGGGGCGGTCGGGCGCGCCTGTCCGCGGGCGTTCGTCGGATCTACGTCGCGAAGTCGCCCGGTTGCCCGCGGCCGCGTTCTTCCCCTTCGACCGGGCCAGCGCGCGCGACAGCAGTGGGGTGCGCGAGTGCCTGGCCTGGCCGTCAACGCCACCGAGCCGGCTCGCGATCACGTCGGCCTCGCAGAGCCTGCCCGATGTGCCGACGCTGTTCGTCTCCGGCGACCGCGACCTGGCGGCGCCTGTCGAGTCGGTGCGGCCGGTGGCGGTGCGGGCACCCGATGCACGGTTGGTCGTGGTCAAGGGCGGGGGACACGTGGTGACAGCTCGAGCTGGCCGGGGCCGAACCGTCGTTCGCGAGTTCCTGATGCGCCGCTGAATCCCCTGTCAGGCGAAGGGGAAACGCCATGCGCCGACCGCCACCGACACCGCGGTCGCGGCGAGGATCACGAGCAGCGTCGCAACGATGAGCACCCAGTCGCCACGTCGCATCGGCTGCGGCCGCGCGACTGTACGCACTACGTCGGTGGCGCCGAACCCTCGCGCCTCCATCGCTGCCGCGAGTCGAACTCCGCGGCGGACGGCCGATACGAGCACCGCGAACACCTGACCGGCGAAGGACCGGAGGATGCCGACGGGGGACCGGCCCGCGTCCAGTCCGCGGGCTCGCCGGGCCCGGGCGATGGTGTGCCAGTCGGCGGAGAGCAACGGGAGCAGGCGCAGGGCGGCTAGCGCGCCGTAGGCGAACCGGGCAGGTACGTGCCAGCGCTGGACCAGCGCGTCGGCCAGGTCCATCGGGTCGGTCGTGGCCAGCACCGCGATGCCGGGCAGGGTGACCGCGAGCAGCCGCAACGCCACTGAGGCCGCCGACTCCAGCCCGCCGGTGGTCACCTCGACCAGGCCGAGGTCGAGCAGGACCCGGCCGCGGTCGATCGCGATGACGTTCGCGAACCCGACACCGAGGATCCCGATGAGCAGCGGCCAGGACCGACGGGCCAGCACCCGGGGCCGCACCCCGGACAGCGGGAACACTGCCGCCTCGACCGCCAGCAGCAGGGCCGGGGTCACCGGGTCGAGGCTGAGCAGCAGCCCAGCGGTGATCGTGAACGCCGCCACCAGCTTTGCGACCGGGTTGCGCCGGGCGAGCGCCGCGTCGGCGTCAATCGCGAGTGGGACGAGGACGCTCATGCGGCTCCACTGCCTGCTCGTACCGGAAGCCGCAGCCGCACGTCGGCGAGCATCTCGACGAGTGGCTCGTCGTGCGTGACCAGCACGACGGCGGTGCCCTCGGCGCGCAGCCCGGCGAGCAGCTCGACCAGGCCGGCCCAGGTGACCGCGTCCTGCCCGTACGTCGGCTCGTCAGTCACCAGCACCCGCGGCGCCGTGGCGATCGCGGTGGCCACCGAGAGCCGCCGCTTCTCCCCGCCGGACAGCGTGAAGGGGCTCGCGGCGGCGAGTGCGGTGAGGCCGAGCCGCTCCATCAGCTCGTCGGCCCGCGCCGCGGCTGCCTGCTCGCCCGCTCCCGCCTGCACCGGCCCGACCATCAGCTCGGCGCGCACGGTTGCGGCGACGAACTGGTGCTCCGGGTCCTGGAACACGGTGCCGATGCGCGTCACCAGGTCGCGCCCGCGCCACCGCCACGGCGGCTCGGCCGAGGGCGGGGCCAGCGCCGGCTCGGCGGTCACGGTGCCGCCGGTCGGACGCAACAGCCCTGCCAGGCACAGCGCAAGAGTCGACTTGCCCGATCCGTTCGCGCCGGTGACCGCCAGCGCCTCGCCCGCACGCAGCCTCACGTCCGTCGCGCTCAATGCGTGGACTGCCGCGTCCGGGTATCGGAACGAGACCCCGGCTGCCGTCATCAGCGCGCTTCTGTGCTGAGCACCGACCGCGATGAGCTCCCGGTCCTTATCACCGACCGCAATCAGCTCTTGGTCCTCATCACGATGAGTGCTCAGGACCGGGCGCTGCCCACCCGGCGTGCTTAGGTCCCGGTCCTCATCACGGAGGGTGCTCAGGTCGAAAGCAGCCACGGCCGGGCGGTGGCCCGGCACCCACACCCCGCGCCCGGCCAGCGCGTCACCCTCGCGCGCGAAGATCACGTCCGGCGTGCCGTCGGCGACCACCGTGCCCTCGCCCGACAGCACCACTGCCCGCGAGCACAGGTCGACGACCGTCTCGACCCGGTGCTCGACGATCACGGCGGTCGCGCCGGTGGACGCCAGCACGTCGGCCAGCACACCACGAACGAGCGCCACGCCGGCCGGGTCGAGGTTGGCGGTCACCTCGTCCAGCAGCAAGAGCCCGGGCCGCAGGGCGAGGATCCCGGCCAGCGCCAGCCGTTGCTGCTCGCCGCCGGACAGCGTCGAGGTCGCCGCGTCGCGGCCGTACGGAAATCCGACCGCCTCCAGCGCCTCGTCGACCCGGCGCCAGATCTCGTCGGTCGGCACGCCCCGGTTCTCCAGCCCGAAAGCGACGTCGTCACCGGCGCGCGCCATGACGAGCGCGGCCTCGGGGTCCTGCAGGACGAGGCCGGCCCGGGCCCGGGCCCGCGCCGCCGTCACCCCGTCGAGCCGGACCGCACCCTCGACCTCGCCGGCGTCGCCAGGATCGAGCAGACCGGCGAGCCCGGCGAGCAGCGTGGACTTGCCCGACCCCGACGGCCCGAGCAGCAGCACCCGTTCGCCGGGCTCGATGTGCAGGTCGAGGCCGCGCAACGCCCAGGCCCGGCGTCCGGCGTGGCGCCAGCCGAAGCCCTCGACGTCGACGGCGACCGGGCGGGTTCCCGCCGCCCGGTCGCGCGTCGGCTGAGTCAGACCCGCACCTGGTCCCGGCCGGAGCTGAACGGAGCGAGGACTCCGGTGCGGGCCATCGCCTTCACCAGCGCCCACGACGCGGCTCCGGCGATCACCGCAGCGCTGACCGCCAGCAGCCCGGCGTACGTCAGCTGCCACGGCCCGGACCAGTCGGTGTAGTAGAAGAGGATGTCGAGCATGGCCGCGGAGAGCCCTGCCGCGGCGCCCGCGAGCAGCGCCGTCGAGAGCCGCCACGACTTGTAGAGGACGAACGCGAACACGATCTCCGCCGCTGCACCCTGGACCAGGCCGTACGCGACGACCGACAGCCCCCACGAGGTGCCGAGCAGCGCCGACACCACCGACGCGACGAGCTCGGCGTAGATCGCGGCGCCGCGCTTGCGGATGATCAGCGCCCCCAGCACGGCGGGCATCAGCCACACGCCGTACATGAAGCCCTGTGCCGGCGGGAACGCGGCGAAGGCGCCCGACGTCGTGTTCCAGAGGTTGCCCCAGGCCCAGAAGACAACGCCGAACGCGACCGCGATCGCGGAGGCGACAACAATGTCGACCGTGCGCCAGTTGGCTGTCGATGCCGACGCGGCTTCGGTATCGCGGGTGGTGCTGCTGCTCTCGGTGGTGGTCATGTGCTCGCTCCTGTCCGTGAGGGACGGGGCGGCCGTGCTCTGAGCACTCCGTGCTGGACACCCGGACGGACCGGCTGACCGGCGACGGGGTGGTGAACCGACTCCCTGCGCTGGCATTACCCAGATCAGGTAGGAGGGTCTGCGGGCGGGCCCGCACTCTCAGCGCGTCAGCGCTCCCCTGTGGCTAGTGGTACGGGGCCGACGTTAGCACGCAGCGAGAGCCCCGGATCGAGATGTTGTCGGTCATACCCCTGGGGGGTAGAATCCACCGGGTGAGCAGCACGGACGAGAGTGGCGACGAGAGTGGCGCAGCTGGCGACGCGGGCAACGCCGGCGCCGTGACCTACGGCTACCTGGCGCACCGGGACAGCCATCTCAAGCGGCTGCGCCGCATCGAGGGCCAGGTCCGCGGCCTGGCCAACATGGTCGAAGAAGATCGCTACTGCATCGACATCCTCACCCAGGTGTCGGCCGCCACCAAGGCACTGCAGTCCTTCTCGCTCGAGCTGCTCGAGCAGCACCTGGCCACCTGCGTGGTCGAGGCGGCGCAGCGCGGTGGGCCCGAGGCGGACGAGAAGGTCCGCGAGGCCGCCGACGCGATCGCCAGGCTCGTCCGCAGCTGATCCGCCTACCGGAAACCGTTCCACCCCAAGGAGAACGATGAGCACCACCACGACGTACGGCGTAACCGGCATGACCTGCGACCACTGCGTCGCGGCCGTCACCGAAGAGGTGACCGCGATCCCCGGGGTCACCGACGTCGCGGTCGAGCTGGTCAACGAGGGCACCTCGATGGTGCGGGTGGTCAGCGACGACCCGCTGCAGGAGGACACCGTCCGGGAGGCGGTCGAGGAGGCCGGGTACGAGCTGGCGGCCAGCGCCTGACCCCCGGTTGCGGCGACCGCTGCGAACGCCGTCACCCGGTACGGTCATCAGGTGCGGTCAACGCACACCCGGCGGGGTCGCCTAGTGGCCGATGGCACGCGCCTTGAAAGCGCGCAACGGGAGACCGTTCGTGGGTTCGAATCCCACCCCCGCCGCTGCGCACGACGCGCAAAGCCGCAGGTCAGCGGCTTGCGTGTCTACGGACCTTCGTTGCCGCGTCCGCGAAGGTCATCGACGCAGGCGCAGCACGATCCATGCGAGCAGGTAGGCGGCACCGCCGATCGCGCCCAATGCGGCATACGGCAATCCGTCGTCACCGCGGGCGATCTCGACGACCAAGCCAACCAGGACAGCCGCCAGCACGGCACTCCCGGCGATCAGCGTCGCGTCACGATCCAGAGCGTTGATCCGTTCATCGCGCCGATCCATCAGCATCGTCACCGTTTCGCTGAAGTGGCCCAGCACCAAGAATGCCGCCCCGGCGCTGACCATGATCAGGAGGCCGAACACGCCGAAGAACGTGTCATCACCGACCAGGCCCGCGACCAGGTAGGCGAGCCCGATGACCAGAGCAGCCACGGGAATCGCCCATCGCATTCTGGATCTCTTGCGAGGTCTCGCGGAATCATGAGTCGACATCGAAGATCTCCTCTACCGATGAGTTGAAGAATCGTGCGAGCGCGATGGCGAGCGGCAGGGATGGCAGATAGCGGCCGGTCTCGATGGAGTTGATCGTCTGTCGCGAGACGTCCATCGCTTTGGCCAGATCGGCCTGCGACAGGTCGATACCTGTCCGCCGTTGCCGTACTGCGTTGTGCACATGTCAAGCATGCTTGACACGTGTCACGAATGTCAAGCACGCTTGTCAATCGTTCGCCGAGTGCGGCTCAAGGGGAAGCATCCGCGGGCGTCCTCGGTTCGGGCTGAGATGAGTGCAGCCACGTCCGACACCGCACCGCTTGTTGTCGTCACCGGCGCCACCGGCCACCTGGGCGGCATGGTTGCGACCCGGCTGGCCGCGTCGGGTGCCCGGCAGCGCCTCGTGGTCCGCGACTCTTCGCGGGCGCCGCAGCTCGACGGGGCGGAGGTGGCTACGGCCACCTACGACGACCGCGACGCGATGGCCGCGGCGGTGGAAGGTGCCGACACCGTGTTCCTCGTCAGCGCAGCCGAGCACCCGGACCGGGTGACCCAGCACCTGACCGCGGTCGACGCGATCGCCGATGCCGGTGTGCGTCGCGTGGTCTACACGTCCATCCTCAACGCCGCGCCTGACGCGACCTTCACCCTGGCCCGCCACCACTGGCTGACCGAGCAGCGGCTGCGGGAGCGCGGCGTCACCTGGACCTTCCTGCGTGACTCGATCTACCTGGACTTCGTGCCCTTCTTCGCCGGTGACCGCGGTGTCATCGCCGGACCGGCTGGCGACGGCGTCCTGGCTCCGGTCGCGCGCGCTGACGTGGCCGACGTCGCCGCTGCCGTGCTGCTCGAGGACTCCGGCAGGCACGACGGGATTACCTACGACGTCACCGGCGGCCGGCTCGCTTCGCTGGCGGAGTGGGCCTCCGAGCTGGCCGAGGTCACCGGGAAGCCGGTGCGCTACGTCGACGAGACCGCGGAGCAGGCCTGGGCGTCGCGACGGCTGTTCGGCGCGCCGGACTGGGAGATCGAAGGCTGGGTGACGTCCTATCTGGCGATCGCTGCCGGCGAGCTGGCCGTACGCAGCGACACCGTCGAGCAGGTCGCCGGCCACCAGCCACGGCCCCTGCGCGACGTCACGGCATGGTGGCGGTGTCGAGGGACAGGTTGTCCACGGTGATGTCGATGGTGCCTGAGGACGGGCCGATGCGCAGTCGGTCGGCGGCGGTGGTCCAGGTCCCGGTCTGGG
>JBBRVU010000072.1:0-18479 GCA_038246575.1 Actinomycetes bacterium | reverse complement strand
GTCGTAGTTCAGGTGCGGCGCTGCCGGCCGTCTTGAGACCAACCCGTCCGCCCGCAGGACCGGCCGCGGGGCATCGGCGTGCAGCGGACCGTACGGCGCTGGCTCCGGCACGCGACGTCCGCCGATCGACAGGGTGCTGACGCCCCACGGGTGGGCGGACCACTGGGCCTGGAGGAGGATGCCGCGCAGTGCCTCGACCCGCAGCCCGTGCGGCCGGGAGATCCAGGCCCGGACCGGCTCTTGCGACTCGACACGTTGCCCGGCGTAGTCGACCACGACCTGCAGTGTCCGCCAGCGCCAAGGCGACGAGCGGGCGAGCGCGCGGAGAGCGTCGAGGTCTGGGGGCATCCCCGAACCGTAGGCAGGATCCGGCGTTCGAGGCAGCGGCTTGTGTCCGGGGACCGTGGTGGGATGGACGCCGTGACGAGACGGGGCAGCGCACCAGCGGGGCCGGAGGCTCCGGCCTACCGGCTGGTGCGTGCGGCCCGGCCGTCCGTCACGCCCGTCGTGCTCGACCCGGTGCAGCGGGCTGTCGTCGACCACCGGGGGGGCCCGCTGCTCGTGCTGGCCGGACCGGGCACCGGCAAGACCACGACGATCGTCGAGGCGGTGGCGGCCCGCATCGACGCCGGAGCCGACCCTGAGTCCATCCTGGTGCTGACCTTCGGGCGCAAGGCGGCGGCCCAGCTCCGGGAACGGATCAGTGCCCGGCTCGGCCGCGCCACGAAAGAGCCGCTGGCGCGCACGTTCCATTCCTACGCGTTCGGTCTGCTGCGCCGGGAAGCCGCGGCATCGGGGGGCGAGACCCCGCGGTTGCTGTCCGGCCCGGAGCAGGACCTGGTGGTCCGTGAGCTGTTGCGCGGTGACATCGAGATCCAGGACGCCGGGGGGCAGCAGCCGTGGCCGCCGAGGTTGCGGCCCGCGCTGCCCACCCGCGGCTTCGCGCAGGAGCTGCGCGACCTGATGATGCGCGCCTATGAGCGCGGGGTCACGCCGCCCGAGCTCGCCCGCCTCGGGCGCGAGCACGGCCGCGACGACTGGGTCGCGGTGGCGAGGTTCAGCAGGCAGTACGCCGGGGTGAGCGCGTTGCGCGAGTCGGAGGCCTACGACCCGGCCGAGCTGATCCGAGCCGTCGTCGGCATGTGGTTGCGCGACGACGACGTGCTTGCGCGCGAGCGGGCCGAGCGGGCCGTCGTGTTCGTCGACGAGATGCAGGACACCGACCCCGCGCAGATCGAGCTGCTGCGGCTGCTGTGCGGCGGCGGTCGGGAGCTCGTCGCCGTGGGAGACCCGGACCAGTCGATCTACGGGTTCCGGGGCGCCGAGGTCTCGGGGCTGACCTCCTTCTCCGAGACGTTCCGCACGGCGACGGACGAGCCGGCACCAGTCCGCGCCCTGGTGACGTCTCGCCGATCCGGAGCCGTCCTGCTGGCGGCGACGCGACGGGTGGCCATCGGTCTGGGCGGCCCGGTGCACCACCGTGACCTCCGGCCCGCCGACGGCGTGCCCTCAGGCGAGGTCCAGGTCGACGTCCTGCGTTCGGAGAGCCAGGAGGCCCAGCACGTCGCGGCCCACCTCCGTGCGGCCCACCTCATCGACGGTGTCCCGTGGTCGCAGATGGCGGTGGTCGTCCGCTCGACGGCGCGTTCGATGCCGGTCCTGGCCCGGGCGATGTCCGCGGCGGGGGTGCCGGTCGCCGTCGCCCGTGACGAGCTGCCCCTGGTCGCGCAGCCAGCTGTCCGACCGTTGCTGCTGGCTCTGGAGTGCGCTGTCCGGCCAGATCGGCTGGACGAGGACGCCGCCGTCGAGCTGGTGACCTCAGCGCTCGGCGGGGCCGATGTCATGGGACTGCGGCGGTTGCGCAAGGAGATGCGCCGTGCCGAGCTGGCCGGGGGCGGGGTCCGTGCCTCGGGTGAGCTGCTCGTCGAGGCTCTGGCTGACCCTCGGGTGCTGATCATGCTCGACGACTGGGCGGTCCGACCGGCCAGCCGGGTTGCGGCGTTGCTGCGGGCCGGCCGGGAGGTGGCCGAGGGCGACGGCGCGACCGCCGAGGACGTGCTGTGGGCGCTGTGGTCGCGCAGCGGGCTGGCCGCGCGCTGGCAGCGGATGAGCGCAGACGGTGGGCGGAAGGGAGACAGCGCCGACCGCGACCTCGACGCCGTCGTGGCGCTGTTCGAGACGGCGGCGAAGTTCTGTGACCGGCTGCCGGCGGCCGGCCCCGAGCTTTTCCTGGACCACCTCCGGGGTCAGGAGATCCCGAGCGACAGCCTCGCGCCCCGAGCCGCCCATGACGACGCGGTGCAGGTGCTGACCGCCCATGCGGCGAAGGGCCTGGAGTGGGACGTGGTCTGCGTGGCGGCGGTCCAGGAGGGGTCCTGGCCCGACCTGCGGATGCGCGGGTCCTTCCTGGGGTCGGAGCGCCTGGTCGACGTGTTGCGCGGTGCCGAGCCGCTCGCCCCATCGGCGGCGAACGCTGCGACGCTGAACCGGCTGCTCGCCGAGGAGCGACGACTCTTCTACGTCGCGGTCACCCGCGCGGCTCGACGGGTGCTTGTCACGGCGGTGGCCAGCGAGCGCGAGGGCCTCAGCCCGTCGCGGTTCCTCGACGAACTCGACCCGCTGCCGGCCGCAGCCCCTGCCGGTGAGAACGGCGTACCTGCTGAGGCGCCGACCCGCGCGGTGACGCAGGTGGAGCGGGCGCTGAGCCTCGCCGGGCTGGTCGGCGAGCTGCGCCAGGCCGTCACCGACCCCGACACCGACCCTGGCGTGGCGCGGGGTGCGGCCGAGGAGCTGGCTCGGCTGGCGGCGGCCGGGGTGCGCGGAGCCGACCCCTCGACGTGGTGGGGACTGCCCAAGCTCAGCGACGACCGACCCGTCCTCGACCCGGACGAGCAGGTCCGGGTCAGCCCCTCACGCGTCGACGCATTCCTCCGCTGCCAGCTGCGGTGGTTCCTCGAACAGGTGGGTGCCAGTGGCTCGTCGTCGACCGCGCAGAGCATCGGGACGCTGGTGCACGCCGTCGCCGAGGAGGCTGTCGATGCGGCGACGTCCGGCGAGCAGGCGCTGCTCGCCCGGCTCGACGAGCTGCTGCCCACGGTCGAGCTGGGCCGTGGCTGGGCTGCTGATCAACACGTCACCAAGGCGCGCGCGATGGTCCGTCGCCTGGCCCTGTGGCTCGCGGCCAACCCGCGGACCCTCGTTGCGGCCGAGACCCGGCTCGAGGCGACGGTGGGGCGAGCCGTCATCAGCGGCCAGGTCGATCGACTCGAGCGCGACAGCGACGGCCGCGCGATCGTCATCGACCTGAAGACGGGCTCGAGCAAGGTCGACGAGTCCGAGCTGGCCCAGCACGGCCAGCTTGCGGCCTACCAGCTCGCGGTCGAGCAGGGCGGATTCGCTGACCTCGGGCTGGAGCACAGCGGTGGCGCCATGCTGGTGCAGGTCGGCAAGGCCGGCGTCGGCGCCAAGCCCCGCGAGCAGCGGCAGCTGCCGCTGGCCGACGCCGACGACCCGGGGTGGGCGAGCGAGCTGGTGGCCGAGGTCTCGGCCGGCATGGCGGGTTCGGCGTTCGACGCGATGGTCAACAAGCACTGCACGATCTGCCCGGTGCGCACCAGCTGTCCGCTGCAGGACGAGGGTCGGCAGATGCAGCCATGACCGGTGAGAAGGCGGGCGCGGACCGGGCTTCGACCGCAACAACGCCGAAGGAGCTCGCCCATCGGCTGCGTGAGAGCTTCCCACCGACCGACGAGCAGGTGTCGGCGATCACCGCACCGCTGGGGCCACGGGTCGTGGTCGCTGGTGCGGGCTCGGGCAAGACCCAGACGATGGGGCTGCGGGTCGTCTGGCTGGTGGCCAACGGCCTGGTGGAGCCCCACCGTGTGCTGGGACTGACCTTCACCCGCAAGGCGGCAGCCGAGCTCGGCGAGCGCGTACGCCGGATGCTGCGCCGGCTGCTGATGGCCCACGACCGCGCGCCGTTCCTCACCGACGAGGTCGCCGCGGCCCTGCGCAGCGGGGAGCCCACGGTCACGACCTACCACTCCTACGCCGCCGGTCTGGTCGGTGAGCACGCCCTGCGGATCGGGCGTGAGCCGGACACGCGACTCATCGGCGAGGCGATGAGCTGGCAGCTCGCGGCCCAGGTCGTCGAGAGCTACGACGGACCGATGGACTCCGTCGACCGAGCCGTGTCGTCGGTGACGGCCTACGTCCTGTCGCTGGCGGGCGAGCTGTCGGAGCACCTCCGCACCGTCGACGACGTTGCGCTCCTCACCGATCAGGTGCGCGAGCACATGCGCGCGCTGCCGCCGGTCACCCAGAAGAACGGCCGCCCTGCGGCGATGGCCCCGGAGGTCCGAGACCTGCTCAGGTCGCTCGACGCCCGCGAGGCGCTGCTGCCGATGGTCGCCGACTACGCCGCAGCCAAGCTGGCCCGCGGTGCGATGGACTTCGGCGACCAGGTGGCGCTGGCGGCCGGGATCGCCACCGGTGATCCCGAGGTGGCCGAGATCGAGCGGGGCCGATTCGGTGCCGTGCTCCTGGACGAGTACCAGGACACCGGCGAGGCGCAACGCGTGCTGCTGACCGCGGTGTTCGGTGGCGGTCACCCGGTCACCGCGGTCGGCGACCCACGCCAGTCCATCTACGGCTGGCGCGGCGCCAGCGCGGGCAACCTCGAGCGGTTCAGCCGTGACTTCTCCGCGCCGGCCGACGACTCCGAACAAGCCACCGGGCTGACCGTGAGCTTCCGCAACGGGGAACGCATCCTGGCCGTGGCCAACCGGATGGCGGAGGGCCTCCCGCTTCGCGGTCTCGACGACCGGCCGCTGCGGCCTGGACCTGGACGCGAGGGTGCCGGTCGGGTCGAGTGCTCGTTGCACGAGTCCGTCCTGACCGAGGCCGAGGCGATCGCAGAGCGGATCCACACCCTGGGTCGCGCCGGTACCCCGTGGGGCGAGATCGCCGTGCTGGCTCGCCGGCGCTCCCTGTTCCCGAGGCTCGAGGCCGCGCTGCGGGGCCGTGGTGTCCCGTGCGAGGTCGTCGGACTCGGCGGGCTCCTCCTCGAGCCGGAGGTCGTCGACGTCGTCGCCACGCTGCGGGTGCTCTCCGACCCGACCGCCGGTGCGGCACTGGTGCGAGTGCTGACCGGCCCGAGGTGGCGGATCGGCCCACGGGACCTCGCTGCTCTCGGCCGCCGGGCGAGGTCCCTGGCGCGCCCGCGCCGCCCACACCCGAGCGAGTCCCGGACGGCGGCTGAGGGGACGGCACCGGACGTGGGCGCGGCGGCGGCTGAGGGGACGGCACCGAGCGTGGACGCGGCGGTGCCGGACATCGACGAGGTCGACGAGCTCAGCCTGGTCGACGCCCTGGAGGATCTCGGGCCTGCGAGCGCCTATTCGCGCGAGGGACACCGGCGATTGGTGCAGCTGCGCGAGGAGCTGCGCCGGCTGCGGCGGCAGAGCACCGGATCGCTGCCCGATGCCGTGGTCGCAGTGGTTCGGTCCCTCGGTCTGGACATCGAGCTTGCGGCGCGACCCGGCGTGCGCCCGGCCGATGCCCTGCTCAACATCGACCGTCTCGTGGAGGTGGCCGAGGAGTTCGTCGGGTCCGGTGAGGACCCTGGCCTGGTCGCCTTCCTCGGCTACCTCGACACCGCGGAGGAACGCGAGAGGGGCCTGGAGCTGGAGGTGCCCGACCTCGGCACCGACCGGGTGCAGCTGATGACCGTGCACGCTGCCAAGGGACTGGAGTGGGACGCGGTGTTCATCGCCGGGCTCACCGCGACGGTCTTCCCGGTCGAGTCGCAGCCGGTGACCGACTGGAGCCGGCAGCTGGCCGTCCTGCCGTTCCCGCTGCGCGGCGACCGCCACGAGCTCCCCGAGCTGGGCTGGTCGCCGACCGCCGACCTCGGCGAGGCGAAGTCCGCGGTGGGCGCGTTCGCGGCCGCCTGCAAGGAACGCGCCGCCCTCGAGGAGAGGCGGCTGGCCTACGTCGCAGTCACCCGTGCCCGCGAGCTGCTGGCCTGCTCGGGCTACTGGTGGGACGACGCGAAGAAGCCACGAGGGCCGTCCTCGCTGCTCACCGAGGTGCGCGAAGTCTGCGAGTCCGGGGCAGGCATCGTGGCCAGCTGGGCCGACGAGCCTGCCGATGATGCGCGCAACCCGGTGACCGAGCACGCCCAGGTGTCTACGTGGCCCCTCGATCCCGCCGGTGACCGCCGACCGGCACTCGAGGCGGCGGCGGCGCTGGTGAACGACGCGGGGCTGCTCGGCGCGATGCCCGACGACGGTGCACGTGACACCGCCGGCGACCGGGTCGGTCGCTGGCACGACGAGGCCGACCTGCTGCTCATGGAGCTGACCCGGCGCCGTGACCGCGGCAGCACCACCGTCGAGCTCCCCGGCCAGCTCTCGGTGTCCCAGCTCGTGGCGCTGCGCCGGGATCCCGCCGAGCTGGCCCGGCAGCTGCGCCGACCGCTTCCGCGTCGGCCGGCGCCGCAGGCCAGGCGCGGGACACGCTTCCACCTCTGGCTCGAGCAGCGGTGGGGGCAGCAACGGCTGCTCGACGTCGACGAGCTGCCTGGTGCCGCCGACGAGACCGCCGCGCCCGACGACGACCTGCTCGCCCTGCAGGCCGCGTTCCAGGCCAGCGAGTGGTGGACGCGGGTCCCGCACGAGGTGGAGTTCCCGTTCGACATGGTCGTCGACGGGCTGCTGCTGCGCGGTCGGTGCGACGCGGTGTTCACCGACGCGTCCGACGACGTGGTCGACGTGGTCGACTGGAAGACGGGTGCGCCGCCGGACGCGGCAGCGGAAAAGGCGATCGTCGGCGTCCAGCTTGCTGTCTACCGCCTGGCCTGGCACCGCCTGACCGGCACTCCTCTGGACCGGATCCGGGCGGCGTTCCACTACGTCGGGGCCAACGCCACCGTGCGCCCGGCGGACCTGCTCGACGAGGAAGGCCTGCGTCAGCTGATCAGGTCGGTTCCGCCGCAGGAATAGGACGACCGAGGCGGCCGGATCACACCAGGACGGGCTCCGGTTCCTGCTCCGGGGCGGCGGTCGCGGGGCGTGACGCTCGCACCAGGGCAGGCACGACCCTCTGCAGCACCAGGACGACGGCAAGGATGGCCATTGCCGCCAGCCCGTCCAGCCAGTAGTGGTTCGCCGTCGCGACCACAACGAACGACGTCGCGACCAGGTGGAAGATCCCCAGCCACCCCCACCCTCGCGGGCTCGCCCGCCAGGCCCACCACGCGATGATCGCGGCCCACCCGACGTGCACCGACGGGAAGGCCGAGAGCTGATCGGCCACCTCGAGGGTCGTCGGCCCGTAGACCGACTGGCCGTACTGCGTCGCGGTGTCGACGAAGCCGGCACCGGCAAGCAGTCGCGGTGGCGCGACCGCGACGAGGTGGAAGACGAAGCTGGCGGCCGTCAGCAGCACGACCGTCATCCGCACCGACGGGTACAACCGCCGGTGCGCGATGAAGACCCACGCCAGGAACAGGATCAGGCCGTTGAAGTGGCCGTAGACGTAGTACCCGTTGCTGACCTGGGTGAGCAGGGAGCTGCCCTCGATCAGCCGCTGCGTCGCGTGCTCGGTGGCGATGCCCATCGACGCCTCGATGTCGAGGATCTGCTCCCCCCGGCGGACGGCGCCATCGGCCGAGTGGTGCGCCAGACTGCCCGCCAGCTGCCAGAGGGCGAACAGCCCCAGCACGACACCGCTCTCCCGGACGATCGCGATCGCCGCACGCCCGCGTGGTCCCTGGGGCTTGAGCAGGACGAGTACGAGGGAGACCAGCAGCAACGCGACAGCCCCCGTCAGGGCGATCCGCCAGCCGAGCATCAGGTGAGGCACCGACGAACGCTCTCATCCCGAGGGGGGAGCGCGCCGGGAGACCCGCCATCTGGGCAGCTAGCGGTTGCGCTTCACCGTCGACGCGTCCGCTCCGTGGCCCCCGACGTACAGCATCGGGTCACCCGAGCCGAGATCCTCGACACCTGCCGATGTCAGGGCCCCGACGGCCATGGTGCGCCGGACGGCGGAAAAGGTCAGCACGTGCGCGAGCATGCCGCCGAAGGTGAAGGTCCGCGGCGGGTCGCAGACCGCGTCGACGAACGTCTCGTCGGCGCGGCCTTCCTGCAGGGGAGTCAGCACGAGGTCGCGGAAGCGTGGGGCGACGTCGCCGAGCCGGCGCAGCAGCTCGGCGGGCTGGGTCGGTCCCTGCGGCGGCATGGCTGTGGCTCCGCTCACGGATGCCACCCACATCTCCAGCTGGCCCACCAGCCGGTCGGCGATTCCCCGCAGCGTCGGATCGTCATCGATCCCCTCGACCGACATGCTGATCGGCCGATCCAAGACGTCGTCATCGAGGCCGTCGAGGCGTTCGATGATCTCGCCGGTCAGTGAGATGTGGTGGTCGAGCATGCGGACCAGGACGTCCATGGTGGTGCACCTCTCGGTTGCCGGCAGCCGGAGGCCGCCAGGGGGATGGAAGTGGATCCCGCTCGGCGCGGGCAGAGCGTGCTCGTCGCAGTCAGCCCGGCGGAACGCACTGGGGGCTGTGCCGAAGGCCCGGGCGAAGGCCCGGGTGAATGCCTCCAGCGAGCCGTAGCCAGCCTCGAACGCGATGTCGGTGACCGGCCCGGCGCTGGTGACCAGCCGGTGGGCCGCCCGTTCCAGCAGCAGACGCCGACGGAAGGTTCCCGGTGGCTCGCCGACGGCGGCGGCGACCAACCTGTCGAAGTGGAAGCGGGAGAGGTACGCCCTCCCAGCCAGGTCGTCGCCGGACAGCTCCGGCTCGTCGAGGCTCTCTTCGACAAGGGCGAGGATGCCCCGGAGCCGGTCGTCTGTCTGCACGAGCAAGATCCTGACGGATTCACCCGGCCGCCGCCTGATCGTGCTTGCGGTCTCTGGTGGTTCAGCGGGGCGCACCGAGAGACTCATCAGGTGGGACTCCGCGCGTCGAGTGCCCCAGACGCGTCCCTCTCGGGTGAGAGTGGGGCGATGCGCCGCTCCTGGCCGGCTGACCAGCCGGCGTCCCGTGCCCGAGTCCGCCTCGGTGTCTCCTTGGTGGCAGCTCTGCTGGCGGGGCCGCTTCTGAGCGCCGCCCCGGCCGACGCCTGGGTGTCGCCCGGCGGCGGGCCGGTGCCCACGTCGTTCGACCGTGCGGCCGCGTCGACCTCGACGGACCCGGCGACGACCGAGCTGCCCGGCGGTGGCCGGGTGATGTTCCCCGGGCGGCGCCTGGTCGCGCTGTACGGCCACCCCGGTGCCCCGTCCCTCGGCGTCCTCGGCGAGCAGGGGATCGATGACGCTGTGCGGCGGGCCCGGCGAGTGGCCCGGCCCTACCGAACCTTGAGCAAGGACCCCGTCGTCCCGGCGTTCGAGATCATCGCGACCGTCGCGCAGCGCTCGCCGGGAGGCGACGGCGACTACTCGATCGAGTCCAGGGTGACCAAGCTGCGACCGTGGGTCCGTGCCGCCGGGCGCGCCGGGATGCTCGTGCTGCTCGACCTGCAGCCGGGCCGCGCCGACCTGACCGATCAGGCCAAGCGCTACCGCTCGCTGCTCAAGGAGCCGCATGTCGGGCTGGCTGTCGACCCGGAGTGGAAGTTGCGACCCGGCCAGCTGCCCTTGCGACAGATCGGGAGCATCGGGGCCGGTGAGATCAACCGCACGTCGGCCTGGCTGGCCAGGCTCACCCGACGCAACGACCTCCCGCAGAAGCTGTTCGTGGTCCACCAGTTCAAGCTGTCGATGATCGGCAACGAGGGTCGGTTGCGCACCGATCGACCCGAGGTCGCCATCCTCATCCACATGGACGGCCAGGGCGGTTCGGCGCAGAAGCACGCGACCTGGGATGCGGTGCGGCGGGCCCGGCCGGCCGGCGTACCGCTGGGCTGGAAGAACTTCTACGACGAGGACACTCCGACGTTCACCCCGGAGCAGACGATGCGCAAGCGCCCGCGGCCGCGGATGATCTCCTACCAGTAGCGCGATCGCCGAGGAGGTCTGGCAACGGGCGCGGTGACGCGCTCGAGCCGGAGATCGACCACCAGCGCGCAGTGGTCGGAGATCGGAAGCCGCAACACCGAGACGTCGTGCACCGCTGTCTCGGCGATCTCGTTGGCAAGCACGTGGTCGAACTGGACGCGCGGCTTCCACGACGGGTAGGTCGCGGTGCGCGCAAGCTGCGACCAGCGGGTCACCAACCTCGGCAGGGCGCCCGGCAGGTTGAAGTCGCCGACGAGCAGCCGCGGACCGGGCATCGTCATGGCCCAGGTCGCCAGCGCCCGCAGCTGGGCGATGTTCCAGCCGGGCACGAAGGACAGGTGCGCTGTGACGACGGTCATCGGACCGGTCGGTGCGTCGACCACGGCGGCGACGGCTACCCGTGGCTCGTCGGGCACCTGGGTGAGCCCCCGGCGTCCCGGCACCATCAACGGGAGCCCCACCGGGGCGGCGCCGAACCGGCGGACCACCCACGACCGCACCGGCCAGCGCGACACCAGCCCCACGCCGTAGGTCGGTCCGCTGGTGGCCGCGCCGTCGTCGTCGAACGAGCGGGTCCAGGCCTGCCCGGTGCCGGGCGTTCCGCTGACGGCCGGGACGAATCGCCAGTGCTCGGCGCCCAACGCCGCCGCAACCTCGGCGGTCTGGTCGACGAGCCCGGAACGCTCCTGGTGCCGATCGACCTCCTGCAACCCGATGACGTCCGCATCGATCTCGCGGGCGGCGGCGCTCAGGTCGGCGATCTCGACGCCCCCGTGGCCGAGCGAGCGGCCGTGCAGCAGGTTGAAGGTCGCGATGCGCACCGGGTCGACGCTAGCCGAGCACCGCACGGGTCGCGGCTGCGGCTGTCGTAGGGTGCGCCGCATGCCCAACGCCGCTCAGGACCCCGACTACGTCAGCCAGGTCAGGGAGGCCGTGCAGCAGGGTGCGGACGGGTTCGTGGCGCGCCTCGTCGAATGGCTGCGCATCCCGTCGATCTCCGGTGACCCGGCCCACCACGACGACGTACGCAGCAGCGCGGAGCATCTCGCGGAGCAGCTGCGCGAGGCCGGCTTCCCGACAGTCGAGGTCTGGTCGACCCCGGGTCTGCCCAGCGTCTTCGCCGAGTGGACCAGCGACGACCCCGACGCGCCGACCGCGCTGGTCTACGGCCATCACGACGTGCAGCCGGTGACGCCGCTGGACCTGTGGGAGTACCCGCCTTTCGAGCCGACGGTGGTCGGGGACCGGCTGTTTGCGCGCGGCGCGGCCGACGACAAGGGACAGGTCTTCTTCCACACCCTCGGTGTCCAGGCGCACCTGGCCGCCGGCGGACGGACCAGCCCGGCGGTCACCATCAAGATGCTGATCGAGGGGGAAGAGGAGTCCAGCTCGGCGCACTTCGCCGCGATGCTGCGCGAGCACCGGGAGCGGCTGGACTGCGACGTCGTCGTCGTCGTCGACACCGGCATGTGGTCGCGCGACGTTCCCACCGTGTGCACCGGGATGCGCGGCATGCTCAGTGCCCAGGTCGACCTGCGCGGACCTTCCGGCGACGTGCACTCCGGGTCCTTCGGCGGCGCCATCCGCAACCCGCTCACCGAGCTGTGCCGCCTGCTCGGCGCGCTGCACGACGCCGACGGCCGGGTCACCATCGAGGGCTTCTACGACGACGTGACTGCGCTGACCGACGAGGAGCGGGACCTCGTCGCGAAGCTGCCCTACGACGAGGAGGCGTGGCTGGCCAACGCCCGCAGCCGCGTGACACATGGCGAGGCGGGCTGCTCGACCCTGGAGCGGGTCTGGGCCCGGCCGACCGCGGAGGTCAACGGGATCTGGGGCGGTCACACGGGCGCCGGGCCCAAGACGATCGTGGCGTCCGAGGCGCACGCGAAAGTGTCCTTCCGGATCGTGCCCGGCCAGGAACCCGCCGGCATCGAGGCGAAGGTCCGCGACTGGCTCACGCGGACGGTGCCCGAGGGCATCGAGTGCGACGTGTCCTTCGACGGCGACGGCGTCCGGCCCTGTCTCACCCCGCTGGACCACCCGGCGTTGCAGTCGGTGACCCGCGCGATGGCGACCGCGTTCGGCACCGACATCCTTTTCACCCGCGAGGGCGGGTCCGGCCCGGAGGCCTCGCTGCAGGACATCCTCGGCGCTCCGGTCGTGTTCCTCGGGGTCAGCCTGCCCGACGACGGCTGGCACGCCCCGAACGAGAAGGTCGAGATCCCGTTGCTGCTCAAGGGCGCCGAGGCCGCGGCGTACCTCTGGGACGACCTCGCGCGCACCCTCCCGCGGTGACCCGACCGACACCACCGCCGCTGCGCGACCTGCGACTTGCCCGCGCCGTCGTCGACCGGTCGGCGCTGCTGCGCAACGACCAGCAATGGCTCGACCAGGCATGGGCGGCTCCGGGGACGCAGATCGTGCAGGTCAACGACGGCCGGGTCGCCATGGACCGCAGCGGCGAGCAGGAGTCGCTGTTGCTGGACCGGCCGGTCGACGTCGGGCCCGAGCGACGGATGTTCCTCGGCGTGCTCGACGACGTGCCGTACTTCGCGGCGATCGTGGACGCGCCGGCCGACGACGACTCGTTCGCGTCGCTGCGCGAGGTCGGATCGCTGCTCGGCGACCGGGACGCCGGGCTCGTCGTGCACGCGATCTCCCTGGCCAACTGGCACCGCACCCACACGCACTGCCCGCGCTGCGGCGGGCTCACCGAGCCGCGACAGGGCGGGCACGTCCGTCGCTGCACCGAGGACGGCAGCGAGCACTACCCGCGCACCGACCCTGCGGTGATCATGTCGGTCGTCGACGCGGACGACCGGCTGCTGCTGGGCCAGCAGGTGAGCTGGGGGCCGGGCCGGTTCTCGACCCTGGCGGGCTTCGTCGAGCCGGGGGAGTCGCTGGAGGCGGCGGTCCGCCGCGAGGTCGCCGAGGAGGCCGGCATCGCGATCGGCGACGTGCACTACCTCGGCAGCCAGCCCTGGCCGTTCCCCTCGAGCCTGATGCTGGGCTTTCTTGCGGAGGCGACGAGCACCGAGGTCACCCGCCACGACGGCGAGCTGGCCGACGCGCGGTGGTTCACCCGCGAGAGCCTGCTGGCCGCGATCCACTCGGGCGAGCTGATGATCGCGCCGACCGTCTCGATCGCCCGCCGCCTCATCGAGCACTGGTACGGCGCCGAGCTCCCGACCAACACCCCCCCCTTCCCCCGTTGATCATGCAGGAAAGGGGATCTTGAGCATCGCTGCAGGTCAGAGCACCAAAGATCCCCGTCGATCATGCAGTAACGGGGATCTTGGTCCGGCCGGGGTGCTCGGCCGGGGCTTCGGGGCTGCGCTCAGGCGGCGAGCTGGGCCTGGACCTGCGCAAGGCTCGGGTTGGACAGCGCCGAGCCGTCCGGGAAGACGAGGGTCGGGACGGTCTGGTTGCCGCCGTTGACCTTCATCACCAGATCGGCCGCACCGGGCTCGGTCTCGATGTCCACCTCGCGATAGGCGATGCCCGCGCGCTCCATCTGCGACTTCAGCCGTCGGCAGTACCCGCACCACACGGTGCTGTACATCGTGACGACGTTCTCGGCGGGGGTGTCTGACACGTCGAGTGACCTCAGTTCGCGAGCGGTGATGGAGCGGATGGCTGACCAAGCGGACGTACGCGGGCGAAGGGCCCGTCTCGGACATGAATAACTCCTTGCGCCGGGAATCTCTTCCCGAGGACCACGGACGGGTGGGGACGGGGGGGCCCGCTGTCCGCGGTCGCTGGGAGGATGGGCCCTGTGACGGATGCCGACGCGCTGCTCGAGACGCTGGACCCGGAGCAGCGCGAGGTCGCCGCTGCACTCCGCGGCCCGGTGTGCGTGCTGGCCGGCGCGGGCACGGGCAAGACCCGGGCGATCACCACCCGCATCGCCTACGGCGTGCAGACCGGCGTGTACGCGCCTCAGCAGGTGCTCGCCGTGACCTTCACCGCGCGGGCCGCCGGTGAGATGCGCACCAGGTTGCGCGCCCTCGGCGCCTCAGGGGTCCAGGCGCGCACCTTCCACGCGGCTGCGCTGCGGCAGCTGCGCTACTTCTGGCCGCGCCACGTCGGTGGCGAGCTGCCGCAGCTCGCCGAGCACACGGCGGGCCTGGTCGCCGAGTCCGCGGGCCGGTTGCGGCTGGCCGCCGATCGCGCCACCGTGCGTGATCTGGCGGCCGAGATCGAGTGGGTCAAGGTCACCATGACCGACCCGGTCGACTACCCCGCCGCGGCTGCCAAGGCGGGTCGGGCTGCCCCGGCCGGGCTCGACCCGGCGATGGTCGTGCGGCTGCTCTCGACGTACGACCAGGTCAAGCGCGACCGGGGCGTCATCGACTTCGAGGACGTGCTGCTCTACACCGTGGCCCTGGTCGCCGAGCACCGGCAGGTGGCCGACGCCGTACGCGGCCAGTACCACCACCTCGTCGTGGACGAGTACCAGGACGTCAGCCCGCTGCAGCAGGCGCTGCTCGACCAGTGGCTCGGCGACCGCGACGAGATCTGTGTCGTCGGTGACCCCAACCAGACCATCTACACCTTCACCGGCGCCTCGCCCGAGTTCCTGCTCGGCTTCCGAGAGCGCTACCCCGGGGCCAGCGAGGTCCGCCTGGTGCGCGACTACCGCTCGACCCCGCAGGTCGTCGACCTCGCCAACCGGCTCGTCTCTGCGGCGCCGGCCACGACCCGGGGCCGCCTCGAGCTCGTCGCGCAACGCCCCCCGGGCCCGGCGCCCGAGCTGCGCGAGCTCGACGACGAGCCTGCCGAAGCCCGCTGGGTGGCAACCCGCATCCAGGCGCTCGTCGCCGCCGGGACGCCGGCCGCCGAGACCGCGGTCCTCTTCCGCACCAACGGCCAGAGCGAGACCTACGAGCAAGCCCTGGCCGACGCCGGTGTGCCCTACGTCCTGCGCGGCGCCCAGCGGTTCTTCGACCGCCCCGAGGTGCGCGACGCCCGGCTGCTGCTCCGTGGGGCCGCCCGTTCCGCCGAGGAGGCGGGCGACGAGGATCTCCCAGGTACGGTGCGCGCCGTGCTCTCCGGCGGCGGCTGGTCGAGCAGCCCGCCCGAGGGTGGCGGCGCGGTGCGCGACCGCTGGGAGTCGTTGGCCGCGCTGGCCCGCCTCGCCGACGACCTGGCGGCCGAGCGCCCGGGTCTGACGCTGCGCGACCTCGTCACCGAGCTGGACGAGCGGGCCGAGGCCCAGCACGCGCCGACGATCGACGGCGTCACCCTGGCCTCGTTCCACGCCGCCAAGGGCCTGGAGTGGGACGCCGTGTTCCTCGTCGGCGTGAGCGACGGGATGATCCCGATCACCTACGCGCAGACACCCGAGCAGGTGGAGGAAGAGCGTCGGCTGCTGTACGTCGGGGTGACCCGGGCGCGCGAACACCTCACGGTCACGTGGTCGGCCTCCCGCTCGCCCGGCGGCCGAGGCGGGCGACGGCCGTCCCGCTTCCTCGACGGCCTCGTCCCCGGAGGGCGGCGCGCCGACGCGGCGACCGCCCGCGGCAGCGGTCGCAAGCGGCGCCGCGGGCCGGCGACCTGTCGGGTGTGCGGAGCGACGCTGACCGCTGCCGTGGCGCGCAAGCTCGGCCGTTGCGAGGACTGCCCGAGCGCCTACGACGAGGCCATGTTCGAGCGGATGCGCGAGTGGCGCGCCGAGCAGGCCCGGGCGCAGAGCGTTCCGGCGTACGTCGTGTTCACGGATGCGACGCTCACGGCGCTCGCCGAGGTGACCCCGACGAACGAGGCAGAGCTGCTCGCGGTCTCGGGCGTCGGGCGGAGCAAGCTGGAGCGCTACGGCGCGGACGTGCTGGCGATCTGCCGTGGCGACGCACCCGCCCGACCGGACGCGCAGATCCTCGAGATTCCGGCCGACTTGAGTCAGCAGTCAAAAAAATGATTGCACCTGACAGTCGACGGCTCTACCCTTTCGGGAGTCGGCCAGCAGGCCGAGACGTTCCGCCGAGAGCAGACGAGGAGGTGACCACGATGGAGAGCAACACCACGATGACGTGCCTGTCGTTCCGTGCCGTGGTCGCCCGCGGCGCTGCACCGGCCGGCACGCGGCCGCGCAACGGCGGCGGCGCAGGTGTGCGTATCAACACGCCGCGTCCGCACGTCTACCAGGGGACCGCTATGTCCGCGGTCACCGGTAGCTGGATCGCCGACCGCACGCCGAAGACCATCGCACTTCTCCCGACCAGCGACGTCGTCGAGTTCGCCGACGTGGCAGGGACCCGCTCCTGGAGCCCACCGGTATAGGACCTCACTCCTCACCGGCACCTCCAAGGCCGCGGAACCCGACACCCGGGATCCGCGGCCTTTTTTTGTCGTTCAGCCGCCCATCCGTCCGACAACCGAGTCCGATCCGGTCCTCACAAGGTCCAGGAGAGGAACACCTGATCTAGCAGCCGGCCACACCCGGACCGACTGCAGCGACAAGCGAGGAAGACATGGAGGTGTCAGAGATGCAGCTCGCACCGCACGAGCACGCGGAGGCCCGCGGTCCCGTCGCAGTCCTGACGGCACTCACCGGCCTCTCGACGCTCACCGAGCGAGTCATCGACGAGCAGCTGCCGTGCCGCACGCACGACCCGGAGCTGTTCTTCGCCGAGTCGCCCGCAGACGTCGAGTACGCGAAGACTCTTTGCGCGGCCTGCCCCGCCCGCCTGGACTGCCTCAATGGCGCTCTCGAGCGTCATGAGCCCTGGGGCGTCTGGGGCGGCGAGTGGTTCATGCAGGGGGTCGTGGTCCCGCGGAAGCGTCCGCGCGGCCGCCCACGCAAGTCCGAGGTTGCCGCGTGAGCGCCGAAGTGACCGACATCCGGGCGTCAGACGAGTCAGACATCTCGTCGACCGCGCCCGACCACCAGACGACGATCGTGAACAGGAGCACCATGTATCAACTCATGCACGAAGAGCTGGCGCGAGCCCATGCGGCGTCGCGTCTCGAGGAAGCCATCAGCCGAGAACGGGCCTACCGTCTCGTCGCAGCCCGCCGGGCAGCGCGACGGGCCGAGCGGTCGGCCGTTCGGGCCCGGCGTCTCCTCGCCCTCGCCGTCGTGAGGTGACCCCTCGGGAGTCACCGACCGAAGCGAGTCAACCCACCAGGGCCCCGGCCGCGCACCAGCGGCCGGGGCCCTGCCATGTCTGCGGCCACCCCCGCGCACTCGTGGCAGGCGCTGCGAGAGGATCGGCAGATGGCGCACTCCGAGCGGTCGACGGTCGAGGTCGACGGACGGCGGCTGACGGTGACGAACCTCGGGAAGGTGCTCTATCCCGACACCGGATTCACCAAGGGGGAGGTCGTCGACTACTACGCCCGGATCGCACCGGTTCTGCTGCCGCACATCACCAACCGCCCGATGTCGTTCAAGCGCTACCCCGACGGCGTCGAGGGTCAAGGCTTCTACGCCAAGAATGCGCCGCGGGGGACGCCGGAGTGGGTCCGCACGGTGGAGCTGCCCGCGCCCGGCAGCAGCATGGACCGCGAGACCGTCGACTACGTCGTCATCGACGACCTGCCGACACTGGTCTGGGCGGCCAACCTCGCAGCGCTCGAGCTGCACGTGCCGCAGTGGACGGTGGGTCCGCGTGGTGGAGTCCGGGGATGCGACCGGCTGGTGCTCGACCTCGATCCCGGAGCGCCGGCCACCGTCGTCGAGTGCGCCGAGGTTGCGCTGCTGCTCCGCGACCTGCTCGAGGCCGATGGCCTGACTGCCCACGCCAAGACGAGCGGGTCCAAGGGCATGCAGGTGAGCGCGGGCGTCACCGAGACCACGGACAGTCACACCTCGGACTACGCCCACAGCCTGGCCAAGCGGCTGGAGAAGGAGCGTCCCGATCTCGTCGTGTCCCGGATGGCCAAGAACCTGCGTGACGGCAAGATCCTCGTCGACTGGAGCCAGAACAACGCGGCCAAGACGACCGTCGCGCCGTACGCGCTTCGGGCCCGTCCCCGCGAGTGGGTCTCGACCCCCGTGACCTGGGACGAGGTCGCGGCTGCCGAGACGGTCGAGGACCTGCAGTTCCGGGCCGACGACACCCTTGCTCGGGTGGACGAGCTGGGCGACCTGTGGGCGCCGATGCTGACCGAGGCCGCGCCGCTGCCCTGAGGGGGGCCGCCTGTGGATCGGCCCGAGGCGAAGGCGCCCGATCTCCCTACGCTGGCTGCAGCCCGGAGACGGGAGGACCGGCCATGCGGATGCGCGTCGACACCGAGTCAGTGGCCGAGATCTCGACCGTCCTGGACACCCGCGCCGACGACGCGGGGCGCTGCGCTCGCGAGCTCAGGGCGCTGACGACCGAGGTCACGGACCCGGTCCTGCGCGCAGCCTTGCACCGGCTCGTCGCGATCGGTTCCGGGGTCACGAACGCAGTCGGCCTCGACCTCGCCCACCTCGCGGTCCAGGCCCGGTCGGCCGCCAGGGCGTACGAGGAGACCGAGGCCGGGAT
>JBBRVU010000071.1:0-18729 GCA_038246575.1 Actinomycetes bacterium | reverse complement strand
GCTGCGGAGGTCTTGCTCCCGGTCCCGGATGCCGCGACGGCGCCGGAGCTCGAGGTGGAGCCGGAGGTCGCGGCGGAGCTCGAGGTGGAGCCGGAGGTCGTGGCGGAGCTCGAGGTGGAGCCGGAGCCGGAGCTGGAGGTGGAGCCGGAGGTCGCGGCGGAGCTCGAGGCGGACCCGGAGCTCGAGAGGGACTACGTCGACCTGGGGTCCACGCGCGACCGTTCGCTGGTGCGGGGTGCCATCGGGCGGGCGGCATCGAAGGCGGTGTCGGCCAGCAGCGGGTCGCCTCGAGCGCTGTTGGTGAAGCGCGTCGACGGTCGACCCAAGCTGGTGCGGCGGGAGGAGGGGCCGAGCGACGAGCCACCGGGCCTTGACGACGAGCCCTGGCGGGGCAGTGGCCAGCCGCCGCGGTCAGGTGGGGCGCCGGACGACGTCGACCCCCCTGCTGCTGCGGGTGCCAAGCCGTGGGAGCGCGTCCTATCGGGGCGGGGCGACGCTCTCAGCAGCACGCGTATCGCGCGAGCCCTCGTGATCGCGGGGCTCCCTGTGACGGTTGCGGTCCGCACGGCCGCTGACCCGTCCTGGTGGCTCGGCGTCCTGCCCGCACTCGCGCTCCTGCTGGCGGTGGTCGTCGCTGGTCTCGGCTGTTGGTGGGCGTGGACAGCCACCCGAGCGCCTCGAGCAGTGCTCCGACGGCACACCGAGGAGCTGCGGCAGGCCGCGGCTCTGGAGGGCATCCGGGTCGAGCACGCGACGCGGCTGCTGAGCCACATCGGTGGGCCCGACAGCTCCGATGCCTGGGACCGGTTCGAGACCTGGACCGGGCTCAGTGTGCCGCTGCCGACCCGCGCGAGCACCGCGGCCGACATGGACCCGACAGCGTTGGTCCGCCTCCTCGTTGCTCGCCAGCGCATCACGCCGCCGCACAGTCACAAGCTGCTCACCGGCACTCTGGTCCCCGCTGCGCTCTGTGTCCTCCCGGCGATGCTGCTCGTGGCCCTCGTCTGAGCCCACGGTCCAGCAACCGGCACGTTGGCTAGGGTTCGCGGGTGGACGGCAACCCCGCCGGTGACGTGTCGAACCGCGTCGCCCAGACGATGTCCGAGCTGTTGGAGCGCCACCCCGAGGCGGCGACGAGCCTCGGCGAGCACCGCCACGACGACCGGCTGGCCGACGCCAGCGAGGCGGCGCTCGACGACGAGGCGCGCTGGGTGGACCGGCGGCTGCGCGAGCTGGACGAGGTCGACAGCACTGCGCTGGACGTTTCCGATCAGGTCGACCTCGACATGTTGTGCAACGGACTGCGGCTGCGCCGATTCGAGCTCGCGGAGCTGCGAGAGCACGAGTGGGACCCGTTGGCCGCCAACCCCGGCAGCGCGATCTACGCGCTGTTGGCCCGTGACTTCGCGCCTTTGGGTGACCGGTTGCGATCGGCCGCGGGGCGCCTGCGCGCCGTTCCGCAGGCGTTGGCCACCGCTCGCCGTTCCCTGGGTGACATGCCGCGGGTGCACGTCGAGACCGCGATCGGACAGTTCACCGGCACCCGCACGCTGCTCGCCACCGAGCTGGAGCGCGCGATGTCCGGAGAGCCGGGCTTGCGCCAGGAGGTGGAGCCTGCCCGCAAGCTCGCGATGGAGGCTTTGAACGAGCATCTGGACTGGTTGCGCTCCCGGCTCGACGGCGCCGCACGCGACCCGCGCCTCGGCGCGACGGCGTACGCCAGGAAGCTGGAGCTGACCCTCGACACCGCGAGCGACGCTGACGCCGTCCTGGCTCGCGCCGAGGTCGACCTGGTGGGGCTCGAGGAGCGCATCGCGGAGACCGCGGCCCGCCTCGACGCCGGGCCGGCGGAGGGTCGGGTCCGGCGCGTGCTCGACCGGTTGGCGGCCGACGGGCCCGTCGACGACGACACCATCGTCGACCAGTGCCGCCAGGCGCTGGCGGAGACCACCGCGTTCGTCAGCGCGCAGGATCTGGTCACGGTGCACGACGACCTGGTCGAGATCATCGTGATGCCGGAGATCCATCGCGGCGTGGCGGTGGCCTACTGCGACCCGCCGGGACCGCTCGAGACGGCGGCACTGCCGACGTACTTCGCGGTCTCGCCGACGCCGCAGGAGTGGGACGAGCAGCGGGTGCACTCCTTCTACCGCGAGTACAACGCGCACATGCTGGCGAACCTCACCGTGCACGAAGCGATGCCGGGACACGTCCTGCAGCTGGGCCATGCAGGCCGGCACTCGTCGTCCACGCCGGTTCGTGCGGCCCTGAGCAGCGGCTCGTTCGTCGAGGGTTGGGCAGTCTACGCCGAGGAGCTGATGGTCGACTCCGGCTACCGCGACGAGCTCAACGACGCCCTGCGCATGCAGCAGCTCAAGATGCAGCTTCGGATGACGATCAACGCGATCCTCGATGCACGAGTTCATGCACACGCGATGACCGAGGCCGAAGCGATGGACCTGATGATGGTGCGAGGCCATCAGGAGGAGGGTGAGGCGGCCGGGAAGTGGCGTCGTGCACTGCTCACCAGCGCGCAGCTGTCGACCTACTATGTGGGGTACGTCGAGGTACGCGACCTGGCCGGCGACCTCGCGGCGGCTCGGCCGGCCGACTCGGTCCGCTCACGGCACGACGCGATGCTGGCGCACGGGTCGCCGCCGCCGCGCCACCTGCGCACACTGTTGTCGCTGGGCTGACGACGGACCCCTGCGGAACCCAGGTCGTCAGTTGATCGTCCTAGGAGCTGTGCTACCCCGACGCCGCCGAACGGCACTCGCCGCCGGCCTGGCAGCTGTGGTGGTCGCTGCGCTCGCCCTCTCGCTGACCATCACCGCGGGGAACCACCGCCGTCCCCCTCGGTTGCGGCGCGGCCCTTCGGCGGTGGCCGGCCGGGCCGGCATCTCGCGCATCAAGCACGTCGTGGTGGTGATGCAGGAGAACCGGTCCTTCGACAGCTACTTCGGGACCTACCCCGGGGCCGACGGGTTCCCTACCAAGAACGGCCGGATCGACGTGTGTGCGCCGGACCCGACGACGGGCAAATGCGTGCGCCCGTACCACGACCGGCGCGACGTCACCGGCGGTGGACCGCACGGCCAGGCCGACTCGGTCGCTGACGTCAACGGTGGCCGGATGGATGGCTTCGTCTCCCGTGCGGCCGCGGCGACCTCGAAGTGCACCGACCCCAACGCCCCGAACTGCACCCAGGCGTCCCAGCGCGACGTCATGGGCTACCACGACCAGCGCGACCTGCCGAACTACTGGGCCTACGCACACTCGTTCGTGCTGCACGACCGGATGTTCGAGCCCACGGCGTCATGGAGCCTGCCGGCGCACCTCTACATGGTGTCCGAGTGGTCTGCCGCGTGCCACGACTCTGACCCGTCGTCCTGCACGAACGCGGCCGGCCACCCCGGTGACCCGCCGGACTTCAACGCCGCGTTGCGGCCGAATGCCGCTCCTCCGACGTACGCCTGGACCGACCTCACGTCGCTGCTCTATCGCGCCGGGGTGTCGTGGCGCTACTACGTGGCCAAGGGCGACCAGCCCGACTGCGCGGACGACGCCGTGCTCACCTGCCCGCCGGTCCACCAGAGCCCGAAGACTCCTGGGATCTGGAACCCGCTGCCCTACTTCACGACGGTGCACGACAACAAGCAGCTGAAGAACATCATGTCGGTGGACAAGTTCGTGACAGCAGCACAGAAGGGGACGCTGCCGTCGGTGAGCTGGGTCGTGCCGTCCCAGGCCGTCAGCGATCATCCGCGGGCCAGGATCAGCGACGGGCAGACCTACGTCACGGGCCTGATCAACTCGGTCATGTCGGGTCCGGACTGGAAGTCGACGGCCATCTTCCTCGCGTGGGACGACTGGGGCGGGTTCTACGACCACGTGCAGCCACCGGTGGTGGACGGCAACGGCTACGGGCTGCGGGTGCCGAGCCTGGTCATCAGCCCGTACGCGCGGAAGGGCTTCGTCGACCACCAGACGCTCAGCTTCGACGCGTACGCGAAGTTCATCGAGGACCGGTTCCTGCGCGGGCAGCGGCTCGACCCAGCCACCGACGGTCGCCCCGACCCGCGGCCCGGGGTCCGGGAGACGGCCGCGCAGCTCGGCGACCTGACCCGGGACTTCGACTTCTCCCAGCCGCCGCGACCACCGATGCTGCTGCCGATCCACCCGGCGACCGACCTGGTCGGGCCGGCAAGGACGCGGACCCGTCCACTGCGCGAGCCGGTCGCGGCCGGCACGGGCAAGCGCCGGTAGCCTGACTGGGCCCTGTTGCCCGAGTGATCGAAGGAGACGCCGCTGTGGCGAGCATCGACGCCGTCGGAGCCCGCGAGATCCTCGACTCTCGTGGAAACCCCACCGTCGAGGTCGAGGTGGCCCTCGACGACGGCACGATCGCCCGGGCCGCGGTCCCCAGTGGCGCGAGCACGGGTGCCTTCGAGGCCGTTGAGCTCCGCGACGGTGACAAGCGCTACGGCGGCAAGGGCGTCGAGAAGGCCGTGATCGGCGTCCTGGACGAGATCGGCCCGGCGATGGTGGGCTTGGAGGCCAGCGAGCAGCGCCTGATCGACCAGGCGCTCATCGACCTCGACGGCACACCGACCAAGTCCCGGCTCGGTGCCAATGCGATGCTCGGAGTCTCCCTCGCGGTGGCCCGCGCTGCGGCCGAGTCCGCCGAGCTGCCGCTGTTCCGCTACGTCGGCGGCCCCAACGCCCACCTGCTGCCGGTCCCGATGATGAACATCATCAACGGCGGTGCGCACGCGGACTCCGGGGTCGACATCCAGGAGTTCATGATCGCCCCGATCGGCGCGGCGACCTTCCGTGAGGCGCTGCAGTGGGGCGCTGAGACCTATCACGCGCTCAAGTCGGTGCTCAAGGAGAAGGGGCTGGCGACCGGCCTCGGTGACGAGGGCGGCTTCGCGCCGGACCTGCCGAGCAACCGGGACGCCCTGGACCTCATCGCGGTTGCTGTCGACAAGGCGGGCTTCGCGCTCGGCAGGGACATCGCGCTCGCTCTGGACGTCGCAGCGACCGAGTTCCACAAGGACGGCAGCTACAGCTTCGAGGGCGGCACCAAGTCGGCCGAGGAGATGGCGGCCTACTACGGCCAGCTTGCCGACGGCTACCCACTGGTGTCGATCGAGGATCCGCTCGACGAGGACGACTGGGAGGGCTGGCGCGCCCTCACCGAGCAGCTCGGGTCACGTCTGCAGCTGGTCGGGGACGACCTCTTCGTCACCAACCCGGAGCGTCTGGCCCGCGGCATCGCGGAGGGCACCGCGAACGCGTTGCTGGTCAAGGTCAACCAGATCGGAACGCTGACCGAGACCCTCGACGCGGTGAGCCTCGCCCACCGCAGCGGCTACCGCTGCATGATGAGCCACCGGTCGGGTGAGACCGAGGACACGACGATCGCCGACCTCGCGGTCGCCACCGACTGTGGGCAGATCAAGACCGGTGCACCGGCGCGGTCCGAGCGGGTGGCGAAGTACAACCAGCTGCTGCGCATCGAGGAGGAGCTCGACGACGCCGCCCGATACGCCGGCCGGGGTGCCTTCCCTCGGCACGCTGGCTGAGGTGGGACGCGCGGTGTCCGGAGCGGACACGCAGGACACGGAGGACAACCCCCGCCGGGCGAGCTTCACCGGGCGGGCGGCCATGCTCGCGCTCGTGGTGTGCATGCTGGCCATCTCACTGGCGTACCCGTTGCGCGAGTACCTCGCCCAGCGCGGCGACATCGGCGACTACCGCGTGCGCGTCTCCGAGCAGCGAGCCCGAGTGGCCGACCTGGAGAAGGCCAACAAGCGTTGGCAGGACCAGGCGTTCGTCGAGGCGCAGGCGCGCGAGCGGCTGCACTACGTCATGCCGGGCGAGACCGCCTACGTCGTGCTCGGCGCGGACGAGACGCTGGCCCCCGACGGTGTCATCGCGGCGGTGCCTGAGGAAGGCCGGAGGCAGGCCTGGTTCGCCGACCTGTGGCAGAGCGTCGAGGACGCGGGAAAGCGCTGAGCCGCCGGTGAGCGATGAGCCCACTGCGCAGGACCTGTCCGCCGTCGAGGCCCAGCTGGGCCGGCCGTCCCGCGGGCTTCGCCGGGTGGCGCACCGCTGCCCCTGCGGCAGTCCCGACGTGGTGGAGACCTCGCCGCGGTTGCCGGATGGCACGCCGTTCCCGACCGTGTTCTACCTGACCTGCCCGCGGGCGGCGTCGGCCATCGGCACCCTGGAGGCTGGCGGCATGATGCGCGAGATGACCGAGCGGTTGGGTGCCGACGACGACCTGCGGGCTGCCTACCTGGCGGCGCACGAGCGCTACCTGGCCGCCCGGGAGGCGATCCAGCCGGTCCCCGAGATTGCCGGTGTCTCTGCCGGCGGCATGCCCGACCGGGTCAAGTGCCTGCACGTGCTCGTCGCGCACTCGCTCGCAGAGGACCCTGGCGTGAACCCGCTCGGCGACGAGGCGCTGGCGGCGCTGCCTCAGTGGTGGTCGGCCGGTCCATGTGTGACGCCGTGAGCACGCGAGTTGCCGCCATCGACTGCGGCACCAACTCGATCCGGCTGCTCGTCGCCGATGTCGACGACGCTGCGGGCACTCTGCGCGACGTCGACCGGCGGATGGGGGTCGTGCGCCTGGGGGAGGGCGTGGACCGCACCGGGCGCATCTCGCCGGCGGCCCTTGCGCGGACCCTCGCAGCCTGCGACACCTACGCCGCGATCGTGCGCGAGACCGGCGCCGAACACATCCGCTTCGTGGCCACGTCGGCATCGCGCGACGTCGAGAACCGCGACGAGTTCGTCGCCGGTGTCGCAGAGCGCTTCGGCGTCGAGCCGGAGGTCGTGACCGGCGATGTTGAGGCCGCGTTGTCTTTCACCGGCGCGACCCGTGAGCTGCTCGGTGCCGACCTGGACCGGCCGTTCCTGGTCGTTGACATCGGCGGCGGATCCACCGAGCTGGTGCTGGGTGACGAGTCGGTGGTGGCTGGCCGCTCGGTCGACATCGGGTGCGTGCGGATGACCGAGCGGCACCTGCACGACGACCCGCCGACGACGGACCAGGTGGTCGCCGCGCGGGCCGACGTCGAGGCGGCGATCGCGCTTGCCGCCGAGACCGTTCTGCTGCAGAAGGCGCGCACTCTGGTCGGGCTCGCCGGCTCCGTCACCACCGTCGCAGCGATGGCACTGGGCCTTCCCGCGTACGACAGTGCGGCCATCCACCACAGCCGGATCTCCGCCGATCAGGTGCATGACGTCACCCAGCGGCTGCTGTCGATGAGCCACTCCGAGCGGGCGGCGCTGCCGTTCATGCACCCGGGTCGGGTCGACGTCATCGGCGCCGGCGCGCTGGTGCTCGCGGTTGTCCTCGAGAACACCCCCGTCGACTCGGTGGTCGTCAGCGAGCACGACATCCTCGACGGCATCGCCTGGTCCTTGGTGGACGGTCCTTCGTGAGCGACCGGTGGTGGCCGCTGCACGACCTTCGGCTTCACACGGGTGACCTCGAGCTTGCGGCGATGACCGAGGCCGACCTGGCCGTGCTGGCCGTGGCCACTCCGGAGGATCTGGACCTGAACCCGACGGCCACCCGCTTCGACGGGGTCCCCGAGCGCACCCACCGCGGGGTGGTGATCCACCAGGCCTACTGGAGGTCGATGGGCGTCTGGTCGCCGGCGGAGTGGCAGATCTTCTTCGTCGTACGCAGGGACGAGGCCGTGCTCGGTGTGCAGGGCCTGGAGGGCACCGACTTCGCGACGATCCGCACCGTCGACAGCTCGTCCTGGCTTGTCGCGGACGCCCGGGGAGCCGGTGTCGGGAAGGCCATGCGGCGCGCAGTGCTCGCCCTGGCGTTCGACCACCTGGGCGCGCTCGCGGCGATCACCTCGGCGTACCAGGACAACCACGCCTCGCTCGGGGTCTCGCGGTCGTTGGGCTACCAGCCCAACGGCGTGTCGTTCTTGGCGCGGGGCGACGGCGTCGACGTCCTCGAGCACCTGCGGATGACTCGGGCCGACTGGCTGGCTGTCGGGGGAGCGCCCGATGTGGAGGTCGAGGGCGTCGAGGCGGCTCGCCCGTTCTTCGGCATCTGAGGCAGCTCGGGTTCAGACGTCGCGGGCGGTCTGCGCCATCACGATCCCGGCCAGCACGACGGCAGCACCCATCAGCTGCACGGGGCTCAGGGACTCGCCGAGCCACCACCAGGCCACTAGCCCGGCCAGCACCGGCTCGAGCATCCCGACCATGCCGACGCGGGTTGCCGGCAGGTGGTGCAGGCCGGAGAGCACCAGCACGAACGGCACGATCGTCCCGAGGACGACCAGGTAGAGCAGCAGCACCCAGACGGGCAGGGTGAGATCGGCGAAGTTGCCGGTGAGCGCGGTGCTCCCGCGGGTGCCGTCGACCGGGAACGACCACCACGGCTGAACGACCGTCCACAGCAGCGTGGCGAACGCGAAGGCCCAGAACGTCGTCGAGAGCGGGTCGCGATGGCCAGCGCTGTGCTCGCCGAGCAGGAAGTACGTCGCCAGTGCCGCGGCTGCACCGAGGGCGGCGAGCACGCCGAGACCGTCCAGTGTCGTGCCGCGCCAGACCTGCGCCACCAGGCCGAGACCGGCCAGCGAGAGGCCGAGCGCGACCCACACCCGGCTGCGCACCTGCTGGCGCAGGACGAACCGTGCCCACAGGGCCACCATCAGCGGCGCGGTGTACTCCAGGAGCAGCGCGATGCTCACCGGCATCCGCGTGATCGCGACGAAGTAGAGCCACTGGGTCAGGGCGACCCCGGCGATGCCGTACGCGGCCAGCAGCGGCAGCTCGCGTCGCGCCACCCGCAGCCGCTTCGGCGCCACTACGAGCAGGACCAGCGCCAGACCGACCGCGGCGCCGGCACTGCGCAGCTCGGTGAGGCGCAACGAGGACAGCCCGGTGCCCAGGATCACCTTCGCCACGGTGCCGTTGAGCCCGAACAGTGCGGCGGCCACGACAAGGTAGACGTAGCCCCGGCGGGGGTTGCGGAGGCGTCCGGGTTCGGTGCCGGCGACCGGCAGCGCTGTCTCGACCACGGCGGGACCCTAACCGGGCCGGCTCGGCAGACCGCGAGGGGACGGCGACCCGGTTGCCGATCGGGGCGGGCCGCCCGCGCGATCCGACACGCCCGACCTGCGCACCACCCACTACCGCGCGATACGTAGTACCGTGCGGCCCGTGACAGCAGGAATGAGGTGACCGCCATGGACACGACACAGTTGCTCAAGGGCGTTCTCGACGTCGCGGTGCTCGCCGTTCTCGACCAGGAGGACGGCTATGGCTACGACGTCGTCCGCCGGTTGCGATCGGCCGGGCTCGATGACGTCGGGGACGCCTCGGTATACGGAACGTTGCGCCGGCTCTACTCGGCCGGCGCGCTGACGTCGTACGTCGTGCCGTCCGACGAGGGACCGCACCGCAAGTACTACGGGATCAACAAGCAGGGCAAGGCGACGCTGGCCGGGTCGAGCAAGACCTGGCTGGCGTTCGCCGACACCATGAGCGGCCTGCTGGCCACGGAGGGACCACGATGACGACGACCGGCACGAGTGCACGCAGCCGCGAGGCGCAGACCTACCTGGACGGTGTCGGTGCCGCGCTGGCCGACCTGCCCGACGAGGAGCGCGCCGAGCTGCTCGACGAGCTCGCCGCCCACGTCGACGAGCTCACCGCCGAGAGCGACGCGCCACTGGAGACGCGGCTCGGGACGCCGGCCGACTACGCCGCCGAGCTGCGCGCGTCCGCCGGGCTGCCGCCTGCGGGGGCGCCTCGTCGTCCGTTCGGTCGGCTCAGGACCGGGGTCCAGAGATGGTCCGCCCGCCGCGAGGTGGCCGTCATCCGCGACTTCCTGACCTCGCTCCAGCCGGCCTGGTGGGTGCTGCGCGGCTGGGTGGTCGGCGCCGTTGCTGCTCACCTCACGACCAGCTCACCCTGGGACTTCAGCCTGCTCGTCTTTCCCGGGGGGTTCGTCGGCTTCTGGGGGACCTTGGCTGCCGTGATCGTGTCCGTGCAGATGGGTCGTGGTCGGATCGCGCTGCCCTGGCGTCGATGGCGGGAAGTTCTGGTGGCCGTGAACATCGGCGCAGCGCTGGCCGTGATCCCGGTGCTTCTCTCGCTCTCGACCATCGTGCAGTCTGCTGCCTACGTCAGCGAGGGGGTCGCCCAGGAGTACGTCGAGGTCCCGCCGGTCGCGGGTGTCTACGCGAACGGGACGCAGGTCTGGAACATCTACGCGTACGACGCGGCCGGCCAGCTGCTGCACGACGTGCGGCTCTACGACCAGGACGGGGCACCGCTCGCGCTGGGGCTGTCCTTCGACTCGACGAAGAAGCAGACCCTCGACTCCGGCGGTCAGCCTGTCGACAACGCGTTCCCGTACCGCTACCTCGACCCCGTCACCGGAGAGGTGGCCGACCCGGATGCTGGTCCACCGATCACGGCGCCGCCGCTGCTCGGCACTGCCACGGCGACGCCGACTGCGACCCCCACACCGACGGGGTCGGCCACGCCGTCACCGAGTGCGACGGACGGGACGCGATGACCCCCCTGGTGTAACGGGGCCCGATGCGTGGAATGGTCACAGACGGCGTTCCCCGTCGGGCGCGTCTGCGACCGCGATCGAGGAGGTCCCGCCCGTGGGCGAGATGGTGAGCTATGCCAGCAACGGAGACTCGTGCGAGGGGTATCTGGCGATCCCGGAGTCGGGCAGCGGACCCGGGGTGATCGTGGTGCAGGAGTGGTGGGGACTCGTCGATCACATCAAGGACGTGGCGGACCGGTTCGCCGCCGAGGGGTTCGTCGCCCTGGCGCCGGACTTCTACCACGGCGCCACGACCGGCGAGCCGGACGAGGCGCAGAGCCTGCTGATGGGCCTGGCCATGGATCGTGCGGCCAAGGACATCCAAGGTTCCGCTCGCTACCTCGACGGCCGCGACGACGTCACCGGCAACGGGGTGGGAACCGTCGGCTTCTGCATGGGCGGTTCGCTCGCGCTCTGGAGCGGCGCGCTGGCTGACGAGGTCAAGGTCGCCGTCGGCTTCTACCCGGCGGTCCCATGGGAGAAGATGTCGCCGACGTGGGGGAACTACGCCAACAAGACGGCGATGATCCACGCCTCGGAGGAGGACGGCACGTCGAAGGCCGAGGGTGTCCAGACCGCCATCAAGGGCATCGAGGATGCGGGCGGGACGGTGGAGGTCCACGACTATCCCGGCACTCAGCACGCGTTCTTCAACGACCAGCGTCCTGAGGTCCACGACCAGAAGCAGAGCGCCACGGCCTGGCGGCGGACGCTCGACCTGCTCAAGAGCCGCCTCTAGGTGCTCCCGCCGGTCGCCCAGGACGCCGCGGACGTACGCCGGCTGGCCGCCGAGAGCGGCAGCGTGGCCGACCTCGACGCTGCCGTGTCGGTCTGCCGGGCCTGCCCCCGGCTGGTCGAGTGGCGCGAGCAGGTCGCCCGGGAGAAGCGCAAGGCCTTCGCCGGCGAGACCTATTGGGGACGGCCGATCCCGGGGTGGGGAGACGAGGAACCCCGGGTGCTCATCGTCGGACTCGCACCGGCCGCCCACGGCGGGAACCGGACCGGGCGGATCTTTACCGGCGACCGCAGCGGGGACTGGCTGTTCGCCTCGCTGCACCGAGTCGGCCTCGCCCGGCTTCCGACCAGCATCGGCGCCGATGACGGACAACAGTTGATCGGCGCCCGGATGCTGGCGGCGGTGCGGTGCGCTCCGCCGGCCAACAAGCCCACGACGGGCGAGCGCGACACCTGCGCGCCGTGGATGGACGCCGAGGTCGCGGCCGTGCTGCCGGGCCTGCGGGTCGCGGTGGCGCTGGGGTCCTTCGCCTGGCAGGCCCTGCTGGGCACCCTCACCCGGCTCGGCGAGCCGGTGCCGCGACCTCGGCCACGCTTCGGCCACGACTGCGAGGCCTACGTCGGAGATCTTCCTGTCCTTGGCTCGTTCCACCCCAGCCAGCAGAACACGTTCACCGGCCGGTTGACCGAGCCGATGCTCGACGCGGTCTTGGGCAGGGCCTCGCGTTACGCCGCCCGCTAGCCCGTAGTCTGTAGATCATGACGACCTCCACCGGAGCGTCCTCGGCCCGAACCCGCATCCTGCTCGTGGGCGGTGGCTACGTCGGCATGTACACCGCGATGGGGCTGCAGAAGAAGCTGCGCTCGGAGCTGCGGGCCGAGAAGGTCGAGATCATCGTGGTCGACCCCCGGTCGTACATGACCTATCAGCCGTTCCTGCCCGAAGCCGCCGCCGGCAGCGTAGAGCCGCGGCATGTGGTCGTGCCGCTGCGCCGCATCCTGGCCGACTGCGAGGTGCTCACCGGTCGCGTGGAGTCGGTCGACCATGCCCGCCGGGTCGCACGGATCGTCCCGACCCGTGGCGAGGGCTACGACCTGACCTACGAGGTGATCGTCCTCTCGCCGGGCTCGATCGCGCGGACGCTGCCGATCCCGGGGCTGGCCGAGCAGGGCATCGGCTTCAAGCAGGTCGAGGAAGCCATCGCGCTGCGCAACCAGGTGCTGGAGAAGCTCGACATCGCGACCAGCGTCAGTGACCATGCCGCGCGGCGGGCGCTGCTCACGTTCGTCTTCGTCGGCGGCGGCTACGCCGGGATCGAGGCCCTTGCCGAGCTCGAGGACATGGCGATGTACGCCACCCGCTACTACCCCGACCTGTCCAAGGGCGACATCCGGTTCGTGCTGGTGGAGGCAACGGATCGCATCCTGCCCGAGGTCGGTGAGGAGCTCGGCCGCTACACCGTCGATCAGCTGCGCGAGCGCGGCATCGACGTACGCCTCAAGACCCGGTTGGAGTCCTGCGTCGGCGGGCACATCGTGCTCTCCGACGGGGACGAGTTCGATGCCGAGACGCTCGTCTGGACCGCGGGGGTCAAGGCCAACCCGATGCTGGCCCGCACCGACCTGCCCCTGGACGAGAAGGGCCGGCTGCGCTGCCGCACCGACCTGCGCGTCGAGGGCGTGGAGGGTGCCTGGTCCGCGGGCGACTGCGCGTCGGTGCCCGACGTCACTGCCGGTCCCGGTGCGACGACGGCCCCGAATGCCCAGCACGCAGTGCGCCAGGCCAAGGTCCTGGCCGAGAACATCGCATTGGTGCTGCACGGCCGTGAGCCCAAGGCGTACGCCCACAAGTACGTCGGCTCGGTGGCATCGCTGGGTCTGCACAAGGGGGTCGCCCAGCTCTACGGCGTGAAGCTGCGTGGCTTCCCCGCCTGGTTCATGCACCGGACCTATCACGTGAGCCGGGTGCCAACGCTCAACCGCAAGATCCGAGTCGTCCTGGACTGGACGCTGTCCCTGTTCTTCCGCCGAGACGTTGTGGCGCTGGGCTCGCTCCAGCGTCCGCGCGAGGAATTCAGTGAGGCATCACGATGACCGTTGCCCAGCAGCTGGCCCGAGTTCTGTCCCTCGTCCTCGGCGAGGACCCTGCGCTGCGACTCCGCGGCTGGGACGGGTCCGAGGCCGGCCCACCCGACGCGCCGGTCGTTCACGTGCGCACGCGCGACGCGGTCCGTTCGCTGGCCCGGCACCCGGACGAGATCGGGCTGGCCCGGGCGTTCGTCAAGGGTGACCTCGACGTGGAGGGTGATCTGTTCGCGGCTCTGTCGACGCTCCCGCAGCAGCGAAGTGGCCCGCCGCCGATGGACCGGCTGGGGCTGCGGGGCAAGGCTGAGCTGATGGCCCTGGCTGCCCGCCTGGGTGCCATCGGCCCTGAGCCGGATCCGCCTCCGGAGGAGGCGGCGCTGGCCGGTGACGTGCACAGCAAGGCACGCGACATGGCGGCGATCAGTCACCACTACGACGTGGGCAACGAGTTCTACCGGATCGTGCTGGGCGAGTCGATGGTCTACTCCTGTGCCTACTGGCGCCATGACCTGAGTCCGGAGTACGGCCTGGACGAGGCGCAGCGGGACAAGCTCGACCTCGTCTGTCGCAAGCTGGGGATGCACCGGCGCGGCGGAGACACGGTGCGCCTGCTCGACGTCGGCTGCGGCTGGGGCTCGATGGTGCTCCACGCCGCGCAGACGTACGGCGTGCGGGCGGTCGGCGTCACCCTGTCCCACGAGCAGGCCGAGCTGGCCCGCACGCGCATCTCGGAGGCAGGTGTCGAGGATCTCGTGGAGGTGCGGCTGCAGGACTACCGCGACATCGCCGACGGGCCGTTCGACGTGATCTCCAGCATCGGCATGGCCGAGCACGTGGGGGAGCAGTCGTACCTCGACTATGCGCGGGCGCTCTTCGGGTTGCTGGGCCCTGGCGGGCTGCTGCTCAACCACCAGATCGCCCGTCGCCCCGGGCCAGCTCGCACCGACCCGTCCTTCATCGACCGTTACGTGTTCCCCGACGGTGACCTGCTGCCCCTGGCCGTCACGGTGGGGGCGCTGGAGGAGGCCGGCTTCGAGGTGCGCGACGTCGAGTCGCTGCGCGAGCACTACGCCACGACCCTCCGGCAGTGGGTGGCCAACCTCGAGGGCGGCTGGGACCGGGCCGTGTCGCTCAGCTCGGCCGGGCGGGCCAGGGTCTGGCGGCTGTACATGGCTGGCTCTGCGGTTGCTTTCGAGGCCGGTCGGATCGGGATCAACCAGGTCCTGGCGGTGCGGCCGGGCCCCGCCGGCGAGAGCGGTCTGCCCGCCACCAGAGGGTTCCTCGCCGACGTGTTATGAGCCTGGCGAGAGCGCCGCTCGCAGTACCGTGAGGCGCTCGAACAGCACGGTCGGCATGGCCCCTGTAGCCCAATTGGCCGAGGCGCTCGCCTTAAAAGCGGGGTCATATGTGGGTTCGAGTCCCACCGGGGGCACTTCGACTCCATCATGATCGGAACGTCAATGAACGCTTGACCGTTAGTCTGTAGCGACGACGTTCCTGCCCGCTCAGGGCACCCAGGAAGGGAAGCCATGCAGAGCCGCAATCCCGTCTTCAACAACAGCAAGGCGTTCTCCCAGCGCGGATATGCCACGTTCAACGAGACGTCGGCCGCGCCGGAGGCCTCGCTGGAGGAGATGTACCAGTCCCCGTCGGCGACGGGCGTCCAGACCGGCCGGATGACGATCGACGACGTGGTCATCAAGACCGGCCTGATGTTCGCGGTGCTGCTGCCGCTGGCCCTGGTCAACTACTTCCTGGCCAACCCGCTGCTGACGTTCGGCGGACTCATCGTCGGGCTCGTGCTCGGCCTGGTCGTCGCGTTCAAGCAGTCCACCAACGCCGGCCTGATCCTGGCGTACGCCGGTGCCGAGGGCCTGTTCATCGGTGGCATCAGCCGGTTCTTCGAGACGCAGTGGAACGGCATCGTCGCGCAGGCGGTGCTCGGGACGCTGGCCGTCTTCGCGGTCGCGCTCTATGCGTACAAGAGCGGTCGCGTGCGGGCGACGCCGAAGTTCCGCCGCACGGTGCTCATCGCCATGGGCGGTTACCTCATCTTCTCCCTGGTGAACCTCGTCGTGCTGCTGGTCGGGGCCGGCGACCCGGTGTTCGGCCTGCGGGCCGGACCCTTCGGCTTCCTCATCGGTCTGTTCGCGGTCGGCCTGGCTGCGGCGATGCTGATCCTGGACTTCGACTTCGCCGAGCAGGGCGTCAAGAACGGTCTGCCGGAGCGCTACTCGTGGCTGGCCGCCTTCGGGCTGGTCGTCACGTTGGTGTGGCTCTACATCGAGATGCTGCGGCTGATCGCGATCCTTCGCGGCAACGACTAGCCGACGTCTCGCGGGCAGAGCTCTCAGCCGGCGACGGTCGGGCCCGCTCGCTCGATCGCGAACCGGACGATGCACCGCTTCTCGCTCTCCATCGCCGACCGGTAGTCGTCCCAGTCGGAGTGCTCGCCGTTGGCGCGCCGGTAGTAGTCGACGAGCGGTTCCATCGCCTCGGGCAACGACACGATCTCGGCGGAGCCCTCGACCTGCGTCCACTCGCCGAAGAACCCGTCGCTGACGACGCACACCGCCACCCGCGGGTCCCGTCGCAGGTTGTGGGTCTTCATCGCGGTCTCCCGCGTCGAGATGACGACCCTGTTCTCGCCATCGAGGACCACGAGGACGGGTGACATCTGCGGGCGACCGTCAGACCGGTAGGTCGACAGGATCGCGCGGTGATGGTCCTGCAGGAAGGTCGTGGCCTCGTCGGGCGTCATCGTCGGTTCGGGCTCAGCTGGTGCGTCGCGCGCCGCGACGCAGGTCGTGCTCGTGGACGATCGCTGAGGCGTGACCGTGCGAGATGCCGTGCTCGTCGCGCAGCCAGTTGACGCGCTCGTCGAAACGGAGCAGAGCCGGTCCGTCTTCGAGGGCCTTGAACCACTCGGGCATCCCGCGCCCGGTTGCCTGGGGCACCCGGTCGAGAAGCTGTTGGTGCGTTGCTTCGGAGTGGTGCAGGGACATCGGGCGCCTCCAGTGCTCTCAGCGGACCATCCCCCGAGCCTGCCTCACGTACCGGCGGGTCCACAAGCCCTCCTCGGCGGCGCGTCGCTGTCGGTGAACACGGCCGTACTCTCGTCAGGTGGCGGACCCGGAAGCTGTGGATCTTGCGGCGCTCGGGGAGGGGCTCGGCGCTGACGTCCGCCGGGTCAGCGAGCGTCTGCGCCACCTCTCGCAGGCCCGGCTCGCGGCGGCCGTGCCCCCGTACTCATCCGCAGCCGGCGCCGGCCGGGCAGCTGCGCAGGCCATGGCCGATGCCGCGGCCGTCCTCGAGTCGTACGTCGCGGATCCTGGGTCGGCCGGGCTGCCGCCCGGCGCTCCACGGGAGCTGCCGGTCCTCTCCGACTTCGCGGTAGGCGACCAGGTGGCAGTCACCGGCGGCGACCTGCTGGCGGCGATCCGGCTGATGTCGGAGCTGAGATCGGCGGGGGACGGCAACGGGCCGGCGGGAGGGCCAACGGTCGCCCGGGCCGTCGCGGACGCGGCGGATGTCCTGCGAACAGTCCGCCGGGCGATATAGCCCTCCGACCGAGTGGATCTAGCTCTCCGACTGTCAGATGATGACGGTGGAACTCTGTTGCTGGGTAACGGATTCTGGGTGTGGACAACTCTTCCGCCGTGTGCCTGCGTCCTGGTAGGGTTCGAACATGTGTTCGACATCTTCTCTGGACCCGGGCGCGTTGCCGGAGTCGTTGGGGTCGGTGGAGTCCTCGTTCCCGGTCTCGACGTGGGTGTTCGACCAGGGCGTGCCCACCGGGGTGGTCGACTCCTCGGTGCTGACCTGCGGCAGTGACCGGGCGCTGGCCGGGGACGCCCCGACCGACCTGCTCACCCTCGGCCCGGGCCCCACCGCCGGCCCGGGCCCCACCGTCGCGGGCCGCCGGCATCCGCTGAGCACCGCGGTGGGGGCGCAGCTGGCGGTGATGGTGGAGATCTTCGACCCCGCGACCCTCGCCGACGCCGACCTGGTCGAGTTCGTGGCGGCCGGGGAACGGGTCAAGGCGTGGGCCGACGGGCGGGTGCTGGCCGCCACCGAGGAGCTGACCGCGCGCTGCGCCCGGCTGCGCGGGGTGGGTGCCGGCCAGGACCAGGTGTCCCCCGAGCAGGTCGCCGCGACCGAGGTCGCCGCCGCGCTGGGGCTCTCCCCCGCCGCCGCCCGGGCCCGGGTCGAGCTGGGCCGGTCGCTGCGCCGGCTCCCACTGACCCGGATCGCGCTGAGCGGCGGGCGGATCACCCTGACCAAGGCCCGCGCCATCGTCGAGGCCGTCGCCGTCCTGGCCGACCCCACAGCGGGTGCGGTCGAGGCCCGGGTCATCACCCGCGCCCCCGACCAGAGCCTGCCCCACCTGCAGGCCAGCCTGCGCCGGGCGGTGATCGCCCTGGACCCGGCCGCGGCCGAACGCCGCCACCAGGGCGCCCTGGCCGAGCGCGGGGTCCACACCCAGGCCCTCGAGCACGGCATGTCCCGCCTGGACTGGACCGGGCCCAGCGACCAGGTCCAGGCCTGCTTCGCGTGGATCACCGCGCTGGCCCAGGCCGCCCAGATCGTTGACCGCGACCACACCCGCGCCGCCCGCCGGCAAAGCGCCGCCGACACCGACACCGGCAGCGACACCGACACCGACAGCGGCCCCGGCAGCGGCCCCGGCCCGGTGCGGACCCTGGACCAGGCCCGCTCCGACGTGCTGGGAGACCTCGCCGCCCACGCCCTGACCCACCACCACCTGCCCCGCCGCCACGGCCGCCCACCCCAGATCGGCGTCCTGGTCGCGGCCTCCACCCTGCGCGGGGCCGACGAGGAACCCGCCGAGCTGGTCGGGGTCGGGCCCATCACCGCACCCGCCGCCCGCCGCATCGCCGCCGAAGGCCAATGGCGGCGGCTGCTCACCGACCCCGCCGGACACCTGATCGAGATCTCGCCCGCCACCTACACCCCACCCCAGGCGATGCGCGACCTGGTCCTCACCCGCGACCGCACCTGCCAAGGCCCCGGCTGCCGCACCCCCGCCGAGCGCTGCGAGCTCGACCACACCATCCCCTGGCCCACCGGCCCCACCCACCCCGACAACCTGCACCCCCTGTGCAAGAGCCACCACCGCCTCAAGACCCTCACCGACACCAAGCTCGTGTCCGACGGCCACCGCGGCCTGATCTGGACCCTGCCCAGCGGCCACACCCACCACCGACCCGCCCAACCCCTGCTCGACCACCCCGCCCTCACCGGCCGACCACCACCGCCACCAGCAGCCACGCCACCAG
>JBBRVU010000070.1:0-18776 GCA_038246575.1 Actinomycetes bacterium | reverse complement strand
TGGCCACCCTCGCCCTCGTCCCAGGTGACGAAGACGGCGGTCCGGCCCTCGGCGTAGTCCGGGCCGGCCAGGATGCGCGGGACCATGGTCGACAGCCACCGGTCCCCGGTCGAGATCGGGCAGTCGTGACCGTTGTTGCACTGGTTCGGGATCACCAGGGTCAGCGCCGGCAGCCGGCCGGCGGCGACCGCGTCCATCAGCGGCCCCTCCGTGGCGGTGCCCATCGGGAGGTCCCGGCGTTTGCAGCCGCGGATGCCGAAGTAGGTCGGCGGATTGTGCCGGGCGACGTACGTGCCGGCGTTGCGCTTCTGGCACGGTCGCGACATGGACTCGGCGAAGACGCGCCAATCCTTCCCCTTCGCACGCACCTGGTCGAACACCGTCCGACGGCTCTGCGGGCACTGCGCCGGAGTGCAGCTGTCGCGAACGCCTCCCGTCTTGCCTGACACCATTGCCAGGTAGTTGGGCAGCGAGGGGTGCCGGATCGCCCAGGAGCTCGTCGCGAGGCCGCAGGAGTCCGCCAGCTCGTTGAGGTAGGGCGACGTGGTCCGCGCGGGTGAGCCGGCCGGGCCGATGAGGTCGGCGTACGAATGATTCTCCAGCACGATCCACACGACGGAGTCGTAGGTGCGCGGCGCTTGCTCCCGCCAGCCGCACGGATAGCGCGTGGGCTCGGCGACCGCAGCCGGGGCCACCACGCCGAGCATGCTGACCACCAGCGGCAGGACGGCGAGCAGCAGCAGGCGGCGGGGCATCGGCACAGTGTGCCAAACAGCGTGGCCCGAGGGGCTGACTCGCGTCAGGTCGTCGGGATCCGACGGGCGGCCAGTGACTCGGTCCGGGTCATCAGCTCGAGGTCACCGGACATCGCCGCCAGGAAGTCGTCCCGCTCGAGTGCGTGCAGCACGCTGCCGGTTTCGGCTGTGACAGCTGCCGGCCCCATCGTGCTCAGCGGGCGGTCCTGGTACGTCGCCGCTCAGCGGCGTGACTCCCACAGGGCCGGCGATGAGCAGCGGCATCGCGAGCGCACCGAGCGCCATCGTCGGGATCAGGACGCCCTCGAGGGCGCCGAACACGCGCCCGAGCACGGCGTCGGGCGTGATTCGCTGGATGACCGTCGCGGCGTTGACGTCCCCGATCGGGTTGGCCGCCCGATGATGGCCATGGCGATGAAGGCGGCAGCGGACGAACACCAGGGACGCACCGGCGACGACGGTCTGCGCGCAGTAGATCGCCATCACCAGCCGCAGGTCGCGGCTGCGCCAGATCACGCGGAAGCCCTCCATCGCCTCGGCGAGGAAGTTGGGCTTCGTCTCGGTGCCGTCCGTTCTGTCGGCGCTGGGATCGGGATCGGTGGTCCCAGGCGTGCGGGCGACCTTGATCCCCAGGACAAGCACTGCGGAAAGCAGGAAGGTCGCCGCGTTGAGCGTGCAGACGGTCGCGACGTCGGCCACGGCCGGCAGGAATCCGGCGATGGCCGGGCCGGCGAAGAATGCGAGGCTCTCGAGTGTGCTGCCGACCCCGTTGGCGGCTGTCAGCTCCTTCACCGCCGCGACGGGTCCGTCGAACTCGACAACCGCGGCGGCCGCGAGGACCAGCGCGGCGACAGTCATCATCGCCAACCGGATCGTTCCCCAGATGCCGACGGCCGAGGCGCCGCCGACTCCGTACGACCAGACGTCGACGGCGGTCGCGTAGGCCCAGTCCCCGATACGTCCCGCTCTCCCGGACGGCAGAACCGACGCTCGCCACGTTCACCTCTTGCCGAGTCCTGGCGCACCAAGATCACGGCGGCCTGGCCGATCAAGGCACACTGTCGCTGGGTCGGGCGGCCATTGGCGGTGATGGTCGCGCCGGTGGCCTCCGAGGTCCGCACCTGCACCTGACCGGCTCACGGCATACTCGTCGGTAACAAAATCCGCAGCTGTGCTCTGCCCGCGAAGGAGTCCGCGCCATGGGTCGTCTCGCCCAGACCGAAGGTCTCACCGACGTCCAGCAGGAGATCGTCAAGACCGTGCGGGGTTTCGTGGACAAGGAGATCCTGCCGCACGTCGGGCAGCTCGAGCGCGACGACACGTATCCCAGCGACATCGTCGAGGGCATGAAGGAGATGGGCCTGTTCGGCCTCATGATCCCCGAGGAGCACGGCGGCCTCGGCGAGTCGCTGCTGACGTACGCGCTGGTTGTCGAGGAGATCGCTCGCGGCTGGATGAGCGTCAGCGGCATCATCAACACCCACTTCATCGTCGCCTACCTGCTCCAGCAGCACGGCACCGACGAGCAGCGCGCGTCGCTGCTCCCGCGGATGGCCACCGGCGAGGTGCGTGGCTCGTTCTCGATGTCCGAGCCGGGGCTCGGGTCCGACGTCAGCGCGATCAGCACGAAGGCCGTCCGCGACGGCGACGACTTCGTGCTCACCGGGCAGAAGATGTGGATCACCAACGGCGGAACCTCGAACCTGTTGGCCGTTCTGGTGAAGACCGACGACGGCGGGGCGACGCCGTACCGGAACATGACGACCTTCCTCGTCGAGAAGGAGCCCGGGTTCGGCGAGGTTGCACCGGGCCTGACCATCCCCGGGAAGATCGAGAAGATGGGCTACAAGGGCGTCGACTCCACCGAGGCCGTCTTCGACGGTCTCCGGGTGCCTGCGACGCGAGCGCTCGGCGGCGAGACGGGCCAGGGCTTCTACCAGATGATGGATGGCGTCGAGGTGGGTCGCGTGAACGTCGCCGCCCGCGGCTGCGGTGTTGCCCAGCGCGCGTTCGAGCTCGGCATCGCATACGCCCAGCAGCGCGAGACGTTCGGCAAGCCCATCGCGCAGCACCAGGCGGTGCAGTTTCGCCTCGCGGAGATGGCGACCAAGGTCGAGGCCGCGCACGCGATGATGGTGATGGCCGCGCGCAAGAAGGACGCGGGGGAGCGCAACGACGTCGAGGCCGGGATGGCCAAGTACCTCGCGAGCGAGTACTGCAAGGAGGTCGTCGAGGACTCCTTCCGCATCCACGGCGGCTACGGCTACTCCAAGGAGTACGAGATCGAGCGGCTCTACCGCGAGGCGCCGATGCTGCTGATCGGCGAGGGGACGTCCGACATCCAGAAGATGATCATCGGTCGGCGCCTTCTGGAGGAGTACGCCGTCCGCCGATGACGCGAGCTGACAGCGCGGATGATCGGTCCCGGCTCGTGGTCGAGCACTGCCGGTCCCAGGCGCGGGCCTGTGCCGACCTCGGCTCTCCGCTCTACGCCGAGCTGCTCGCGCAGGTCGCCGACGACGTCGATGGCGGCGGTCCGGCCGCCGACCTGCTTGCCGGGTACGACGGGGACGTGCACGCGGACGCGCTCGGCATGCGCCTGATGGGCGGAGTGCATCGACTGGTCCTCGAGCGGCAGGCACCCGAGCTCGCGACGTTCTACCCCTCGGTGGGCGGCACGGCCGGTGCCTCGGGTGCGTGGCCGGTGCTACGTGCGGTGCTCGTCGAGCACGAGGCGGCCCTGCGTGCTCTCCTCGGGCAGGCCCCCCAGACCAACGAGGTCGGGCGGGCGAGCGCTCTCGTGGGCGGGCTGCACCGTCTGCTCGCCGAGGTGCCCGGACCGATCCGGCTGCTCGAGATCGGCGCGAGCGCCGGGCTGAACCTCCTCGCAGACCAGTTCCGCATCGATGCGGTCGACGGGACCTCGGTCGGTCCCCCCGACTCACCGGTCGTCCTCGCCAACGGTTGGGCCGGGTCGACGCCCGCGACGGCGACGATCGAGGTCGTGCAACGGCTGGGCTGTGACCTCGCGCCGCTCGACCCCAGGACGACCGAGGGGCGGCTGCGGCTCACGTCGTACGTCTGGCCGGACCAGCTGGCGCGCATCGAGCGGCTACGGGGGGCGCTCACCCTGGCTGCTGTCCATCCGGTGCCGGTCCGGCGGCAGGGTGCGGCCGACTTCCTGCGCGACGTGCAGCTCGAGACCGGACGCACCACCGTGCTGTGGCACTCGGTGATGTGGCAGTACCTGCCCGTCGAGGAGCAGGCGGCGGCCACCGGGCACATCGAGCGGCTCGGTCGGGCGGCCACACCTGACGCGCCCTTCGCGCACCTGTTCATGGAGCCCGATAGGCCGATCGACTGGAGGGACTATCGCTTCGGGGTGCGCCTGCGGACCTGGCCGGGCGGGATGGACCGCCGGCTCGGGACCGCAGCAGCCCACGGGCTTCCGACCACCTGGACGTGATTCTTGGTCCCGGGTGGGCCAGGATGGACAGCATGTCGCTCCACGAGCAGTACTCCGACATCCCCCGTGGCCAGGTGATCGGGTCGTACGACACCTACGTCGAAGCGCAGCGGGCCGTCGACTACCTCTCCGACAATGAGTTCCCGGTGCAGCACGTGAGCATCGTGGGCTCGGACCTGCGGATGGTCGAGAACGTCCTGGGTCGCCTCACCCGCGGGCGGGCCGCCATGGCCGGTGCCGCCACTGGGGCGTGGTTCGGCCTGTTCGTCGGGGTGTTGCTCTCGTTGTTCGCGGCCGACGAGACGAACGTCTTCGGGTTGGTGATTTCCGCGGTGATCTACGGCTCCGCGTTCGGCGCGATCTTCGGCTTCGTCGGGCATGCCCTCTCCGGGGGCAAGCGCGACTTCACCTCGCGCAGCAAGATCGTCGCCAGCGGCTACGAGGTGCGCTGCGTCTGGGCCGAGGCCGACAACGCCCGTGAGCTGCTCGCCGGGATGGGCCCGGCGGCCGGCTGAGCCAGTTACCCGGGGTCACGGGTAGAAGACCGTCCGTGAAGATTGCGGCAGTCGGGGTGATCCATCCAGATAGTCCGAGATGGTCCGAACGGTCCGTATTTCGGCCCATTGCGCTTCTTGGTGCAAAGGCACCAGATCTGGGAGGTAGGTTCCCCTCGCTCGGTGTCGGTGCGGCTAGCGAATTTGGTCGCCTGCCGGGTCAGTGGCGCGGACCTCGCGCCGCGCAGAACATCTACGGGGAGAACCATTTTCATGGTCAACAAACTCATGCGCGTACGTCGTCTGCCGGCAGTGGTCGGCGCCGTGTTGGTCGTCGCTGTCATCGGTGGCGGGTCGGCAACCGCCGCGAATCTCGTCACCAGCAAGGACGTCAAGGACAACTCGCTGCGCAGCAAGGACATCCGCGACGGCAGCCTGCGCGTCAAGGACCTCACCGACCGGGCTGTCGAGACGCTGCAGCACAGTTCCTCGTCAGGGCCCGTCGCCGGTGAGAGCGCTCCCGGCGCCAAGGGGGAGGCCGGCGCGAAGGGTTCCCAAGGGGACAATGGTGACAAGGGCGCGAATGGCGCGAATGGCGCGAAGGGCGAGAAGGGCTCGAAGGGCGACAAGGGCTCGAAGGGCGACAAGGGCTCGGACGCCAGCTACGTGGGACCGAACTGGTCGGTCATCGACCGCAACGTGATCGGCAACGGCGACGCGACCCTGCGCTCCGGGCCCTCCTCGGAGGCGTTCGGCGCCAGCGTCGCCCCGCCGCTGGGCGATGGCAGCCTCGGCATCCGCACGGGGGCCGACTCCGACAAGGTCGCCTTCGGCAACCAGGTCGACTTCGTCGGCCGCACGGTGAGCTCCGTCGACCGGGTCGGCTTCTCGGTCTTCACGACCGGCGAGAACATCGGCCGTGGCACCTACAACATGCCGAGCATCACCTTCGAGATCGACCCCAACCTGACGTCGACGCCGAGCAACTACTCGTCGCTGGTCTTCGTGCCGAACAACACGGCTGCCAACCAGTGGTCGAGCATCGACGCCACCGACCCGGCCACCGGTTTCTGGTTCCTGACCGGCGCTGCCGGCGTTGCCACCGGCTGCACGCAGTCGGCATCGCCCTGCTCGTACGCCGATGTCCAGGCGCACCTGGCTGATGGCGGTGACGAGGCCACCATCTACACCGTCGCGGTGGCCAAGGGTCGCGACCACGTGTTCTCCGGTGCCGTGGATGCCCTGCGGATCGGCGGCGAGGTCTTCGACTTCGAGCCGTTCGGCGTCTACACGCGGACTCCGTAAGACCGCGTCGACACCTGATACGACAGCCCCCGTCCCGTCAAGGGACGGGGGCTGTCGCACAGCGTGGCCCGGGTCGGGCAGGATGCGGACCTGCCCTCGTACGCTCTGCAGGAAGGCCTGCTCATGCAGTTCGGTCGCTACTACGAGGAGTTCGAGGTCGGCGCGACCTACAAGCACTGGCCGGGCAAGACAGTCACTGAGTACGACGACCACCTGTTCTGCCTGCTCACGATGAACCACCACCCGCTGCACCTGGACAGCCACTACGCCGAGGAGACGACCGACTTCGGCAAGAACGTCGTGGTCGGCAACTACATCTACTCGTTGCTGCTGGGCATGTCGGTGCCCGACGTCAGCGGCAAGGCGATCGCCAACCTCGAGGTCGAGTCGCTCAAGCACGTGAAGCCGACGTTTCACGGCGACACCATCTACGGCGAGACGACGGTGCTGGACAAGACCGAGTCCCGGTCCAAGGACGACCGCGGTGTCGTCCATGTCGAGACGCGCGGCTACAACCAGGACGGCGTCGTGGTCTGCGTCTTCCGGCGCAAGGTGATGGTGCCCAAGAGGTCGTACGGCGAGGCTCGCGGTGGCGAGCAGCCCGGTCGACCGGAGCCGGTCGAGACCTGAGCGCTCAGGCAGCCTGTTCGGTCGGTTCGGGCTGAACCCGCTGCGCTGCCCAGCAGGCACGGAGCACCCGCACCTTGTCCTGGAACTGCGCGTCGTGGCCCAGGGGGCCCGTCGTCGGGGCGGCCAGCCGCGTCCGGCGCCGAACGGTGGTGCCGTGGTGGACGACAACAGTCTTGATGCCCAGCTGGTTCTCGATCTCGATCTCTTGCACCTGGTCCCAGGGGATCACCAGGGTCGGCACCGCGTGCACGATGAGTCCGCGACCGGTCATCGAGGTCCCGACCCACCAGGTGCCGGCTGCCATGACGATGAGGACGAGCCCGGCCAGAGCCGTCTGCGGGCTGCCGCCGAACCGGCCGTCGTTGAGCAGCGCGTCGGCCCAGACGAGCCCTTGGAAGCCCAGCACCGTCAGCACGAACGCGCGCCGCTGACTCCACGTCAGCCGCAGCCGTACCGGCATCGAGGGGGACATGTCTGCACCGTAGGTCGCCACGACAGAGACGTCGGGTGAAACCGGGCAACTCTTGACGGGAATCGCCGCCGGAGATCGCCGGCCCGAGGTCTCAGCGCGGCAGCATGCCCCACTCGTGCAGGGCGTCCCAGAGCCCGTCGACAAGGTCGAGTGACTTCAGCTCGACCCGTCCGACCCAGCGGACCTCGGCGGCGTCGTCGCCGGCGACGGGGGTCGTGACGACGGTGAGCGCACAGGCGTAGTCTCGAATGTCATAGATCGTGCCAGGTTGTCCAGGTCGCTGCACGGTGCCGACCCGCATGCCGACGGTGACGTGCAGCCCGGTCTCCTCGAGGACCTCGCGCCGAACAGCGACGTCGTCGGACTCGCCGGCTTCGACGCGTCCCCCCGGCACCGACCACTGCCCCTCTCCCGGTGGCCGGCCGCGTCGGACGACCAGCAGCCGGCCTTCGTCGTCGTGGACGAGTGCACCCACACAGGGGACCCGCTGTTTCGCTGTGGACGGTCCGGGGCACACGACAGGGAGCCTACGAAACGGGAGCCTGCCATGACCACCGTGCTCGTCATCCTTGCCGTCGTCCTCGTCATCGTGATGGCCTTCGGCCTGCTCGGAGGACCGACGCGGGTCCGCCGCCGGACCATCGTCGAGCGGCCGGTACGCGAGCGGGTCGTCGAGGAGCCGGTCGTCCGGGAGCGGGTCGTCGAGGAGCCGGTCGTCCGGGAGCGGGTCGTCGAGGAGCAACGGACCGTGCGTCGGTACGAAGAGGAGTAAGCAACACCCCTGGGCTCGAGCCAGTGGCGTGCACCCGTGTCGGGCCGGGGTTCCGCACGGCAGCCTCCTGCCCTTGACGGGGCTCCGTCCGGGGCGGCACGGTTCGACCATGAGGGCCGAGCCCAGTTGTCCCCGCTGCGCCGCGCCCGTGCATCCCCCGGGCCTGTGGTCCAGCGACTGGCGCTGTGCCAAGCACGGCGCGGTGCACCCGTTGCAGCCGGTGATGCAGCCCACCGCCGAGCTCGTCACGCGGGCCGTCGCGGGTGCCGCAGTTCCGGTCTGGCTGCCGTGGCCGCTGCCGCGCGGATGGCTGGTGACAGGCATTGCCACCGCCGGCGACGAGCGCACCGGCGCTCGCGCGACCGCGCTGGCCTGCAGCGGCCCGGCACCTCTCGGCGGGGTCGGTGAGCTGCTGCTGATCGCCGAGGAGCCCGGAGTGGGTCTCGGTGCGCGGTTCGCCGGGATGGACGGCCCCGACCCGGGACCACCACCGAGTGACCGGCCGGCCCACGCCAAGATCCACGCCGCGGGCCACCCCACGGCACTGTGGGTGCTCGACGGTGGTCCACCGGACCGAGCGGTCTACGTGGGCGAGGCCCTGGCCTGCTGGATCTGGGCCATCGCGTGGCCGGACAGCGCAGGATTCCTGCTCATCGACGAGTTCGTGCTCACCGACGTACGCGACAGCGGCCATGAGCTCGACCTCCCGTTCGGCGCGTTGTCCCCGCGCCTGACGGCCTGACCGCGCCGCCGCGCCGCGCGCCCCTACGCTGGCCCCGTGATCGTCGACCTGCACACCCACAGCAAGGCTTCGGACGGCACCGAGAGCCCGGCCGATCTGATCGGGTCGGCGGCGGCGGCCGGACTCGACGTGGTGGCGCTGACCGACCACGACACGACCCGGGGGTGGGCCGAGGCCACCCGGGCGCAGTCGCAGCTGGCCCGGCCGCTGAGGCTCGTGCTCGGCGCGGAGATCTCGTGCGTCTATGACGACGTGAGCCTGCACCTGCTGGCGTACCTCTTCGATCCGCGTCACCAGGCGCTGGCCGCCGAGATGGACGCTGCCCTCGACGACCGCGTGCCGCGCGCCAAGGCCATCGTGGCCAAGCTGGCCGGCGCCGGGCACCCCGTGACCTGGGACCTCGTGATGGAGCAGGTCGGCGAAGGCTCGACGGTGGGTCGGCCGCACATCGCCGACGCGCTGGTGGCGGCCGGGGTGGTCCGCGACCGGTCAGCTGCCTTCGACTCGCTGCTCCACGACGGCAGCGAGTTCTTCGTCGGCCACTACTACGTCGAGGTGCTCGAGGCGATCCGGTTGGTCCGTGCCGCCGGTGGCGTGCCGGTGTTCGCCCACCCCGCCGCCACCAAGCGCGGGCGCACAGTCGGCGACGCGGCGATCGCGGCGATGGCCGGGTCAGGTCTGGCCGGCTTGGAGGTCGACCATCGCGACAACTCGCCAGAGGCACGCGAGCACCTGCGGGGCCTGGCCGGAGAGCTGGGGTTGCTGGTGACCGGTGCCAGTGACTACCACGGAGCCGGCAAGGAGAACCGGCTCGGTGAGCACACCACCGACCCCACAGTTCTCGATGCCCTGCTGTCCCAGGCCGGGGGAGTGACCACGGTCGTGGGCGCCGGGTGAGGCTGTGACCGCAGCCGACGCCAAGTTCTTCGTCGAGGTCTTCGTCACGCTGTTCGTGATCATGGACCCGCCGGGCACCATCCCGCTGTTCCTCAGCCTCACCAGTGGCCGGAGCAACGCGATGCGCAAGCGGCTGGCCGGCCAGGCCGTGCTCGTCGCGTTCTTCGTCATCACCATCTTTGCCCTGTTCGGGCAGTCGATCCTCAACTACCTGGGCATCTCGCTGCCCGCGATGCAGGCGGCCGGTGGGTTGCTGCTGCTGCTCGTCGCGCTCGAGCTGCTCACCGGCAAGGCGGACGACCCGGTGGAGACGATGAACGTCAACGTCGCACTCGTCCCCCTCGGCACGCCGCTGTTGGCCGGGCCCGGCGCCATCGTGGCCACCATCGTGTTCGTCCGCCGGGTCGACGACCCGTGGCAAGGCGCTGCGCTCGCCGCGGGGATCGTCGCGGTGCACATCATGCTGTGGCTGTTCATGCGCTACTCGGTCGTCATCATCCGCGTCATCAAGGACAGCGGCGTCACGCTGATCACCCGCATCGCCGGCCTGTTGCTGTCCGCCATCGCCGTCCAGCTCGTCGCCGACGCAGTGACCTCGTTCGTGAAGAACGCGTGAGCAGTACGACCGGGGCGACCCAACCCGAGCTCGACCTCGAGGGTGTGCCGGCGCGGTTGTTCACCTGCACCCCGACCCGGTTGACCACCTGGCTGGACTGCCCCCGCCGCTACCGCTACACCTACCTGGACCGGCCGCAGCCGCCGAAGGGCCCGCCGTGGGCGCACAACAGCATGGGCTCTGCCGTGCACCTCGCCCTGGCCGGGTGGCACCGCCTCGACGCTCGTGATCGCACCCCCGAGGCCGCCGGGCGATTGGTTGACCGGGTCTGGCTTCGTGAGGGCTTCCGCGACTCCCAGCAGTCCGAGCACTGGCGGCAGCGGGCTCGCGACGCGGTCATCGCCTACGTCGAGACGCTGGACCCCGCCGACGAGCCGGTGGGTGTCGAGCGGACCGTGGGCGCCCGAACGACCGGGCTGTCCCTGTCCGGACGGGTCGACCGCCTGGACCGGCGCCGCGTCGAGGGCGGGGACCAGCTGGTCGTCGTGGACTACAAGACCGGCAGGCGGCTGCTGACCTCCCACGACGTGCGCAGCTCGCTGGCCCTCGCGCTCTATGCCCTGGCCGTGACGCGGATGTTCCGCGAGCCGTGCCTGCGCGTCGAGCTGCACCACGTGCCGACCGGAGACGTCGTCGCGCACGAGCACACGCCGGAGTCGATCGGCCGGCACCTTGACCGCGCTGAGGCGATGGGAGCCGAGGCGGCGGCGGCCGACGCGAGCTACCGGGCCGGTCTGCCACTGGAGTCACTTGATGCCGTGTTCCCGCCGCAGGTGTCGCCGTCGTGTCGCTGGTGCGACTTCTTGCGGGTCTGCCCGGCCGGGTCGGCGGCCGTCGCCCCGGCCCAGTCGTGGGCAGCTCTGGGCGACGTCGTCGGTCCCGGCGACTGACGCCGGTCGCCACCTCAGCAGCGGGCGAAGAAGTCCAGCAGCCGGGCTGCTGTTGCATCCGGCTCGTCGGCCGCGGGGGAGTGCCCGGCACCGTCGATGACGCTGACCTCGGCGCTCAGTCGCCGGGCCATGTCGGCCTGCTGTGCGGGCGGCCACGCGTCGTCGCTCGCGCCGAAGAGGACCAGCATCGGCAGGTCCACGGCGGAGAGCTCGTCGACCCGGTCCTCCTCGCCCACCAGCTGCTGCGCCATCCGCAGCAGCGAGACCGGGTCGTTGGCGAGGAAGCGGCGGTGCATCCACTCCTCGACGTCCGGCTCCGGGGCGACCTTCTCGTGCGGACGCTCGAGCTGGCGCTTGGCGCCCCAGATCGACTCGAGGTCCATCACCGGGAGGGCCGCCACGATCAGGCCCAGGTTGCTCGCCGAGGGTTCCGGGATCGCTGCCGGACCTGAGTCCATCAGCGTCAGGGAGCGCAGCGCGCCCGGCTCTGCGAGCGCGACGGCGCGCGAGACCAGCCCACCGAAGGAGTGCCCGACTAGGTGGACCGGCTCGCCCAGGTCACGGGCCACGGCGAGCACGTCGTCGGCGAGGGCCTTGATGTCGTACGACGTGGGGTCGCCGTTGCCCGGCGACTCGAACTGGCCGCGTTGGTCGAGTGCCACCACCCGATGCCCAGCCGCCGTCAGGGGCGCGAGGACGCCGATGAAGTCCTCCTTGGACCCGGTGAAGCCGGGGACCAGCATCACCGGGGAGCGCCCAGCGGTCCCGTCCGGCTCTCCGGCCAGGGCGGCCAGCTCCCCGTGGGCCGCCGGGACCCGGGTGGCCCGGATGCCGGTCGGGAGCGCGAGGAACGGTGGGGTGCTCATCGGGGGAGACGCTACCCGCCCAGGCAGTGACAACCGGCGGGGGTGGGTGGGCACAATGGCGGTCGTGACCCGGACCATCGCTGTGGCGAACCAGAAGGGCGGGGTGGCCAAGACCACCACCGTCGTCTCGCTCGGAGGCGCGCTGGCCGAGCAGGGACGCAAGGCGCTGCTCGTCGACCTCGACCCGCAGTCCTGCTTGACCTTCTCGTTGGGGCTGGACCCGGACCTCGTCGAGCTCAGCGTGCACGACGTCCTGCTGGGTCGGGTGGGGGCCGCGATGGCGGTCCAGCCGACCGAGGACGGCGTCGACCTGCTGCCGGCCACCATCGACCTGGCCGGCACCGAAGCGGCCCTGATGTCCAGGCCCGGCCGGGAGTACGTGCTGCGCACCGCCCTCGCCGAGGTGTCCGCGGGCTACGACGTGATCCTGCTCGACTGCTCGCCATCGCTGGGTGTGCTCACCCTCAACGCGCTCACGGCGGCAGACGAGGTGATGATCCCGCTGCAGTGCGAGATGCTGTCCCACCGCGGTGTCGGGCAGCTGCTGGACACCGTGCACGACGTGCAGCGGATCCTGAACCCGGCGTTGCGCGTGCTGGGCGTCCTGCCCACCATGTTCGACGGGCGCACCAACCATGCCAGGGCGGTGCTAGCCGACGTGTCGGGTCGCTACGACCTGACCGTCCTGGAGCCGGCGATCCCGCGGTCGATCCGGTTCGCCGAGGCGCCCGCGGCGGGTCGGTCGGTGCTGACGACCTCGCGCCGCACCCAGGGCGCCGAGGCCTACCGCGAGCTGGCGGCGGGGATGTTCGCGTGACCCAGCAGGGCTTCGACCGGCTGCGCACCCGGGCACCCGCGGAGCCGGGGGCGACTCGGGCGCCGGACCCGCTAGGTCGCCGAGCCCTCTACAGCCAGGTGGCACAGCCGCCGGCTCTCGGAGCCGTCACCATCAGCTGCTCGTCCTGCGGACAGACGGCTGTGGTCACTCCCCGCGCACTGCTCGGTCTGGCCGTGCCGTCCCTGCACCTGCCGGTGCTGCGCCGGACGCACCCGTCGTGGATGCTGTGTCCGACGTGTCATCGGCGCACCTGGGTGCGGCTGGGGCTGCGGCTCTAGCAGGCTGAGCGGCACCCACAGCGGGCCGCTACTCCGTCGAGGTGGCGCCTTCGCCGGACCCGCCACCGCGAGTGCGTTTGCGGTTGCGCGACCGCTTGGGGCGCTCGGCGCGTACCGACTGATCTGAGAGATCTGGCTGTTTCGCCTCCGTCGGGCTCGTGCGCTCGGAGTCGCGGCCATGGCCGCCGCCGCGTCCGCCGTCACGGCTACCACTGTCCCGGCCACCACGACCGCCGTCGCGTCCACCACGACCGCCGTCGCGTCCACCACGACCGCCGTCGCGTCCGCCGCGGCCACTGTCGCGTCCGCCGCGGCCACTGTCGCGTCCACGACCCTGACCGCCGGCCCGACCGGTCTCGCCGATGTCCTCGACCTCTTCGGCCCCGAGGCCGGCACGGGTGCGGTTCCCCCGCGGCAGCACGCCGGTCACGTTGCGCGGGATCTCGAGCTCTTCGTAGAAGTGGTCGGAGGAGGAGTAGGTCTCCTCCGGTTCGCCGAAGCCCAGGTCGAGCGCCTTGTCGATCAGCGACCAGCGAGGCATGTCGTCCCAGTCGACGAACGTGATCGCCGTGCCCGACGCGCCGGCGCGCGCGGTTCGACCGATCCGGTGCAGGTAGGTCTTCTCGTCCTCGGGGCACTGATAGTTCACGACGTGGGTGATGTCCTGCACGTCGATGCCACGGGCGGCGACGTCGGTCGCGACGAGCACGTCGATCTTGCCGCTGCGGAACGCGCGCAGCGCTTGCTCGCGGGCTCCCTGGCCGAGGTCACCGTGCACCGCACCGGAGGCGAAGCCGCGGTCGGCGAGGTCGTCGGCGACCTTGGCTGCGGTGCGCTTGGTGCGGCAGAAGACCAGCGTGAGGCCGCGGCCGTCGGACTGCAGGATGCGCGCCAGCATCTCGACCTTGTCCATCGCGTGGGCCCGGAACACGTGCTGCTCGACGGCCTTGACCGTCTGGCCGTCGTCGTCGGGGTCGACCGCGCGGATGTGGGTGGGGTGGTGCATGTACGACCGGGCCAGCGTGATGATCGGGCCGGGCATGGTGGCCGAGAACAGCATCGTCTGGCGACCAGCCGGGACCAGCCGGACGATCTTCTCGACGTCAGGCAAGAAGCCCAGGTCGAGCATCTCGTCGGCTTCGTCGAGCACCAGCGTGCGCACCTGCCCGAGGTCGAGCAGCCCTTGCTGCGCCAGGTCGATGAGCCGCCCCGGGGTGCCCACGACGACCTCGATGCCCTTGCGCAACGCCTCGACCTGCGGCTCGTACGCCCGTCCGCCGTAGACCGACAGCGTGCGCACCGAGCGCTTCGCGGCGGCCGTCTCGACGTCGCGGGTCACCTGCACGCACAGCTCACGGGTGGGGACCACAACGAGGGCCTGCGGCTTGCCATGTGTGACGGGAGGCAGGCCCTCGAGGGCGTGCGACTCACCCTCGACCACGACGCGCTGCAGCAGCGGGATGGCGAAACCGAGCGTCTTGCCGGTGCCCGTCTTGGCCTGGCCGATGATGTCGTGCCCGTGCAGGGCCACCGGCAGGGTCAGCGCCTGGAGGGGGAAGGGATGCGTGATGCCGACGGCCTCGAGTGCTTCGACCGTTGCCGGGAGCACGCCGAGCTCGGCGAAGGATGGGGTGGTCAGGGAACTGCCCTTCTCGTCAAGGTGCGAGGCTTGCGTTGGGGCGCCGGAGGCCGCGCGCCACGCGGACGCGGTGGCGGGCCATCGGGGACCGGGGCCGGTCGCAGTCTAGCGTCGATAGGCTCCAGAGGTGACCACAGACGCGGCTGACGCCCTGGCGGGAGACGAGAGCTATCGCCTCGCTGTGGTCGATCTGCTCGGTGCCCTGGCCTACGGCGAGCTCTCCGCGTTCGAGCGTCTGGTGGACGACGCCAAGCTCGCGCCGACCGTCGCCGACAAGGCGGCTCTGGGGGCGATGGCGGTCGCGGAGTACCACCATTTCGCGCTGCTGCGGAGCCGCCTGGAGGAGACCGGGGTGTCGCCGGAGGAGGCGATGGCGCCGTTCATGCCCGCGTTGGAGGCCTTCCACGAGCGCACCTCCCCGGCCGACTGGCCGGAGGGGCTGGTGAAGGCCTACGTGGGCGACGGCATCGCGACCGACTTCTATCGGGAGGTGTCGGCCTACCTCGACGAGTCGACGCAGGCCCTGGTGCTGCAGGTGCTCGAGGACACCGGCCACGCGCAGTTCGCCGTCGACCGGGTCCGGGCGGCCATCGCGGCCGAGCCGCGGATCGCCGGCCGACTCGCGCTGTGGGGACGACGGCTCGTCGGCGAGGCCCTGAGCCAGGCGCAACGGGTCGCCGCAGAGCGCGACGCCCTCTCGGCGCTGCTGGTCGGGGGAGTGCCGGGGCGAGGTGCCGACCTCGCGGAGGTGGGCCGGATGTTCGCCCGGCTCACCGACAACCACACAGAGCGGATGACCACGCTGGGCCTGTCCGCCTGAGCCGGCTCACAAAGCGCCGAAGCCGACCCGCCTGTTCTCGGGCTCACCGATCTCGACGTACGCCAGCTTCTCGGCCGGCACCACGATCCGCCGGCCCTTCTCGTCGTCCAACGACAGGATCTTGCTCTCGCCGGTCAACGCCGCCGAGACCGCCTTCGTGACGTGGTCGGTGTCTTCGGTGCTCTCGATCACCAGCTCACGAGCGACCTGCTGCACACCGATCCTGACCTCCACCGCGGAACCTCCGTCATCGTCACTGCCGAGCGCGGGAGACCGGTTGGCCGTCCTGCGCCGCTCAGGTTATCCGCTGTCAGGGGGCTTCGCCGGTGCGGGGGAACCCGCCGATCCCGCGCCAGGACAGGCTGGCGAGCAACCTGCCCGCTGCGTCGCGAGGGATGGAGCCCTCGTCCGCCAGCCAGAACCGAGCGGTCACCTGGGCCATGCCCACCAGCCCTACGGCCAGCAGCCGCGCCTCCTCGGGCGGCAGCCCGGCGTCGTCGCGGATGACCTCGCTGATCAGGTCCGCACAGGCCAGCGTCGTGCCCTCGACGAGCTCGCGGACCGCCGGCTGGTTGGTCAGGTCGGACTCGAACACGAGCCGGAACGCGCCGCCGTCCTCGTCGACGAACCGGAAGTAGGCGGCGATGGTGGCGGCGACGCGTTGCTTGTTGTCCGTCGTCGAGTCCAGCGCGATGCGCACGGCCTCGACCATCGCGGCGGCGTGCTCGTCGAGCAGAGCGAGGTAGAGCTCGAGCTTGCCAGGGAAGTGCTGGTACAGCACCGGCTTGCTGACCCCGGCGCGATCGGCGATGTCGTCCATCGCCGCGGCGTGGTAGCCCTGAGCGACGAAGACCTCTTGCGCGGCGGTGAGCAGCTGCCTGCGTCGAGCCGACCGGGGCAGCCGCGTGCTGCGGATACGCGAGTCCGGGGATGTGCTCACCCGGTTCTCCTTCGGTCGCGATCGCCCGGACGTTCCGGGTGTCCCGGCGATCCTAGGGCCGGACGAGGTCGTGGTGCTGCGACACTTGCTGGCGTGACCGTCGCCGAACACAGCCAGCTGGTGGCGGCCCTGCTCGGCGTCCCGGGTGTAGCGGCCGCAGCGATCGAGTCCACCGACGACGGCCCCGGAACGCTGCGCCTGCAGCTCGCGCCGGGCGTTGACGAGGTGGGCGTGGCCGGCGAGGTCAACCACCTGCTGCGCACCCGCTTCGGGCTCGCGGTCGACACCGACCGGGTCCGGGTGGTCGGGGAGACCAACGGCGCCGGCCCGGCGCTGACGGCCGCGGCGCCCTGGCGGGAGGAACCCACTGAGCCTGTGTCGCCGACGCCCGCCGGCGAGAACTCCGCCGCCTGGCCCGGCGGGGCAGGCGACGAGCCCGCTGCCGAGCCTGCCGGCGCCGGCGAGCGCGTCCAGCACGTCGCCGGCACGGTCCCAGCCACCCCGGACGCCCCCGACGGCCAGAACGGCCAGGACGGCCAGAACGGCCAGGACGCCGCCGCGTCCCAGCCACCAGTGATCGAGCTGCTGCCGCCGAGCCGGGTGGTCATCGAGCGGGTCCAGCTCGTCTCGGCCGGGCTGGCGACCTCCGTCGTCGTGACGGTCTCCGCGGGCGGTCGTTCCGTGCAGGGCACGGCCGAGGGAACGGCGACGACGGGCAGCCTCAACCGCGCCGTGGCCGCCGCGACGCTGCGAGCCGTCGAGGCGGTCGTGGAGGGCCGGGCGCGCTTCGACGTCGACCACGTCGAGGTCGCCGAGACCGGCGCGCACCGCACCGCCCTGGCCGTCGTGACGATGGTGACGGACCGGGCCACGCAACGACTCTCGGGGGCCTCCGTGGTCCGAGAGGATGCGCGGCAGGCGGTGATCCGCGCGGTGCTGGCCGCGGTCAACCGCCGGCTCGGTCCGCTGCTCGAACCATGACGGTTCGGTCGCCGTGGCCGGGCAACTTCGTCGAGCTGCCGACCGGCACCGTGCACGTGCGCAGCGCTGCTCCGACCGGCGACGGAGGTGCAGAGCCGACGGTGCTGGTCCACGGCCTCGGCGGGTCATCAACGATCTGGACCGATCTGATGGGCCTGCTCGCGGACCGGCTGGACTCCGCTGCCCTGGACCTTCCGGGCTTCGGCTGGTCCCCGCCCCCGCTCGACCGCGACTACTCCCTGAGCTCACACGTCCGCACCCTGACCGCGCTGCTGGAGGCCCGGGGCGGCGGGCCGGTGCACCTGATCGGCAACTCGCTCGGCGGGACGGTGTCGATGGTGGTCGCGGCCGTCCGGCCCGACCTGGTGCGCACGCTCACCCTGGTGTCGCCCGCGCTGCCCGTCGTCCGGCCGCGGGCCACGAACGCCCACCTCCCGGCGCTCGCGCTGCCGTGGGCCGGCCAGTGGCTGGCCCGTCGGATCGGGCGCTTCCCGGTCGAGGCGCGGGTGCGGGCGACCGTGGCCCTGTGCTTCGCCGACCCGTCGCGGGTGCCGCCGCAGCGCTGGACGGAGGCCATCACCGAGGCGACGCGCCGGGCCCATCTCGAGCACGACTCCGAGGCCATGCTGCTGTCGTTGCGCAGCCTGATCACGGCCTACGTCCGTCGGGACGCCTGGCCGCTGTGGCGATTGGCCTCCCGGGTACAGGCTCCGACGTTGCTCGTCTACGGGCTCAAGGACCGACTGGTGGACCCCCGCACGGCGCCGCGAGCGGCCAGGACGATCCCGGACAGCCATCTGGTGTCGCTGCCCGACAGCGGCCACGTCTCGCAGGCCGAGCATCCCGAGGTCGTGGCCGATGCGATCCGCCGGTTCCTCACGGCCGTCGAGCGACGGGCCGGCCAGCCGGTCAGGTGAGGAAGCCGCGCAACAGCGACGCGGTGCCGTCGAGATGGCTGGCCATCGCCGTTCTGGCCGCGTCCGGCCGGCCGCGCAGCACAGCCGTCACGATGCGGGCGTGCTGGCTGCGCGAGTGCTCGATGTTGGGCGGCAGCAGGGGGATCGCGTCGAGCAGGTCGTTGAGCCGCATGCGGTTGTCCGAGACGGCAGCGGACAACGAAGCCGAGCCCACGAGGGACACGATCGCGAGGTGCAGCCTGCTGTCGGCCGGGCGGTAGTCGGCGACGTCGACAGCGTGCTCGTGCGCGAGAGCCCCCTCCAGTTCCCTTACCGCGTCCGGCGCGTGCTCCACCGTGGCGGCAAGCGCCGCAGCCCCCGGCTCGAGGACCTCGCGCAGCAGCAGGGCGTCGGTCATCTCCTCGCCCATGTCCCGCGCGATCTCCCGAGCGTCACGCTGGTCGCGCCGCCACTCCTGC
>JBBRVU010000069.1:0-18903 GCA_038246575.1 Actinomycetes bacterium | reverse complement strand
CGTCACCACCGCGTTCCGCCTCGCCGGCGCGGTCAACATCGCCGCCGCCCGGCGGGCGGTCACCCTCGACCCCCACGCCGCCATTCGGCTCTTCACCACATCACGAAATCAGGACAAACGTTCGCTGTGACGGAGCCCTGGTCTCGACGGCCGGAGAGACGGAATTCTGGACGACCCTCGACAGTGCCACTTCAACCCCGGCAGTCTGCGCTGCCCGCGCGGACAGTCGCAGGGTTGCCTCAGCCCCGCGCAGGTCCGGGTCGTGCGCGCGTTCTACGGCGGACCCCGGGACAGCCACGGCCGCTCGCTCTTTCCCGGGCTGCCGCGCGGTTCCGAGCTCGGCTGGGCAGGACTTGACATCGGCACGGACACCACGCCGTCCGGGGCGGGCAACTTCGCCACCCAAGTGCTGCGGTACCTCGCCTTCCCGCGCGACCCGGGACCGTCGTATGAGCTTACCGACTTCAACCTTGACCGCGACCCCCCGAAACTCCGATACATGGCGCGGATCTTCAACTCCGATAATCCCGACATGCACGCATTCCGCAACGCCGGAGGCAAACTGATCCTCTACCACGGCTTCGCGGACCCGCTCATCACGCCGTACTCGACTACCTCCTACTACCGCCAGGCGGTATCTGTCAGCGGCGGACTGAGGGCGACCCAGGACTGGTTCCGCCTGTTCATGCTGCCCGGCGTGTATCACTGCGCAGGAGGGCCAGGCGCAGACAGCGTCGACTGGCTGACTGCGGCGCAGCGATGGGTCGAGGGGAACCAAGCGCCAGCACGGATCATAGCCCGCAAGATCGAGAACGGTCAGGTCACCATGACTCGAGTGCTAAGACCATTCCCGGCCGCACCACTACGCTGATGCAGACGATCTCGCAGTCCGCTTCCGCTGCTTGAGCGACGGTGCGCTGGGTCGCAACTCACGAACGAGGAACGGCTCTAGCTAGTTGCAAGCTCCCATTTGGGTTGCGTCACCTCCCGTGTCCTGCCTAGACTAATGGGCCGTGTTTGAAGTCATCCGATGGTTGGCTTTCCGGAGCTTTCCGGACGACGGCTTCGGCTGTCTTCGTCCACACGAAGGGGGCGGCAGCGATCGTTCCAGCCTTATGAGAAGGCTCGGAGTGCACTGGGGTCAGCGACGGCGACTCGGGGTGCCCCGCACCGGGCATGGGCTGGACCTCGGCCGCGGTCACGCTGCTCGGGCTCGACGGGGCTCCCCCGCGGCTGCGCCGATCGCGGCGGGAAGCTCTGGGGCGACCGGTCCCTCCCGACCTCCTCGCATGCGCCGCAGGCTGATACGCCTGCTGCGCACGGGCGGGCCGCCACCATCGCGGCGAGCCCGGGCCGGACAGCTGCTCCCCTTGGACGCTGGCCGTGGACCTACGACTTGCTCACGGTAGGGCCTGCTTGAGGAGACTCACCGCCTCGAGTTGAAGTGCAGGCTCGCGGAAGAACGAGTGTTTCTGCCCCAGGCTGACTTGGCCCCACCGGTTGGGCGGATCGGCCTGCGTGTGACACGGGGCGGATTCCAGCCATGGTCGCAACGCGGTGACTGAACGGTGGGGAGCGTAGCGCCTCAACGAACGTGGTTGAGCAAGATCGCGGCGACGGATGTGTTCGTGTCGGTGGCCCAGGTTCGGACGGCGGCGGTGAGGGTGAGGACGCTGCCGTAGAGCAGGTTGTGCCCTCCTTGCGTGAGGATGAGGGTGTCGAGTGTGCGCACGGCGCGGCCTGTGCGGGCGAGGGCGAGGAGGTCGGTCGCGGCGCGCTCACCCGGCCAGTGACCCGCTGGGAGGTCGACCCGGTGCCCTATGCCCGCGGGTGCGCTCGTGTTGTTGCCGGCAAGCCAGTCGTCGAGCAGACCGAGGGCGACGCCGATGCAGCCGGCGACGGTCGCGGTCCGGTCGTCGGGGGATTCGGGCTGGACCTGCTCGAGCACGGCGCTGGCTTGCTTCGGGTCGTCTTCGGTGAGTGCCTCGACGGCCTGGCGCAGGGCGGCGACGGCCAGTTCCCGGGGCCGGCCGACCGGGGTGAAGCGCGTCATGTTTGCCCGTTCGACCGCCCGGTTCATTGCCGCCTGCAGGGTTGGCAGGTCGGGCACGTCGATGTTGTCGACGTCGATGCCTTCCTCGGCGAGCAATGGTGCGAGCTCGCGCAGCATGTCGTCGGCGAGCCCGGGCCTCCACTGCACCTGCGGCGGTGCCGGCGGCTGGGGGCTGCGTCGACGCATGCCGGCCATGCCGGCATCCTCGCAGCCCGCGCGCGTGAGCCGCGGTGGCTCAACGCCTCAGGACAGCACGGGCAGGAAAGCGCCCAGCCGCTGCGTGGGGGTGTCCCAGTCCAGCGTCTTACGCGGCCTCGCGTTGAGTTCGGCGGACACCATCTCGAGATCGGCGGGGGTGTAGACCCGGAGGTCGCTGCTCTTGGGGAAGTACTGGCGCAGCAGCCCGTTGGTGTTCTCGTTGGTGCCGCGCTGCCAGGGGCTGTGCGGGTCGCAGAAGAAGACCGGCATGCCCAGGGCGGCGGCGACCTCGGTGTGCAGCGCCATCTCCTTGCCCTGGTCCCAGGCCAGCGAGCGGCGCAGCGGCGCAGGCATCTGCTGCATCGTGGCCAGCAGGGCGTCCCGCACCGCTTCAGCGGTGTGCCGGCCATCCGGTAGGTGCAGCAGCATGGTGAACCGGCTGGCCCGTTCGACGACCGTGCCGATCGCGGAGCGGTTGTCCGCCCCGACGATCAGATCCCCTTCCCAGTGGCCGGCCACGGCCCGGTCGGCGGCCTCGGCCGGGCGCTGATCGAGCATTCTCATGTTGACCAGCGCGCCGGCGCGGCGGGCGTCGGCCCTGCGGTGCGGCCGGCGGCGCCGACGGCGGGAGCGCAACACCGCGGGCAGCTCCCGGCACAACCCGCCGAGCTCCGGCCGGTAGACCGCCTGGTAGATCGTCTCGGCGACCAGGTGGCGTTCGGGCTCGTCGGGGAACTCCCGGCGCAGCGCCTGGCAGATCTGCTCGGGACTCCACTTCTTTGTCAGGCGGTCCACAACGAACCCGCGCAACACCGGATCACCGAGCAGCTTGCCGCGGCCGGGACGGGCCCGACGTCCCACCGCCAGCCGATGCGCGGTGAACGGCCGGTACTGCCCACTGCCCGGGTCACGGTTGCGCCGCAACTCCCTGCTGATCGTCGCCGGGCTACGACCCAGCTTTGCAGCAGTCGCCCGCACCCCAAGACCCTGCCGGTTCAGGTCGGCGATGCAGACCCGCTCGTCCTCGGAGACGTAGCGAGAGGAGATCTCCCGACTGCGGGTGCTGATCACAGCCGGATAGTGCAGCCTCCGGCCGCTGCTGCTGGTGATTGTCCGGCCGTGTCGCCACCGCTTCCCGGTCCGCGGGTTCACCCCCACGATCCGGCACGCCTCAGCGTTCGGAATACCCCGTGCCATCAACTGCGCGAACTGCTCACGCTTCGCCGTCTGCGGCGCCGCCCCTGGCCGACCGTGACCCATCCCGACTCCCGAGCACCTCGGGCGTTGCGACGATCACTGGAGTCCGCCCGGCCTGAAATGGCCCCCCCATCTGTTGTCGGGTCGGGCGTGTTGCGACGCTCGGATCTGGCCCACCGCCACCCAGTCGTCGGCGGCAGCGTCGACGACGGGGTGGCGGGCGGGAAGGGGGGGTCCTGGGGTGGCGGTGTGTTCGAGGCGGTTCGGCGGGACGCCGGCCTGGAGGGGCTGGGGATCCGGGCGCGCTGGCCGATCAGCATCGGGTGCATCGGCGGCCGGCTCGAGGGTTGGCGTCGACGGTTCCGCCGCGGAAGACCCCGGTGTGGGCGCGTCATGAGAGCCGCCCCCGTCACTGGGTGGATACCAGAGGGAAGGACCCGGAGGACTATCGGCGGGCCCGCGGGCCGAGGCCGCCCAGCAGCTCCCGGACAGCGGCCGCACCGACCGGCTCCCCACCATCGATGTCCGCATCCGCAACGACACGTTGTGGGCTCGAATGCGCAGCCACGCCCAAGGGCCGGGGTGTTCGTTGCGATGGCGTGGTGGCGTGCCTCCGCGGGGGCGTTCGGCCATGAGGCCGCACCGTGGGCAGGACAGCAGGTTCGTTGCGTCGGCGGGCGAGATCGGCGCCGTCTTCGCCTCCTACGATGCCGGTATGAGTGCCGCGGGACGGCGCACGGCTCGCAGCTATCTCTATGTGCCTGCGGACCGCGCGGATCGCCTTGCGGGTGCGACGGGCCGTGGAGCGGATGCGCTGATTCTCGACCTCGAGGATGCGGTGCCGGTCGACAGGAAAGAGGTGGCTCGCGCAAACATCGACCAGTGGCTGTCCAGCCAGCAGCGACCGGGCTGCGAGTTGTGGGTGCGGATCAACAGCACCACGCCCGAGGTTGACATCGATGTAGCCGTGACCTCCGAGGTGATGGGGGTTGTCGTGCCGAAGGCCGAGCCGGCGTTGCTGGCCGAGGTGGACAGTCTCATCACCGGCAGGGAGCACCTCCTTGACCTCGAACCGGGGGCGGTCGGTGTCTTCGCCTTGATCGAGACGGCGGCGGGTCTGCTGTCCGCCGCCGATTTGGCCCGCGCTCCACGGGTGTGGCACCTCGGCCTCGGCGAGGCTGACCTTGCGGCCGAGCTGCGGCTGCGGCCGACCGCGGCCCGCGAGGAGCTGAGCCCGCTTCGCCTGCAACTCGTGCTGGTGTCGGCGGCTGCGGGCATCGCCGCCCCGGTCGGCCCGACGGCTACCGACTTCCGCGACCAGGCTGCGCTGCGCCGTTCGACCGAGGCGCTGCTGCGGCTCGGTTTCCGCGCCCGCACGGCGATCCATCCGGCGCAGTTGGCCGTTATCAATGACGTGTTCTCACCGACGGCGGAGGAGGTGGCGAAGGCCCGCCGACTGGTCGCGGCGTACGACGATGCCGTGCGGTCCGGTGCCGGTGTGCTCACCGACGAGGATGGACGCATGGTGGACGTCGCGGTAGTGCGCTCGGCGCGGGAGGTGCTCGCCAGAGCCGACCCGTCCGGACCGGATCAGGCACGCTGAACCGGGCGGTGCAGATACCGGCCGCGCGGCTCGCCGACGACCGAGCCATTCTCGAGCACCTGCTGCCCGCGGATGAACGTGTCGGTGACTCGCGCGGTCAGCTCGAACCCTTCGAACGGCGTGTACTCCTGCGACGACTCCGACTCGGCCGCGCGCACCACCCAGGTCTGGTCGGGATCGACGATGCAGAAATCCGCGTCGTAGCCCGCTGCGATGGTGCCCTTCGTGTGCAGGCCGAAGCGCTGTGCCGCGTTCCACGCGGTGAGCTGCGCGATCCGTTGGTAGCTCAGACCGCGCTTGCGCCCCTCGGTGATCACGCCTGGCAGGAGGTACTCCGCGCCGCCGAAGCCGGACTTGGCCAGGAACACGTCGTCGCGTGGCTTGCCGAACTTCAGCTCGTCGCGGCAGCAGGCGTGGTCGGTGATGATCCAGTCGACGTCGCCGGCGACCACGTGCTCCCAGAGCCGCTCCACGTCCTCAGGTGACCGAAGCGGCGGGTTGACCTTGCCGCCCAGGCCGCTGGCGGTGTGGTAGTCGGCCAGCAGGTGCCCGATGGTCACCTCGCGCCGGAAGTTGATGTGCGGGAACGTCGAGGCCATCAGCAGCGCCGCCTCCAGCGCCGCCGCGGACGACAGGTGCAGCAGGTTGATGTTCGGCAGCCCGGTCGCGTGGGCCAGGTAGGACGCGATCGTGATGGCCAGCCCTTCCGAGTGCGGGGGGCGGGCGGCGGAGTAGGCCTCCAGGCCGGCCAGGCGGCCTTCCTTCTGCACCATACTGGTGTAGGCCCGCATGATCTCGGCGGTCTCACAGTGCAGCCCGAGGGAGATGTCGTCAGCGATGCCGGGCATCTGTTCGCGTGCGGCCTGGATGCCCCGCATGATGAACTCGAAGTGCGCGATGTCGTAGGTCTCGTCCTCCGGGGTCATGAGGAACTCCCGCTGGTGCGAGGAGGCCCCGTGCAGGCCGAACCCGCCGTAGAACATGAAGATCTTGAACGACGGGACGCCGAACTTCTCGATGAGCATCGGGATCTCGTCGATGTGCTGGGCCACCATCGGCGCCAAGTGGAACCCGTAGTCGACGTAGGCATTGCCGGCGGCGGCCTCGAGCACCTTCGGGAAGAACTGCTCGTAGGGCCCGCCCTGGTTCAGGTAGTACTGCCCGGTGCGGATGTAGGTGATGCCGGTGGTGACCCCGCCCTGGGCTGCGGCGCGGCTCTCGCTACGGGTGTCCTCGGGCAGCGGGTTGTAGATGCCCCAGTGCTGGTGGGCGTCGATCACTCCGGGGAAGACCAGCCGGGCGGCGGCGTCCACGACCCGCGCCGCATCCGCGGCTGGGATGTCGGCGGCGAGCCGCGTGAAACGACCGTCGGCGACGCCGATGTCGAGACTGGCGACCTCGCGGTCCTCCGGTCGGATGACGCGGGCGTTCTTGACGAGCAGGTCCAGGGTCGGCATGGGTCCTCCTTGGTCGGACTCACTCGCGTCAGCCAAAGCGAGTGAGCCGGGCGAGCAGCGAGCCGACATCGCCGGTCTCCTCGAGGCTGGCGATGCGGTGTTGGAGCTCGCCGACTGTGGCAGCGGGAAGCAGCCGGTCGGCGTTGTCGCGGAACTTCGTGGCTAGTTCGTCGTAGGACAGCGGCCACTGCGGTCCGCCGCGGTTGGCGAGCACTTCGGCGGCCAGTTCCCGCCCGTCGGTCGTACGGATGTGGAGCACCGCCGGGAACTGGTGCGGGAAGATCTCGGTGCATCGTTCGTCGGCGACCACGTCCACCTTCGCCATCAGTGCACGCCTTCGCGGATCTCGTGCGAGCGCGTCGGTGTAGTCGTCGAGGCCGACACCGAGGCCGCCGCCTCCCAGCAGTCCGGCGGCCACGGCGTAGGGGCCGCTGAACTGGGCCATGTAGCCGGTGGCCGGGGCGCGCTTGAGGTCGATCGGCTCACCAATCGTGCGCACGGTGGGCGCCGCCACTCCCAGCGTGGCGGCGACGACGTCGGCTGGCGTGACTCCCTGCGAGCGCAGCATGCTGGCCGCGTCGATGGCGGCGTGGGTGAAGTGGTTCGCCGGGTAGGGCTTGAAGAAGATGCCGGGCACCGCCCAGATGGTGCCCAGCCCGTTGACCACGGCGGAGGGTTCGTAGCGCCCGTGCAGCCAGGCTTGGAAGAATCCGAAGCGGCCCTCGAGCACGGTGGGCGGCCCGGTGAACCCGTGCCTGGCGAGCAGCGCCGCGGAGACCGCCGAGTGCGCGGCCCACCCGCAGTGCATGCGCTTCACGGTGCCGCCGGTCCGGTTGGCCTCGATGATCCCGGACGCCATGGAGGCGGCAATTCCAACCGCGTGGGCGATGCCTTCGGTTCCGAGCCCCATCAGCAGACCGGCCGAGACGGCCCCGCCGAGGGCACCGCAGATTGATGTGGCGTGTTGCCCGTGCTCGAAGTAGATCGAGTTCCCGGTCTTGTCGTCGTATCCGGCCATCCCGACTCGGACGCAGACTTCCAGCCCGGTTGCGATCGCCGCGATCAACGCCCGGCCGTCGGCGCCGGCCGCCTGCCCGGCGGCCAGCGCGGTGGGCACGATCGACGCGCTGGGATGAAGCACCGAGGGGAGATGGGTGTCGTCGTAGTCCAGTGAGTGGGCCAGCACTCCGTTGACGAAGGCCGCCAGCGGGGCTGGGAGCGGTTCGCCGACGCCGATCGCCGATGCTTGTGCGCGCCCTCCTTGCTCCGTGGCGAAGTCGCGGGCCGCCCGGCTGGTGTCCAGGGTGCTGGCCGCGACGGCGATGCCCAACACGTCGAGGACCCGTTTGCGCACGCTGTCGATCACGTCGTCGGGGAGCCGCTCGAATGTCGCGTCGGTGGCGAAGGCAGCCAGGCGTTCGGCGAGGGTTGGCTCAGGCACCGGGCACGACCGCGAGTGGCCGCACCGGCGAGCCGGTCGCGCCGAGGATGTTCAGCGGGGCCAGCACGAAGGTGAACTCGTGCACGGCAGCGTCGGCGATCTCCTCGAGCGCGAGGGCCTCGAGGATGTAGACGCCGGACTCGACCAGCAGTACCCGGTGGGCCGGCAGCACCGCGTGCCCGCTGCCTGGAGCCAGTCGTTCGAAGGCGATGGTGTCGGCCCCGGCGGCGTGCACGCCGCGGGTGCTGAGCCAGCGGGCACCCGCCTCACCCACCCCGGGCACACCGCTCGCCTTGCCCGTGTAGGCCTCCGTGCCCGCGTCGAACCGGCGACCCCAGCCGCTGCGGATCAGTACGACGTCGCCGGTGCCGACGTCGACGCCCTGCCGTGAGACGGTGGTCTCGAGGTCGTCCGGGGTGATCTCGTACGCCGGCTCGTGCTCCTGCAGGCCGAGCGCGCGGGGCACGTCGAGCAACACTCCGCGCCGCATCATCGGCGCGATCGTGTGCGCACCATGCTCCATGAACCGGCCCCCGCGTCCGGACTCGCCGGCGTCAGCACCTCCGTGCAGCCGGCCGTCCTGCGACACGTGCGCGAGCGCGTCGATGTGGGTGCCGACGTGGGTTCCGGTGACGATCAGATCGTTGGCGGCCGATCCGCCGTCCGGGCGCACCATGTCCCCGTGTCGTCGCGGCAGGGTGTGCCAGAACTGAGGATGGTTGGGCGACTGGGGCATCCCGACGAAGAGCGGTCGGCCAAGATCGTAGATCCGTACGCCGCGCCGCACGAGATCCAGGAGGCGGTCACTCACGCGATCACCCCGAGCCCGCGCAGCCGGGTGATGTCGGCCTCGGCGTAGCCGAGCTCGCCCAGCACCGCGTCGGTGTCGGCGCCGAGCGCGCGCCCAGTGAACCGGATCCGACCCGGCGTCTGCGACATCCGCCACATCACGTTGTGCATGAGCACCTGACCCAACTCGTCGTCCTGGACCCTGGTCAGCATGTCCGTGGCCCGAACGTGCGGGTCCTCGACGACGTCCCTGGCGTCATAGACCGGCGCGATGGCGGCCCCGGCCGCCTCGAACTCCTCGAGGACCTCATCGCGATCACGCGCCGAGATCCAGTCGCCGACGAGGCTGTCGAGCAGGTCGACGTGCTCGGCGCGGCCCCGGCCGGAACCGAACCACGGCTCGTCGACCACCGCGGGGTGCCCGACCAGTCGCAGGACCCGCTCGGCGATCGCCTGGGCGCTCGTGGAAACCGCCACCCACGACCCGTCCCGGGTGCGGTAGGTGTTGCGCGGCGCGTTGTTCGTGGAGCGGTTGCCGTGACGTTGCTCGACCAGGCCGAGCTGGTCGTACACGGTCGGGCCTGGCCCGACCGCCGTCATGATCGGTTCGAGGATGGACAGGTCGACCATCTGACCTTCACCGCCGTGCCGGGCGCGATGGAACAGCGCAACCATGGCCGCCGCCGAGGCGGCAATCCCGCAGATGCTGTCGGCGAGGCCGAACGCCGGCAGGGTCGGTGGACCGGTTGGATCACCCGTCAGATGTGCGAAGCCGCTCATGGCTTCGGCCAGGGTGCCGAAGCCCGGCCGTCGCGCGTACGGACCCGACTGCCCCCAGCCGGTCAGCCGGACCAGCACCAGCCCGGGGTTCACCTCGTGCAGCCGCTGCAAGTCGAGCCCCCACCGTTCAAGGGTCCCGGGGCGGAAGTTCTCCACCACCACGTCGGTCGTGGCGGCCAGCCGCAGGAACACCTCCGCTCCCTCGGGCGCGCCCAGGTCGAGGCCGATCCCGCGCTTGTTGCGGCTGAGCTCCTTCCACCACAGCGACACACCGGCCTTCTGATGGCCGTGGCCGCGCATGCTGTCGCCGGCCCGCGGATGCTCGACTTTGATCACGTCGGCACCGAAGTCGCCGAGGATCTGGCAGCACAACGGCCCCGCCAGAATCGTCGACGCATCGACGACGCGGAGTCCCTCGAGCGGCATCATTCCCAGTTCACCCGCCATCGGTAGGCGTTCCGCTTGACGGAAAGGATGAGCTGGCAGCATACCGACCGGCGACCCGTTGCCAAACAGGGCCCAGCCGAAGCTCCGCCGATCCACCGAACCGTGCGCCGCCGAGCCCCGCGAGGCCCCCTCCCGCCACGTTCCGCCAAGAGGAACGAAAGGTTCCGACGATTGTGCCGGGCCCCCTCCCGGCTTACGCTCGCCGGCACGTGCGAACGGAGGACCGGCCCGATGGCCCTGCCCGACACCGTGGCCCCCGCCGCGGCCGATCCACGAGCGGCCACCGCCGCGGCGCTCGCCGATCTCGGGGCGTTCACCGCACGGCTTCGATGGGAGGCGTTGCCGGACGCGGTTCGCGACAAGGCGGTGCTCGTGGTCGCCGACCTGCTCGGGGTGACCATCGCCGGTGCCCGCACAACGGAGTGCCGAGCACTGCTGGCCGCCTGGGACCCGGCGCCGGGGCGGGCGTCGGTGATCGGCGCCGGGCGGCTCACCTCCGCTGACGACGCTGCCTGGCTCAACGGCACCGCGGCATGCACGCTCGAGCTCGACGAGGGCAACAAGCACGCGCAAGGCCACCCGGCGGCACACCTGCTGTTCGCCGCGCTGGCGACCGCGCAGACCATCGACAACACCACGACCGGTGCCGAGCTGCTCACCGCCGTCGTCGCCGGCTACGAGGTCGCCGCCCGGTTCGGGCGAGCGACCCGGCGCCGGCCCGACCTTCACACGCACGGGCACTGGGGGACAGCCGGTGCCGCGGCCGCGGTCGGGCGACTCCGCGGCCTGTCCGCGGCGGAGATCGCGGCGGCCATCGATGCCGCCACCGGCTTGATCTACGTCACGCCGTGGGGCGTCGTGCTCGCCGGCAGCTTCGTGCGCAACCTGTGGATCGCCGGGGCGAACGTCAGCGGGCTGATCGGCGCGCGGCTCGCCGCAGCCGGCCTGGCAACGCCCGCCGGCACGGCGGCCGACACGCTCGGCGGGGTGGTCGGCGGACTCGACCCGGCCGAGCTGACGCTTGAGCTCGGCGCCCGCTTCGACATCACAGGCGGCTACTTCAAACGGCACGCGTCGTGCTCCTACACCCACCCGGCCGCGGACGCCGCGCTGTCGCTTCAACACGCCCACCAACTCACCGCCGGCGACGTCGCACACGTCCTCGTGGAGACGCACCGCCTGGGCATGCCGCTCGCCCCGCTGTCCACGCAGTCTCGGCTCGCCGCGATGTTCTCGCTGCCCTACGTCGTGGCGGTCGCGCTGCTCGACGGGGTCGCCGGCCCCGAATCCTTCGACGACGATCGCCGACGCGACCCCGCGGTGCTCGACCTGGCAAGCCTCGTGGAGGTGCGCCACGATCTCGAACTCGACCGGCGGCTGCCCGCCGAGCGGGCCACCCGCCTCACCATCACGCTGACCGACGGTCGGCGGCTCACCGCGGAGCAGCCGAACCCGGTCGGGGACGCCGACCATCATCCGTTCGGCGCGGCAGACGTGCGCGCAAAACTCGAGCGGCTGCTCGGCACTCCCACGGCAGCCACGGTGCTCGAGGCGGCTGCCGCGTTGCCGACCACGTTGGACGCCCGGTCCGTGCTCTGCGCGCTGCCATGACCATCTCGACCACGCTGGCCCAGGTCGCGCATCTCACCTCCTACGACGCGGCGCCGCCACCGGCCCAGCGACGGGTGCGGGCCGTCGTGGCCGACGTGTTCGCGACCATGGTCGCGGCCGCCTCGCGACCCGAGCTTGCCGCTCTGCGCAGCGCACTCGCCCGAGGGACCGGGCCGGCGAGCGTGATAGGACGCTCCGCGGGCACGGATGCCACCACCGCCGCCCTGCTCAACGGCACGCTCGTCGCCGCCCAGCAGTTGCAGGAGGGGCACCGCCTCGCGCGCGGGCATCCCGCCTCGCACGTCGTCCCGGCCGTCGTCGCCGTGGGCGAGGCCCAGCAGGCGTCCGGGCGAGCCGTGCTGAGCGCGATCCTGGCCGGCTACGAGGTCGGGGTACGGATCGGGGTCGCGATGGGTGGCACACCACCGGGTGTGCACGACATCGCGACGTGGGGGTCGGTGGGTGCCGCCGCCGGCGTGGCCCACCTTGTCGGCGGCGCCGAGCCCGAGCCGATCGCGCACGCGATCGACCTCGCCGCATCAGCACCGATGCTCCCCGACGCGCGCACCGTTGTCGCCGGCGCAACGGGCCAGCACGTCTTCCTCGGCCTGGGCGCACATGCCGGCGCCGTATGGGGGGTCGCTGCCGGGACGGGGCTGCGGGGGGTGCCGGGCACCTTCGAGCGTCACTTCGGCAGGTTCGTCGCCCCGCAGCTCGACTGCGCGGCCCTCGCTGATCCGGCGGCGGCCGTGGAGCCGGCGGTGCTCGGTGGCTACCTGAAGCGGCATCCCACCTGCGCGCATCTGCACGGCGTCAACGATGCGTTGGAGCGCCTGCTCGCACACCGCGCGCTGCGGCCCGAGGACGTGGAACGCATCGAGGTGCGCACCTACGCCGCGGCCGCGACATACGCCGAGCCGCACCCGGCCAACGAGCTCGCGGCCAGGTTCAGCATCCCCTTCACGGTCGCGGTCGCCATCGTGACCGGAGGCCTCGGCGACGAGGCGTTCGAGCCGACCGCCCTCGCCGACCCCCGGGTGCGCGCGCTCGCCGACCGCGTGCGGGTGCGCCATGATCCGGCCCTCGACGCCGGCCACCCCGGCGGACGGCCCTCATTCGTCGCCGTCCACCTGCGCAACGGCGACCGGCTCGAGGAGTCGGTCCAGCGACCGCGGGGGGACGGCCCCGACGCCCTGCACGACCCCGACGTTCGAGCCAAGCCCCGCCGGCTGCTGGCCGCGCGGATCGGCACCGCGCGCACAGACGCCCTGCTCGACGCGATCGAACAGCTCGCCGGCACCGGCCTCCCACCATTGACCGCGGCCCTGCGTGCGCTGGCACCACTGGCCTGAGCAGCCGCGCCGGCTACTCCCTCGGGGAGGCACCGACCCGGCCGGGACCGGCCCCCTGCCAGCCGAGCAGGTGAGACACCTCCTCCGCCGCGGCACGAACGAGTGGGACGAAACGCGTCACCGTGCGCGCGTCGAAACGCCCCAGCGGGCCGCACACGCTGATGGCCCCCACCACGTCGGCGTCGAAGTCGAAGACCGGAGCCGCGACCGAACCGGCACCCCGCTGCCGCTCACCGCGAGATGCCGCTGCGCCGTCCTTGTGGGACGCGGAGAGCAGGCGACGCAGCACGTGCGGGTCGGTGACCGTCGCCGGGGTCAAGGCCTGCAGCGGGCCGGCGAGGACCGCCCCCTGGACGTCCTCGGGGAGGAAGGCGAGGATCACCCGGCCCGAGGCACCGGCATGAAGCGGGTGCGGTCGCCCCAGCTCGACGGTCATCTTGATCTCCTGCGGGCTCTCGTACTGATCGAGGTAGACCCGGGACAGCGAAACGAGCTCGGACAGCGTCGTGGTCTCGTGCGTCTGGTCACGCAGCCGACGCAGCACGCCGCGCGCGGCACGCCGCAGATCGTGCTCGCGCAGGGCGCGCGCGCCGACCGCAACAGCGGCCGGCCCCAGCCGATACTCCCGCGTCGCGGGGTCGACTTGGACGAATCCCCTGGACACCAGCGACTGCAAGATCCGATGGACGACAGCCTTGCTCAACGCGAGCCGCCGCGCGATCTCGCTGACCCCCATCGCGGCCGCGCCACTGGTGAAAAGCAGCAGCACGTCCGCGACCCGGTCCGCGGCCTCGGTGCCCGAGCCGAAGGGCTCCCCCGCCCGCCCGCCACTCCTCGCCGCCGACCCCTCGACCATTGTTCCTCTCAGCGGAATGGATGTGGGCACCCTTGGGCGGGCCTGACTGCCACGCCTAGACATTGACCTACCCTAACGGGACCTGTTAGACAAGCCCCCACGCCACTCAGTCGTTCCACCCACGGGAACGGTCGTCAGGTCGGGGAACCGCGCGACTGGCCGGTCCCGACGGCGTCGGACCTCGCGAAGGGAAACCGGCATGCGCAGGTATCGCGGTCACCTCGCCGTCGTGGCGGCCCTCGGCCTGCTGCTCGCGGCCTGCGGCGACTCCGGCTCCACCGGCTCGGGCGGCGCCGCCTCCGGAGCAGCCAAGACGATCACAATCGGATCGTTGCACCCGCTGACCGGCCCGCTCGCCGGGGCGGGCAAGCCCATGGACGAGGCCGTCAAGATGGCCGCCGACGACGTCAACGCGGCCGGCGGCATCACTTCGATGGGCGGCGCCACGCTCAAGGTCGCCTCCGGCGACACCCAGGGCAAGCCCGAAGTAGGCCAGAGCGAGGCGCAGCGGCTGATGTCCGCCGGCGCGGCCGCCCTCGTCGGCACCTACCAGAGCGACGTCACCCAGACCGTCGCCTCGGCCGCCGAACGCACCGGCGTCCCGCTCGTCATCGATGTCGCGGTGGCCGACCAGATCCTCCAGCAGGGCTTCAAATACGCCTTCCGCATCCAGCCCGACGCCACGAGCATGGGCACCAAGGGCGCAGACGACCTCGTCGCCATCGGTGAGGCGCAGAACGCCCCGATCAAGACCGTCTCCTACATCCACGTGCAGGGTGACTTCGGCGACAGCGTCTTCAAGGCGTTCCAGCAGGAGGCCACGTCCAAGGGAGTCAACATCGCGAAGGAGGTCACCTACGACGCGTCGATGAACGACGCCACGACGCAGGTGAGCCAGGCCGCCGCCGGCAACCCCGACGCGATCATCGTCACCGGCTACTTCCCCGACAGCCTGCTCGTCGCCAAGGCCATCGCCGCCCTCAAACCGAAGATCAAGGCCGTCTACGGGATCGCCAACGGCGGCTTCGACGACGAGCGCTTCCCCGCAGCAGCGGCCACGGCCGGGAACAACATCCTCAGCGCCAACTACCACTTCGACGCCACGAGCGCGGACGTCAAGGACATCCGCCAGCGCTTCGAGCAGAAGTACGGCGAGCCGATGCAGACCGCCGCAGTCCTGTCCTACCAAGCGGTCAAGGTCATCGCGCAGGGCCTCGAGGACGGCAAGGACGCCGATCCGAAGAAGCTGCGCGACGCGATCGCCAAGGTGAGCATCGACAAGTCCCTGCTCGCGTTCGACGGACCGATCGCCTTCGACGACACGGGACAGAACACCAGCGCCATCCCCATCGTGATGCAGGTGATCTCCGGCAAGATCCAGCAGGTCTTCCCCGACTCGTTCAAGACAGCCGACCTGGTCTGGCCCGCCGTAGCAGGTCAGTGACGAGTCGCCGGCGCGGAACGGCAGCTCCGGTCAAGGCTTCGAGGACGCGATGACCGAGACGGCGGTGCACGCCCGGAAGGACCCTCCGCGCCGGCGGCCGTCGCTGAACCGGGGGCCGGTCCTGACGGCCGCTGCCGTCGTCGGGGCCGTCGCCGTCGCGCTCGCCCTGGTCTACGCGGTGGGCGGCAAGAGCGACCAGCTCATCACCCAGGCGGTCGTGACGGGCCTCCTGCTCGGCGGCGTGTACGGCCTGGTGTCGATGGGCCTCACGCTCATCTTCGGGGTGCTCGGGATCGTGAACTTCGCGCAAGGCACCCTCCTGACGCTGGCGATGTACGTCGCCTACTCCTTGGTCACCTCGGTCGGCGTCGACGTCTACGTGGCCACCCTGATCACCATTCCGGTGCTGTTCGTGGTCGGCTACCTCATCCAGGCCACCATGCTCAACCGGTTGATGAGCGCCGGCGAGACCGAGGGCCAGCTCCTCGTCACACTCGGCCTCTCGCTGCTCATCGCCAACCTGCTGCTGCTCGTCTTCGGTGGCGAGCCGAAGTCGGTGTCGGCGCCGTTCGAGGGCCAGTGGCCGATCCTCGGGGCCATCGCACCGATCCCGCGCGTGCTGGCCTTCATCGGCGCGTTGCTGCTCGCGCTCGGTCTGACCGCGATCCTGCGCTGGACTCCGCTGGGCCTGGCGATTCGTTCGGTGGCGGCCAGCGCCCAGGGAGCGCAGCTGGTCGGGGTGAACGTCTCGCACGTGTACGCGTTGACGTTCGGGCTGGGGACTGCGTGCGTGGGAGCGGCGGGGGGCCTCGTGCTGCCGTTCCTCACGTTGACGCCCAGCACCGGGGAACAGTTCACGATCCTCGCGTTCGTCATCGTGGTGCTGGGCGGCCTGGGCAGCGTCGGCGGCGCCCTTATCGGGGGTCTCGCGATCGGCCTGGTGCAGACGGTCGGCGGGCTCTACTTGCCGGGAACCGGCGCGACCCTGCTCGTGTTCGTCGTCTTCGTGCTGGTGCTCTTCTTCCGACCGCAGGGGCTGTTCGGGAGCCCGCAGTGAGCGTCGACCGCGCGCCCGCTCGCTCCTCTGCCACCCGGAGTCGGCCGTGGCTGGGACACGTGGTCGTTCTCGTCGTCGGCGTGGCGGTGCTCGCCCTGCTCCCGGCGATCCTGCCCGCGGCCAGGGAGGGCGTCGCCGTCCGCACCCTGATCTTCGCCGTCATGGGAGTGGGCTGGAACATCATGAGCGGCTACGGCGGCATGTTCAGCTTCGGGCACGCCGCCTTCTTCGGCATCGGGGCATACACCGACGCGTACCTGCTCGTCGCGCACGGCATCACGCCTTGGCTCGGCATGGTCATCGGAGCGGTGCTCGCCGCCGCGTTCGGCGTCGCGACGGCGTACCTGTCGCTCCGCTACCACCTCAAGGGCGCCTATTTCGCCCTGGCCACCTTCGCGTTCGCGCAGATGTTGCTGCTGCTGACCTCCAACATCGAGGCGCTGCAGAAGACCCGCGGGTTCAACATACCGCTCATCCCGGGCGGCTCGTGGTCGAAGCTGCAGTTCCCGGTCGGAAGCCACAACTACTACTGGATCATCCTCGGCCTGCTCGCCCTGGCGGTGGCGGTGAACATCCTGCTCGTCCACTCGCGCACCGGGCAGTACATCATGGCGATCCGCGACGACGACATCGCCGCCGAGTCCCTGGGCATCCCCATCCTGCGCTACCAACTCGCGGCGGTGGCGGTCAGTGCAGGGATCACCGCCCTCGCCGGCGCCTTCTACACCCAGTACTTCCTGTTCATCGATCCCAACCTGGCCTTCGGCGCGGCCGTCTCCGTCGAGGCCATCGTCCCCGCAGTCATCGGCGGCATCGGCACCATCTTCGGCCCGGTGATCGGTGCCGCGGTGATCGGCCCGCTGTCCGAGGTGACCGCGTCGGTCCTGCGGAACCCGCCGGCCGTGCTGTCCTTCGTCGAGGGCCGCAGCGGTCTCGACGTCGCCACGTACGCGGTACTGCTGATCCTCATCGTGTTGTTCCTGCCGCGGGGGATCTACGGATCGGTCAGGGCGAGGATTCGCGGATGAGCCTGCTCGAAGTCGAGGCTGTCTCGAAATCCTTCCGCGGGTTGCGAGCGCTCAGTGACGTCTCGCTGCAGGTCGAGGGCGACGAGTTCGTGGGAGTGATCGGGCCGAACGGGGCCGGCAAGACGACGCTGTTCTCCATCATCGCCGGCCAGCTCCCACCATCATCCGGTCACGTCAGGTTCGACGGCCGCGACATCACCGGCTGGCCCCCGCACCGGGTGGCCCGCGCCGGGCTGGTGCGCACATTCCAGCTCATGCGCCCCTTCGAGAGCATGTCCGTGCTCGACAACGTCGCCGTCGCCGCCCACTCCCGCCGCCGGCAGCGGGCGGCAGCGCGGGATGCGGCCGCCGCAGTGATCCACCGGATCGGCCTGGACGAATTCCGCGACCGCCCGGCCGGGGTGCTGCCCACCGCCGGGCTCAAGCGGCTGGAGCTGGCCCGCGCGCTTGCCCTCGAGCCACGGGTGCTGCTGCTCGACGAGGTGCTCGCCGGCCTGGTGCCCACCGAACGGCTCCCCCTCATCGAACTGCTGCGCTCCTTGGCCGCCGAGCACATCACTGTCATGTTCATCGAGCACGTCATGGCTGCGGTCATGGCGCTGTCGCAGCGGGTGGTCGTGCTCCACGAAGGCCGTGTGTTAGCCGAGGGCACACCCGACGCGGTGACCGCCGACCCACGCGTCGTCGAGGCCTACCTCGGTGAGGAGTTCCTCATTGCTGAAGCTTGAGAACATCTCCGCGGGCTACCGCCGGCTGCAGATCCTGCACGAGCTGAACCTGGAAGTGCAGGCCGGCGAGATCGTCGCGCTGATCGGCGCGAACGGCGCCGGCAAGACCACAACCCTGCGCACCATCTCCGGGATGCTGTCGGTGAACGACGGGGCCATCACCTTCGACGGGGAGCGCATCGACGGCCTCCGGCCCGACCGGATCGTGCGCCGCGGCCTCGTCCACGTCCCACAAGAGCGGGCGCTGTTCGGAACGCTCACCGTCATGCAGAACCTGCAGATGGGCGCCTACACGCGGGAACGCACCGAGACCGGGCCGGCACTGGAGGAGGTCCTGCAACTGTTCCCCATCCTCGGAGAGCGTCGCACCCAACGCGCCGACACGATGTCCGGCGGCCAGCAGCAGATGCTCGCCATCGGCCGGGCGCTGATGGCTCGACCACGCCTGCTCACCCTCGACGAACCCTCGATCGGGCTCGCCCCCAACCTCGTGACCTCGGTGCTCGAGGCGGTGACCCGCATCCGCGACGCCGGCGTCACGGTCCTGATCGTGGAGCAGAACGCCGCCCACACGCTGAAGATCTCCGACCGGGCCTACGTCATCGAAAGTGGTGCCATCGCCGTCAGCGGCGCCGGCACCGAACTACTCGAAGACCCGCGGGTACGCACCGCCTATCTCGGCATGTGAGCGGTGCCCGCCCACAGCCGACCCACCGCCCAACTGGCGTGCCTCCAGCTCTCCGGACTGCGGAACCAATAGGTTCCATTCCGGAGAGGAGGGGTGTTGATGCCGAAGAGGTATCAGAGTTTCTCGCCTGAGTTTCGCGAGGAAGCCGCCAGGATGGTCGTTGATGGTGGTCGG
>JBBRVU010000068.1:0-19063 GCA_038246575.1 Actinomycetes bacterium | reverse complement strand
CGTCCTGCTGCCCTTCGGGAGCATCTCCGCGCCGGTCTTCACCGCGACCCGGACCTTGCCGGGGTTGCCGAGCACGACCCGGTCGATGGCGATGCGCGCCACGTCCCGGTCGAAGTCGAGCCGCATCAGGTAGCTGCCCCCGTGCAACGGGGCCTGCCGGTTGCCCGCGGCCTGGAAGCCGTCCGCCTTGAGCAGCGCGTAGTCCCCGCCCTCGAAGGTGGCGCCCTGCAAGACGTACTCGGGCCCGCTGCGCTTGGGGTCGGTGTCGATGTACACCGCGATGCTGCTGCCGCTGCGGAAGGAACGGACCAGGTCGCGGTGCGTGACCTTCACCCGGACGCGCTTCTCGTTGACGACGCGGACCTTGTGGATGTCGGCACCCTGGGACATGTCACCCCGGGCGTCGCGGAAAGCCGCAGCGTCGGCCGTTGCGGTCCCGGCGACGCCGAGGCTCGCGGGGATGCTCAGAGCGGACACCGCGGCAGCTGCTGCCACGCGGCGCGCCGCGGTCGTGATGGTGGACAACGTGACTCCCTCGGGTTCTGCGCGGACCGGTCTGGCGATCCGTCGCGCGCCTCACCGTGAGGCGTCATGGACAAGGAGTCGTGAGCCCGCGCACGGGTTGCTGACCACGCTCGTGATCTGGGTCACGGGCGGGCGAGTCAGCTGGTCCCTAGGGTGCGGCCATGGCTTTCGACATCGACCGGGCGCGCCGAGACACACCAGGCGCGGCGCTGGTCACCCACCTGAACAACGCCGGCGCCGCACTGCCCCCAGTCCAGGTCACCGACGCGGTGATCGCCCACCTCCGGCGCGAGTCGGAGATGGGCGGGTACGAGGCAGCGGCCGCCGCCGCCGATCAGATCGAGCGGCCCTACCCGGCCATCGCCGAGCTGATCGGCGCCCGGACCGACGAGATCGCCGTCGTGGAGAACGCGACGCAAGCCTGGGACATGGCCTTCTACGGGTTGGCGTTCCGTCCCGGTGACCGCATCCTCACCGCGCGGGCGGAGTACGCCAGCAACGTGATCGCCTACCTCCAGGTCGCCAGGCGCACGGGCGCCGTCGTCGAGGTCGTGGACGACGACGAGTCCGGTCAGCTGTCGGTGAGCGACCTTCGGCACCGCCTGTCCGACGGCGCCGGTCCGGTGAAGCTGGTGGCGGTCACGCATGTCCCGACCCAGGGCGGGCTGGTGAACCCGGCCGAGGAGATCGGCGCAGCCGCCCGCGAGGCCGGGGTGCCCTTCCTGCTCGACGCCTGCCAGTCGGTCGGACAGCTGCCGATCGACGTCGACCGGATCGGCTGCGACATGCTCTCCGCCACCGGTCGCAAGTATCTGCGGGGCCCACGGGGGACCGGGTTCCTCTACGTACGTCGTGAGTTCCTCGAGCAGATCGACCCGCCGTTCCTGGACCTGTACGCCGCCACCTGGACGCAGCCCGACGCCTACGAGATGCGCCCGGATGCGCGGCGGTTCGAGAACTGGGAGTCCAACTACGCGGCCAAGATCGGCCTCGGGGTCGCCGTTGACTACGCCCTGTCCTGGGGTGTCGACACGATCGAGGAGCGCGTGACCGGTCTCGCCGACTCGCTCCGGAGCCGGCTCGCGGCCGTCGACGGGGTCCGGGTCCACGACCAGGGGCCGCGCCGCTGCGGCATCGTCACGCTCACCGTGGCCGGCGTCCCCGCGGAGGCCGTCAAGGCGCGCCTGCACGAGCACCGGGTCAACGTGAGCGTCTCTCCGGTGAGCTATGCCCGGTTCGACCTGCCGAGTCGTGGCCTCGGGGACCTGGTCCGCGCCTCGGTCCACTACTACAACACCGAGGACGAGCTGGACCGGTTGGTGGCGGCTCTGCCGCCTGCGGTTCGCACCTTCTGACCGAGAGACCCCAGGTCAGTGCGCCTTCGAGCTGTGGTGCGCGAGGGGGGAGTTGAACCCCCACACCCTTTCGGGCACACGGACCTGAACCGTGCGCGTCTGCCTATTCCGCCACTCGCGCGAGCCGAGAAAGGCTAACACGCCAGGGGGTTCCCGCCGCTCCCCAGACTGCCCTGCCGGAGCGGCCCGGATCGGGCGCCGGAGGAGGGGCGGAACCCCCGCAGAGCCGGTAGGAGTACGAGGGTCGGTGCGGGGAAAAGATAGATCTGCGCCGGCCCGGCTACCATCTCTTGGCCGGACTGTCCGGGTGCCCGACGTGAGCCAGGCGGCCACGAAGATCCGCCGAGGAGGTGACGTGGGCGTCCTGCAGCGCTTCGAGAAGCGCATCGAGGAGATGGTCAACCGTCCCTTCGCTCGCGCCTTCAAGGCAGAGGTCCAGCCCGTCGAGATCGCCAGCGCCCTCCAGCGCGAGTGCGACGACCGGGCCGCGATCGTCGCCCGCGGCCGCACCATGGTGCCCAACGAGTTCACCGTCGAGCTCGGCGAGCACGACCACGAGCGGCTGGCGCTGTACGAGGAGGCGCTGGCGACGGAGCTGGCTGCGATGGTCCGGGAGCACTCCGAGGACCAGGGATACGCCTTCATCGGGCCGGTGACCGTCGCCTTCGAGCTCGAGGACAGCCTCGAGACGGGGAGCTTCCGGGTGCGCAGCGCCGCCACGGCCGGTGCAACCGCCCGCCACGGCGAGCCGACGGCGGGGACACCGGGCGGGCTTCCGTCGGTCCAGGTGGGCGAGACCCGGCACGCGCTGTCCCGGACGACGACCTCGATCGGGCGAGGGAGCGAGGCCGACCTACGCATCGACGATCCCGGCATCTCCCGGCGGCACGCCGAGCTGCGGCGCTCCGGGGGCGACGTGACCATCCGCGACCTCGGCTCCACCAACGGCATCGAGGTCGACGGCGAGAAGGTCGAGCAGGCCAGGCTGCGCGACGGGTCACAGGTGGTCCTGGGCAGCACGACCATGACCTTCCACGAGGGACGAGACTCCGGGGGGCGTCGATGAGCGAGCTCAGCGAGCTGACCCTGACGGTGATCCGGCTGGGTTTCCTGGCCGTGATGTGGATGTTCGTGCTCACCGCCATCAGCGTGATGCGCTCCGACCTGTTCGGCCGCCGGGTCGCCAACCGGTCGAGCGCCCGCAGCAGCCGCGCGGCGGCCACCGCGCCGACCCCCCGCCGGGAGAAGGCACCCAAGCCCGCCAAGGGCCGTCGCGGCGCGCCCAGCACGCTCGTCGTCACCCAGGGGTCCCTGTCCGGCACCACCGTGCGCCTGGCCGACCAGCCGGTCACCCTCGGCCGGTCCCAGGACTCGACGATCGTGCTGGACGACGACTACGTCTCCAGCCGGCACGCCCGCTTCTACCCCTCCGACGGGCAGTGGCTCGTCGAGGACGCCGGCTCGACCAACGGCACCTACCTCGACCGGGCCAAGGTCACCGCTCCGACGCCGGTCAAGATCGGCGTGCCGGTGCGGATCGGCAAGACCGTCGTCGAGCTGCGGAAGTAAGCGCCGGATGTCGCTCGCGATCCGCTTCGCTGCCCGGTCGGACACCGGCCTGATCCGGTCGGCCAACGAGGACTCCGGCTACGCAGGCCCCCGGCTGCTCGTCGTCGCCGACGGCGTCGGTGGCCACGCGGCGGGTGAGGTGGCGTCCTCCGTCGCGGTCGCGTCGCTGTCGACCCTCGACGAGGACGCTCCGGGCGGCGACCTGCTCGAGCGGCTGTCGGCGGCTGTCGAACAGGCCAACCAGCACCTGCGCGACATGGTCGCCGGTGATCCCGACCTCAAGGGCATGGGCACCACGCTGACCGCGCTGCTGCGCGCCGGTTCTCGTTTCGGCCTCGTCCACGTCGGCGACTCCCGCTGCTACCTCCTGCGCGACGGGGGCCTGCAGCGGATCACGCACGACCACACGTTCGTCCAGACCCTCGTCGACGAGGGGCGCATCACGGCCGAGGAGGCCGACCACCACCCGCAGCGCAACCTCATCACGAACTCCCTCGACGGCCGGGATGCGCTCGACCTCGATCTCTCCGTACGCGAGGCGAAGGCGGGCGACCGCTACCTCCTGTGCAGCGACGGCCTCTCCGGCGTCGTCAGCGAGGACACCCTGTGCGAGACCCTGTCGGCAGAGACCGAGCTCGACGTCATCGTCGAGCGCCTGGTCGACCTCGCGCTCAAGGGCGGCGGCCCCGACAACATCACCGCGATCGTGGCCGACGTCGTCGAGGCCGAGCGGAAGACCCCCGCCGCAGATCCCGTCACGGTCGGAGCCGCATCCGAGGGCGTCGTGCAGACCAGCCGCTCGGCCGACACCCCGGCCAGCAAGGCCGCCGCGCTGACCCCGCCGCCGGAAAAGCCCGATGCTCCGATCGACTCCGACGACCACCCGCCCCGGCGCCGTGGCCGGCTCGCCGCCCTTCTCGTGCTGCTGCTCCTGGTCGTCGGAGCGGCGGGCTACGGGGGCTACCGGTGGTCCCAGACGCAGTACTTCGTCGGCGCAGACGCCGAGAACGTGGCCATCTTCCGCGGTCTGAGCCAGGACGTCGGCCCGCTGCGGACATCGAAGCTCTACAGCCGTGAGGACATCGCCCTCTCCGACCTCCCGGAGTACCAGCGGGAGCGGGTCGTGGCCGCGATCGCGACCTCCGGACTGCCCGACGCACGCCGCATCGTGACGAGGCTGCGCCAGCAGGCCGAGGCGTGCCAGGCGCAGGCCGCCGTCCCGACGCCGTCGGCGAGCCCGTCACCGAGCCTGTCGGTGACGGCAAGCCCCCCGGCGACGGCGGGCCCGGTCAGCCCGACGGACACCGCCGCCCCGACGGCCGCCCCCAGCCCGAGCGGGTCTCCCACCGCTTCCGCGGGCCTTCGTGCGAACGACTGCGGGACCACGCCGTGACCGCGCGGGCAGAACGCACCGAGCGGCGCGAGCGCACCGGACGCAACACCGAGCTGGTCCTGCTCGTGTTCTCCCTCGCCGTCGCGATGGCTGCGTACGCCGCCGTCGGTCTGGCCCACGACGGCACGCTGCCGGCCGGCATGCTCGGCTACGGCGCGGGGCTCGCCTTCCTCTTCGGGCTGGCCCACGTCGTGCTTCGCAAGTTCGCCCCTTACGCCGACCCCCTGCTGCTGCCGGCCGTCACGTTCATCAACGGCATCGGTCTGGCCGTCATCCATCGCCTCGACCTGGCCTACGACGACCGCGCGCAGCAGCTCGGCCGCGATGCGCCGTCGGCAGCGGCGCCCGCGCAGCTCACCTGGACCGCCGTCGGCATCGTGCTGTTCGTCGTCGTGATCGTGCTGGTGCGCGACCACCGCATCCTGCAGCGGTTCACCTACACCGCGATGCTCGCCGGACTGGTGCTGCTGCTGCTGCCGCTGCTGCCCGTCATCGGGACCACGATCAACGGCGCCAAGATCTGGATCCGGGTCTTCGGATTCTCGTTCCAGCCCGGCGAGCTGGCCAAGATCGTGCTGCTTGTGTTCTTCGCCGGCTACCTGGTCGTCAAGCGCGACGTGCTCGCCCTGGCCGGGCGGCGATTCATGGGCATCGACCTGCCTCGTGCGCGCGACCTCGGGCCGATCCTCGTCGCGTGGGTCGCCAGCCTCGGCGTGCTGGTCTTCGAACGTGACCTCGGCACCTCGCTGCTGTTCTTCGGGGTGTTCATCGCCCTGCTCTACGTCGCCACCGAGCGACTGTCGTGGCTGCTGATCGGCATCGCGCTGTTCGCCTTCGGGTCGTTCCTCGCATGGAACCTGTTCGGCCACGTCCGTGACCGCGTCGACATCTGGCTCAACGCTTTCGCTCCGGAGAACGTCGCCAACGACAGCTACCAGCTCGTGCAGGGACTGTTCGGGATGGGCACCGGCGGCCTGCTCGGCAAGGGGCTCGGCGAGGGGCGGCCGGACATCGTGCCCTACGCCCAGACCGACTTCATCGTCGCCGCGATCGGCGAGGAGCTGGGACTCACCGGCCTGATGGCGATCCTGCTCGTCTACGGGATCATCGTGCAGCGTGGCCTGCGCACCTCGATCGCCGTGCGTGACTCGTTCGGCAAGCTGCTCGCCGCCGGCCTCGCGTTCTCGGTCGCCCTGCAGGTGTTCGTCGTCGTCGGGGGAGTGACCCGGCTGATCCCGCTGACCGGGCTCACGATGCCGTTCCTGTCCTACGGCGGCTCGTCGCTGGTGGCGAACTGGGCGCTTGTCGCGCTGCTGCTGCGGATCAGCCACGCGGCCCGCCGGCCGGCGCCGCCGCCGCAGATGTCGATGGCCGACGCCCAGACCCAGGTGGTCCAGCTGTGAACGCCCCCCTGCGCCGGCTGTCGCTGGCGGTCATGCTGTTGTTCGGGCTGCTGCTGATCAACGTCAACTACCTGCAGGTCGTGCGCGCCGACGACCTGCACAACGACAGCAACAACCCGCGACTGATCTCCGAGGAGTACTCCCGCGAGCGTGGGCCGATCATCGTGGGCGACAAGCCGATCGCCAAGAGCATCGAGACCAACGACCGGCTGAAGTTCCAGCGCCAGTACGTCGACGGCCCGCTCTACGCGCCCGCCACCGGCTTCTACTCCCTCGTCTACGGCGCCACCGGCGTCGAGCAGACGTCCAACTCGATCCTCGCCGGCACCGACAACAGCTTGTTCGTCCGACGCGTCATCGACACGCTGACCGGCACCCAGCCCAAGGGCGGCAGCGTCACCCTGACGCTGAACGCCGCGGCCCAGAAGGCGGCCTACGACGGCCTGCGCGAGCGCAAGGCGCGAGGTGCGGTCGTCGCGCTCGACCCCACGACCGGGGCGATCCTCGCGCTGGTCTCAACGCCGTCGTACGACCCGAACCAGCTCGCCTCGCACGACCCCGCGGCGGTGCGCTCGGCGTACGGCAAGCTCGACAAGCGCGCGTCGCGGCCGATGCTCAACCGGGCACTGCGCCAGACCTATCCGCCCGGCTCGACGTTCAAGATCGTGACCGCCGCGGCGGCGCTGGAGACCGGTCGCTACACCCCCGACACCGAGGTCGACAACGCCGGCGAGCTGAACCTGCCGTTGACCACAGCGACGCTGCCGAACTTCGACGGGGCACCGTGCAACCCGGCGGGCACGGCGACGCTGACCGACGCGCTGCGGCGCTCCTGCAACGTGGCCTTCGGCAAGATCGGGCTCGAGCTCGGCGGTGACGCACTGCGCGCGCAGGCGGAGAAGTTCGGCTTCAACAGCGCCGTCGAGGTGCCGATCCGCTCGGTGGCCAGTCGGTTCCCGGACCAGCCCAACGAGCCGCAGACCGCCCAGTCGGCGATCGGACAGTTCGACGTGCGCTCGACCCCGCTGCAGATGGCGATGGTCGCCGCGGCCGTCGCCAACCGCGGCATCCTGATGAAGCCCTACCTCGTCCAGGAGGTCCGGGCCCCGGACCACTCGGTGCTCAACAGCACCCGGCCCAAGGAGCTCGGCGCGGCCGTCAGTCCGCAGACAGCCGCCTCGCTGGCGCAGATGCTGACCGCCGTCGTCGACACCGGCACCGGCACCAACGCAGCCCTTCCCGGCGTGAAGGTCGCCGGGAAGACCGGCACCGCCCAGACCGGCGGCGGACGCAAGGCGCATGCCTGGTTCGTGTCCTTCGCCCCGTCCGACACCGAGGCCAAGGTGGCTGTCGCCGTCATCCTCGAGAACGGCGGCAACTCCCCGGAGGTCAGTGGCAACCTGCTCGCGGCGCCGATCGCGAAGGCCGTCATGAAGGCGGTGCTGGGCCAGTGAGCCATCCGGCCGTCGACGAGGTCTACGGCAGTCGCTACCGGCTCACCGCCCGCATCGCCGGCGGCGGGATGGGCGAGGTGTGGCGGGCCCACGACGACGTCCTCGGTCGCGAGGTCGCCATCAAGATCCTGCGCCGCGAGTACGCAGACGACCCCACGTTCCTGGCCAGGTTCCGGGCCGAGGCCCGCCACTCGGCGAACCTCTCGCACCCCGGCATCGCGGCGGTCTACGACTTCGGCGAGGGCGACTCGGGTCCCGTGGCCGGGGCCAGCCCGTACCTCGTCATGGAGCACGTCGACGGCGAGCCACTGTCCGCCCTGGTCGCCCGCGAGGGCGCCCTCGGGCCGGAGCGGACGCTGGACATCGTCGGTCAGACCGCCCTGGCCCTGCAGGTGGCCCATGACGCCGGGGTGATCCATCGCGACGTCAAGCCCGGCAACATCCTCGTCACGCCCGACGGTGCCGTGAAGATCACCGACTTCGGGATCGCGCGGGCCACCAACTCGGTGCCGTTGACGCAGACCGGCGCGATCATGGGCACGGCCTACTACATCTCCCCGGAGCAGGCCAGCGGGCAGTCGGTGACCCCCGCGAGCGACCTGTACTCGCTGGGCATCGTCGCCTACGAGTGCCTCACCGGCCGGCGGCCGTTCGCCGGGGACACTCCCGTGAGCGTGGCGCTGGCCCAGGTCCGGGACGAGCCGCCCGCCCTGCCCGACACGGTTCCCGGTCCGGCCCGGGCCCTGGTGATGCGGCTGCTGGACAAGGACCCGGCACAGCGGCCGGCCAGCGCCGGCGCGCTGGGGCGCGAGGCCCTCGACCTGGCCCCGACCCTGGCGACCGCGACGGTCGCCACGGGCGCCGCGGGCGCCACGGTCGGCGCCACCAGGGTGCTGCCGGCCGTGGGCGCAACCGCCAGCGGGGCGGCGTACGCCTCGTCCGGAGCCACCACCACCGTCGCGCCGGACCGCTCGTACGGCATGGAGGACACCAACCCCGGATTCCGCCTGCCCGCCCCGTCACGGCTGCCGCACTGGCTCCCGTACGCGCTCGCACTCGTCCTCGGCGCCCTCGTGCTGGCCCTGCTGGTGCGCGCCTGCGGTGGGGACGGCACCGCCTCGGTCGCGACCACCGAGGCAACCGACACCACCGCCCCGGCCTCGTTGGACGTGGTGGCGGCCGACTACGTCGGGAGGCCGGTGCGTGAGGCGCGGTCGGAGCTCGAGGGGCTGGGGCTGCGCGTCGGCGTCGAGCGGACGGCCGGTGGTGGGACAGTCGGTACGGTGAAGGGCGTCGCGCCCACCGGCACCGTGACCGAAGGCGACAGCGTGACGCTGACGGCGGTGGCGGCACCGGCGCCGCCACCACAGACGAAGCAGCAGAAGCAACCGAAGCAGCCGAAGGACAGCGGCAAGGGCAAGCCCGACAAGGGCAAGAAGAAGAAGGGGAAGGGGAAGCAGTGAGCACCGCAGTCCCGGCGCAGCTCGGTGGGCGCTACGAGATCGGCGAGCTCCTGGGCCGAGGCGGGATGGCGGAGGTCCACCTCGGCCACGACAGCCGGCTCGGGCGCTCGGTCGCCGTCAAGATGCTGCGCCCCGACCTCGCCCGTGACCCGTCCTTCCAGGCCCGGTTCCGCCGGGAGGCGCACTCTGCGGCGTCCTTGAACCACCCCGCGGTCGTGGCGGTCTACGACACCGGCGAGGACGAGGTGGCCGGCAGCCCCGTGCCGTACATCGTGATGGAGTACGTCGAGGGCTCGACACTGCGCGACCTGCTCGCCTCAGGCAACCCGCTCGTGCCCGAGCGGGCGATGGAGATCGTCGACGGAGTGCTCAACGCGCTGTCCTACAGCCACCAGCAGGGCATCGTGCACCGCGACATCAAGCCGGCCAACGTGATGCTGACCGGGTCCGGTGACGTCAAGGTGATGGACTTCGGCATCGCGCGGGCCCTCGCCGACACCGGCGCCACGATGACCGCGACGTCGGCCGTGCTCGGCACCGCGCAGTACCTCTCGCCGGAGCAGGCGCGCGGCGAGCAGGTGGACGCGCGCAGCGACCTCTACTCCACCGGCTGCCTGCTCTACGAGCTGCTGACCGGCCGGCCCCCGTTCGTCGGAGACTCGCCCGTGTCCGTCGCGTACCAGCACGTCCGGGAGGAGCCGGTCCCGCCGTCGCAGGTGGACCCGGACGTGCCGGCCAGCGCCGACGCGATCGTGCTCCGAGCCCTGACCAAGGACCGCGACGACCGCTACCAGAGCGCCGCCGAGATGCGCCGCGACATCGCCTCGGCGCTGGCCGGGCGCTCCGTTGCCGCGCCGCCGCCCACGGCGGTCCACCGCACCGAGTCGACCTCGGTGCTGGCCGGCACCTCGGCCATCCCCACCGTGCTGCCCGACGGCGGGGGCCGTCGCGGCGAGGAACGCCGGCGCGGCCGGGGTCTCGGGTACGCGCTGCTGGGTGTCGCGGTGCTCGCGGTCTTCGTCCTCGCGGCGCTGCTGGGCCGCCAGCTGCTCGGCGGGGGAGGGCCGGAGCAGGTGCGGGTGCCCGACATCACCGGGCTCACAGTCACCCAGGCCGGGAAGGCCCTGACCAAGGACGGACTCACGCTCGGCGACGCGACAGACAAGCCGAGCGACACAGTGCCCAAGGGCAAGATCATCTCGCAGACGCCGGAGGACGGCACCGAGCTGGCGAAGGGCCGGGCGGTCGCGGTCGACGTCTCGACCGGGCCGGAGGAGACGAGCGTGCCCTCGCTGGTCGGACTCTCGCTCGACGAGGCGAGCCGCAAGCTCACCGAGGTCGGGCTCAAGCTGGGAGACACAACGTCGGAGGCCTCGCCCGAGCCGCAAGGCACCGTGACCAAGGTCGACCCGAAGCAGGGCGAGACGGTCCAGCTCGGCAGCGCGGTCGATGTCCGCTACGCCAGCGGCGCCAACGACGTCCCGAGCGTCGTGGGGCGCAGCGCCCAGGAAGCGACCACGCGGCTGCAGAACGCCGGGTTCACGGTCAAGGAGGAGGAGCGGGAGACCCCCGACGCCGCCCCGGGCACGGTCGTGGCCCAGTCACCCAGCGCCAAGCAGACGGTCCGGCTGGACTCCACGGTGACGATCACCGTGGCCATCGCCCCGCCCGAGCCGACCGAGTCCCCGACGCCGACCCCGACCGACACCGCCTCGGTCCCGACCCCCACCGTCACCACGGGCTGACCGCCCCCCTCTCTCTCTCTTTCACACTTCCTCAGTCGATCATGCAGGAATGGGGATCTTGGGCGTTCCTGCAGGTCAGAGCCCCGCAGTTCCCCGTCGATCATGCAGGAACGGGGATCTTGGTGCGTACGGGTTGGCTCCGCCGGCCGGGACGCAGCCGGGGTGGTTCCTCCGAGGAGCTGACGGCTCGCGACCCGCGTACGCCCGAATCTCCTTGATCCCCATTGCTGCATGATCGACAGGGGATCTTGGAGCTCTGACCTGCGGGGATGTCCAAGATCCCCACTACTGCATGATCAACTTTGAAGGTTTTGGGGTCTTGGCAGGATGGTTGTCAGGCCGGCGGCGCGGGCGGGGGCCCCGGGGTCGCCACAGGTGACCAGCCAGTTGGCCAGCAGCTGGTGCCCGCCCTCGGTGAGCACCGACTCCGGGTGGAACTGAACGCCCTCGAGGGCCAGGTCCCGGTGCCGCATGGCCATGATCACCCCGTCCGCGGTGCGGGCGGTGACCTCGAGCTCGGCCGGCACGGTGTCCGGGCGGACTGCCAGCGAGTGGTAGCGCGTCGCGGTGAACGGCGACGGCAGCCCCGCCAGCACCCCCGCTCCCTCGTGCACGACTTGGCTGGTCTTGCCGTGCAGCAGCTCCGGAGCGCGCTCCACGACCCCGCCGTAGGCCACCGCAATCGCCTGCAGCCCGAGGCACACGCCGAACACCGGCACCGCGTCGATACTGTCGGCCCCGTCCGCACCCTCCGAGCCGCCGGCGCACTCCCGGACGACGTCGACGCAGACCCCCGCCCGCTCCGGCGTCCCCGGCCCGGGGCTGAGCAGCACCCCGTCGTACGCCCGGGCGTCGGCCGGGCGCAGCTCGTCGTTGCGCAGCACCGTGCACTCGGCGCCGAGCTGGGCGAGGTACTGCACGAGGTTGAACACGAAGCTGTCGTAGTTGTCGATGACCAGCACCCGGCGGGGAGCCACCTGCTCAGCGCGGACCTCGGTCACTGGTCCACCATGACATCGAGGAACGGCAGCACCTGCTCGGCCCACGGGAAGACGACCGTGAACAGCAGCAGCACCACCCCGGCCGCGAGCACCGCCGAGACCAGCACGCGCGCGGGCCACGGCCCCGGCAGCTGGCGCCAGATCCAGCCGTACATCAGGCCCCCCTCGCCAGCTCGGACGGCGGACCGTCGGCCTTCGGCGCGGAGGTCTCCAGGTGGCCGGACACGATCATCCGCTCGTACGACGCCCACCGCGGGTTGCACGTCGTCAGCGTGATCAGCTTCTCGGTCGGGACGGCCTTCGGCTTGCCCGGCACCGGGTCGATGACCCAGACGTCCGTCGGCAGCACGATCTTCGTCCCGTCGATGACGTAGCGCAGCCACCGCTTGCGGGTCTCCACGATGACCACGTCGCCCTGTTTCACCTGGTCCAGGTACGCGAAGGGCTCACCGTGCGTCGCCCGGTGCCCGGCCACCGCGAAGTTGCCGACCTGGCCGGGCCGTGCGGTCCCGGGGTAGTGGCCGATGCCGCGGGCCAGCACGTCGAGCCCGACGCCGTTGAGCACCGGGACGTCGAACTTCTTGCCCAGCCGCGGGATGTACATGAACGCGAACCCCTGCCCGAAGTCGGTCGGCGCCTGCTCGGCCGCCGGCTTCTCAGCGGTCGCCGTCGACTGGGTGGGCCGCTCCCACTGGTTGCGGATCGCGTCGGACACCGAGTTCTGCGCCCGCTGGGCCTCGACGTTGGTCCAGACCAGCTGGTAGGCCACGAACAGCAGCAGCACCAGTCCCGCGCTGATGAGCAGCTCGCCGAAGCCGCGGACCGTCCCGCGCAGGCTCATGCAGGGGCCTCGGCGTGCAGCAGGCTCAGGGTGCCGTCATACCCCGGCAGCCGCACCTGCTCCAGCGTGCCCGTGGTGTACGTCAGGCCGAAGGTGTCGACGTAGTAGCGGTAGACGGCGACTCCCTCAGAGGTGTCCAGCGCGGTCTGCAGCCGGGAGGGGTCGCCGATCGCGGTGATCTCGTACGGCGGGGAGTACACGCGGCCCTGCAGGATCAAGGTGTTGCCGACGCAGCGGACGGCGCTGGTGGTGATCACCCGCTGGTCCATGATCTGCATCGCCTCGGCCCCGCCCTGCCACAGCGCGTTGACCACGGCTTGCACGTCCTGCTGGTGCACGACCAGGTCGTCGGGGCTCGCGCCAGCGGGCAGCACCCGGTCCGCGGACCGGGGGGCGTCAGAGAGCGTGACCCTGACCCCCGGACCTTCCATCGCCACCGTGCCGGCGGCGAGCTGCAGGTCGCGGGAGCGGCGCTGCTCCGCGGCGACCCGCCGGTCGGAGGCCCCGGCCCGGTCGGTCACCTCGGTGACCTCACGGCGCAGTCCCTCGACCCGCTCGAACACCTGGCTCGCGCGGCGCTCGTCGGACCGGATGAGGTCGCGCAGGTCGCTGCGGCTGCCCCCTCGCAGGTCGCCGCCGTGGGCTGCCCCGGCGCTGGTCGCGAACAGGATCCCGGCCGTGGCGAAGGCGAGCGGAGCGGCCACGCGCCAGAAGGTACGCAACGCTGGTCCTCTCTTCTTCCTCGAGCGGCGCGCGGGCAGACCCGGCGGAGCGAGCGGTCACACCGGCGTGCCGAGGCCGGGCGGACTACCCTGGCTGCAGCACGTCCTGCACGTACGCTAACCGACGTTTCGTCCGGGCGATTGGTGCCCGGGCACCACGTCACCCGTGCGCCGACCCCGAGGAGACAGACTCGTGCCCAAGTCCCGCCTCCGCCGCCGCTCCGTGTTCACCCCGCCGGCCGAGCGCAACAAGGCCGTCCGCGTCGGGAGCCCGCCGTGGCTGGTGCCGGCGATGGTGGCCTTCTTCGTCATCGGCCTGTTGTGGGTGGTCGTCTACTACGTCACCCAGGCGGAGTACCCGATCGGCGCCATCGGCCTGTGGAACATGGGCATCGGGTTCGGGCTGATCATCATCGGCTTCGTGATGTCCACGCGCTGGAAGTAGCCGGCCGGCCGGCTCGGGGGGCGTGGCGATGGTGACTCGCCGACCAACCTGCGGAAACACACGCGTGTAAGTCGTCCACACCGGTTGTCCCCAATGTGGACAACCTTGGTCGTCACTGACCGACTACCGGATGGTCACCCTCCGGAGCGGAGTGCCGCCGTCCGCCAGACGATCACCGCGAGCACCGCAACCACGACCGCCAGCACCCCGGCGATCTGCACCGGTGCGCGCCGGTCCTTCGGCGCGTAGACCAGTGCCGCCGTCACCAGTGCGCCGGCGACCAGGCCGCCAACGTGGGCCCGCCAGTCGATCTGGGGGACCAGGAAGCCGTAACCGAGGTTGATGGCGAGCAGGATGAGGACCGGTCTGGTGTCCCGGCGCAGCCGGCGGGAAACGACCAGGAAGGCCCCGAGCAGCCCGAACACCGCTCCGGAGGCGCCCAGGGACGGCTGGTTGGGCGGGCTGAAGGCGTAGGACAGCGCGGAGCCGCCGAGCGCCGAGACGACGTACAGCACCGAGAACCGCCACCGGCCAAGCGCTGCCTCGATCTGCGGCCCGAACAGGAACAACGCGTACATGTTCAGCAGCAGGTGGAAGATCCCGCCGTGCAGGAACGCCGAGGTCAGCAGCCGGTAGTACTCCCCGCTGGCCACACCGACCGGCTGGAAGGTGGCCGGGTCCACGGCCAGCCCCAGGTCGTAGAAGCGCGGTGTGAGGTCGCTCGAGGCGCGCTGCAGGATGTACGCCACGACGTTGAGGCCGATGAGGATCTTGCTGACCCAGCCCGGGTCGGCCGTGACCCGGCCGCCGAACATCGTGCGCGCCTCGCGTACGTCCTTGGAGCCGTCGTGGACGCACTCCGGGCACTGGAAGCCCACCGACGCGGGCACCATGCAGTCCGGGCAGATCCGCCGCTCGCACCGGTTGCAGCGGATGTGGGCTTCGCGGTCGGGGTGCCGGTAGCACGTGGCCGCCTCCGCGCCGACCGGTGGCGCGGCCGGCTGGTCCGGCGGCTGATCGCTCAGCTGCGATCGACCTCGACCGCATTGATGACGACGTCGTCGACCGGGCGGTCCATGGCCGCGGTGGGGGCGCCCGCGATGGCGTCGACGACCTTGCGGCTGTCGCCGTCGGCCACCTCGCCGAAGATCGTGTGCTTGCGGTTGAGATGCGGCGTCGGGCCGACCGTGATGAAGAACTGCGAGCCGTTGGTGCCGGGTCCGGCGTTGGCCATGGCCAGCAGGTAGGGCCGGTCGAACTGCAGCTCGGGGTGGAACTCGTCGGCGAACCGGTACCCGGGGCCTCCGGTGCCGGTGCCCAGCGGGTCACCGCCCTGGATCATGAACCCGCTGATGACCCGATGGAAGCTGGTGCCGTCGTAGAGCGGCTGGTTGGACTTCTGTCCGGTGCGGGGGTCGACCCACTCGCGCGCGCCCTCGGCGAGCTCGGTGAAGTTCGCGACCGTCTTGGGAGCGTGGTTGGGGAACAGCTCGATCCGGATGTCGCCGTGGTTGGTCTTCAGGGTCGCGTAGAGCTCGTCAGCCACGACTCACCTCGATCGTCTCGTACGGGAAAATGGGCTCCGCCATCCTCGCATGGCCAGGGGGACGGTTTCGCTGCCAGGATGGTGGGCACGAGGCCAAGGCCGTATCCATCGACTCCTCCCGGGAGGCTACCCGTGTCCCTGAGCCTGCGCAGGCGCCGCACGACCCCCTACGACAAGGTCGCACCCCTCGCGGCGGACGCGCGGGAGACCGCGAGACGCTACGCGGAGACCACGCGGGAGTGGGCCGGTCCGCGCGCGAGCGCTGCGGCGGACTGGGCCGGACCCCGGGCGAAGGACGCCGCCGACTGGGCGGCCCCCCGGGCTGCCGCGGCGAAGGAGTGGGCCGCGCCGCGAGCCAAGGACGCCGCCGACTGGGCCGCACCCCGGGCGAACGCCGCAAAGGATTGGGCCGCCCCGCGGGTCGAGCCCGTGGTGGAGAAGGTCAAGGCCGACGTGCTGCCGACCGTGGCCGGAGCCGTCTCGACCGCCCTGGTCGCCTCCGAGCCGGCCCGCAAGGAGGCCGCCCACCGCGGCAGCGCTGCCCTGGCCGCGCTCAAGGGTGAGCTGGACCCGCCCAAGCCGAAGAAGCACCGCCTGCGCAAGCTGCTCGTGCTCGCCTCAGTGCTCGGCGGTGCGTACGCCGGGTGGAAGGCGTGGGCGGCGAAGAACGCCGACCCGGTGCAGCCGTGGCAGAGCTCGACGCCCTACCCGAGCACGCCGCCGTCGGCTGGCGCAACGACGCCGACCATGACCGCTGCCGCACCGGCCGAGGCCGGGTCCGGCAAGCAGGCGACCGACGATGCGGCCGGAGCCGGCCCGGACGAGGCGCTGGCCGACGCTGCCGCCGAGGAAGCGGCGATCGAGGACTCCACCGCGGCGGAGACCACCGACGCCGGCAACGCGAGCGGGACCAGCGACACGACGACGGAGAAGGTCACCCCGGCCCAGTCGAAGAAGGCCGCCGGTGCTGCGGCCAAGGGCGCCAAGGCCACCAAGGGCACCCAGAAGCCCCCCTCCTGACCCGGAGCCGCCGTCCGCACTCGGACCGCAATCGACCACCAGCGGCCCCGGCTGCAGTCGACCACGTTTGGTAGGCCAGAGATCGCTTCAGCAGGTGTGCCCGCCTGCTGAAGCGATCACCAGGGTGCTGTACGTGGTCGAACTCGCGGGTGCGGCGGGTCGTGGTCGAACTCGCGGGTGCGGCGGCGCGCGGGGTGGGTCAGGTGGGTGGAGACGAGGGGACTTGAACCCCTAACCCCCGACTTTCAAAGGCGGGGGTCCCGTGCCACAGCGGACTGGTAAAACGCGCAGGTCAGCCGGGCCTAGCCAGCCCCCAACGCCGGGTCGAGGGCCCTCGTGCCTTTCTGTGCCAAAAGGGCGCGCCACACACCCCATCCGCAGCAGACGGCTGCCGAGTCGCCCGCCGGGCCAGGCCTCAGAAGCCTAGGCAGCCGGGGTGCGCTCGGCTGCCGTCGGAACTGCGCCGAAGAACGCCTCGAGATCACACCCTTGTCGTGCCCTTGCGTTCGTGGTTTGTTCTTTCCAACGAACCATTCCAAGGCGTCCCGACGATCTCGGGCTGCGCCATGCATCCTCAGGAGGATCACGTGTTCCGATCAAGATCCGCGAGGTGGGGGCTCGTGACCGTCCTCGCACTCGTGCTGGCCGGGGCGGTCACCCCTGCATCGGCCCACCCCGGCGACACGCTCACCGGCGGCGCCCACGACAAGAAGCATGCGAAGGACGACGGCCTGAGCGGCCCGGTCGACCCCTCGGCGTCCCTGGCGGCACGGGACGCGGCGTCCTCGGGGGCCGATCGCTCGCGGCTGTCGAAGAAGGTGGCCAAGAAGCTCAAGCTCGAGGGGCGCGGGGAACGACTGGCGCCCGAGGCCACCACCGACGTGTGGGCCCTCGACGACTACGCCTACATCGGCACGTTCAACTCGCCGTGCGGTACGGGTGAGGGCTTCGGCAGCTCCGCGCTGGTGCGGGGCGTGGAGGGCCCGGGGATCCCGGTGTTCGACGTCGAGAAGGCGAAGAAACCCAAGTACCTCGGGAACATCCCGTCCGTGGAGGGCAGCCGGATCAACGACGTCAAGGTCGCCCGCCTGGGTGGGCACGACATCCTGGTCCACTCCAACGAGGCCTGCGACGGTGGCCCCGGCGGCTTCGAGATATACAACGTGGACAAGCCCACTCGACCTCGGCACCTCGCCCACGTGCAGGTCGACGACATCAACCCGACGCTGCGTGAGGACTTCGGCCTGGTCGATGTCGGCGTACACAACAACTACCTGTTCTCCCGTGGCGGCCGCAGCTACAACGCGGTCCAGTCCGAGAGCGAGTTCGGCAGTTTTCAGGTGTTCGACATCACCGACCCCACGGCTGCCTCACTGGTGGGATGGTTCGGCGCCGAGTACATCTTCGATGACAGCGTCGACTGGACCACGGTCAGCGATCTGGACACGATCTTCGCCGCCGACGACTACCTGAACTCGGGATTCGGCTTCTCGGCGAACCGTTTCCTGCACGACCACTTCGTGACGAAGGACGGGCAGAAGGCCTACCTGGCGAACTGGGACGCCGGCCTGCTCCTCGTCGACCTGGGTGCGCTTGACGGGTCGCCTGCGTCGCTGATCTCCGTTGCACTCGACCCGGAGAACGGCTCCCTGGACGGTGAGGTGAACAGCCACTCGGTGTGGCCGACCGCCGATGGCAAGACCGTTGTCGAGGGTGAGGAAGACTTCGACGCGATCGTCAGCAACAAGCCACTGAGCAACTTCACGTTCGGCGACGACCCGAGCAACGGCATTTTCGGCGTCGGCATCAGCCCCATCGCCGGTGACGACTTCGAGAACAACCAGACCGGAAACACCGTCACCGTTGCCTCCGACAGCGTGACCGTGGACGCTGGCCCCCTGACCGGCAACACGTACGCCGCGGTAGAGGGGGCCGGCAGCCAGCCGAAGCTCGGTGGCAGCACCGTCAGCGGCGAGGCTGTCTGGATCGGCCGGGGCTGCGCGACGGACCCGGTCCTCAACGCGGGCGCCGTCGACGCGGGCGACGTCGCGGTCGTACGCCGTGGGGCGTGCGCCTTCGCCGAGAAGCTGCAGACCGCCCAGAACCTCGGCGCAGCTGCGATCGTCATCGCGAACAACGTTCGCACCGACACGCCGTGGGGTGGGCTGCGGATCTGGGACTACTCGGACCCGACGAAACCGGTCCTGGCGAGCACGTTCAACACCACCTGCAGCGCTGACCCGTTCGATCCAAGCTGTGACCCGAGGGGCACATACACCGTTCACAACGTGATCGTCGAGGGTGACCTGGCCTACATCTCGTGGTACTCCGACGGGGTACTCGTGCTGGACATCTCCGACCCCTACCACGTCAAGGAGGTCGCGCGGTACCACGAGACGGGTCCCGAATTCGAGGCTCGCAACGGCGGCATCCAGGATGTGTGGGGCATCTACAAGCAGCCGAAGGAATCGGCCGTCTACGCCTCGGACCGCAACGGAGGCCTGTACGTCTTCAAGGCGAAGAAGTCCGGCTCGGGCAAGGACGACTGAAGGCTCCCGTCACGCGCGCCGGATAGGACGTT
>JBBRVU010000067.1:0-19176 GCA_038246575.1 Actinomycetes bacterium | reverse complement strand
GTCGCCCCGTCGCCCCGTCGCCCCGTCGCTGGAACGATCACAGGACGCCACATTGGAGTGAACTCGCAGCGGCATCTGCCCCCCAGCTGCTCCGATCATCGACAATCGCGCACGAACCAGGGAGACGGCTGGTCAGCCGGTCGCGGCCTCGGCGCTGCTCGACGCCGACTCGGGGCTGCTCGACGTCGACTCGGCGCTGCTCGACGCCGACTCCTCGCGGCTGCTGCCGGACACCGCACCGCTACCGCCGCTACCGCGTGACCCGCCGCTGCTGGACCCGCCGTCGGTCTCGGACGGGGCTCCGCCGAGGTAGAGGTTCGCGATCTCCGGGTGGTTCATCACGTCCTGCGCCGCGCCGGTGAGGCGCACCTTGCCGCCCTCCATCACGACCCCGTGCGTGGCAAGCCCCAGCCCGAGCCGGACGTTCTGCTCCACCAGGAGCATCGTGACGCCTTCACCGTGCAGGCGGTCCACCAGTGCGGCGACCGCGGCGAGGCTGCGCGGGTCGAGGCCCAGCGACGGTTCGTCGAGCAGCAGCACCTTCGGGTCGAGCATCAAGCACCGGGCGATCTCGACCATCCGGCGCTGACCACCGGAGAGGTTCCCGGCCCGGTCGGCGCACCGGTCGGCCACCAACGGCACCATCGCCTCGACGGCGGCCAGTCGCGACGCCAGCAGCTTCTTGTCCCGGCGGATGAGGAAGCCACCCATCAGGACGTTCTCCCGCACGGACATCTGGGGGAACAGCGCGTGCGACTGCGGCACCTGCGCCACGCCGTGGCGCAGGATGTCAGCGGGAGACATCGATGAGAGCGTTGTCTCTGCCAGAGTCACTGCGCCCTCGGTCAGGCTCAACAGACCGCTGATCACCCGCAGCACCGTCGACTTGCCGGCGCCGTTGGGCCCGACGATGCACGTCGTCGACCCGGGCGCGCACTCGAGGTCGACGCCCTGCAGGACTGCTCCGCCGCCGTAGCCGGCGACGACGTTCGTCAACCGCAGCACGTCAGCTCACCTCCTGCGGCGCGTCGATGTCGGGCTGTCCGGCATCTGTCGAGTGTGCGCCCTCTGCTCCCGGGGGGCGCCACTCGTCGCCGAGGTAGGCGTCCAGCACGACGGGGTCCTCCCGGATCGTGGCCGGCGGGCCTTCCGCGATCGACTTGCCGCGGGAGAAGACGACGACCGGGTCGCAAAGCTCGAGCACCATCGGGATGTTGTGCTCGACGACAAGAAACGACACGCCCTGCCGGTTGAGGTCGCGCACGATCTCGACCATGCGACCGACCAGGCTCGGGTTCACGCCTCCCGCCGGCTCGTCGAGCAGCACCAGCCGCGGCTCCAGCATCAGCACCTGCGCCAGCTCGACGAGCTTTTGCTGGCCGTAGGACAGCGACCCCGCCGGCTGGTCGGCGAAGCGCGCCATCCCGACGAAGTCCAGCAGCTCGCGGGCCCGGTCGGCCTCTGGCCCGCTCACCGCACCGGCCAGCATCGTGCGCCAGTTGGCGTTCGGCAGCGGCGCGACGAGGTTCTCCTGCACCGTCATGCTCTTGAACAGCCGCGTCGTCTGGAACGTCCGAGCCAGCCCGAGGTGGCCGCGTTCCCACGGCTGCATCCGGTCGATGCGCTTGCCGTCGAGCCAGACCTCGCCCGAGTCGGCGCGCATCGCGCCGGTGATGAGGTTGAACAGCGTCGTCTTGCCCGAGCCGTTCGGACCGATGAGAGCGGTGATGCTGCCCTCCCGCACGGTGAGGTCCGCACCGTCGACGGCGACCAGACCACCGAAGCGCTTCGAGACGGCCTTGACCTCGAGGATCGGCCGCCCCTCGGCAACAGTCTCCTTCGTCCCAGCCACCGCCGCCGGTCGTCGATCGCGCACCGTCATCGTCCCTGCGCCCAGGGCGCCGGCCTGGTCGGTGTACTCGATGGTCTCCGGGTGCCGTCGACGCCACGCGGCCTGAACGGTCGGCAGCAGACCCGCCGGCATGAACAGCACCACGAGCATCAGGGCGACACCAAAGATCAGGACGCGGCTGCTGCCACCGCCGTACACCGTGGCGGCCTCCCCCCCAATGCCAACGATGAAGGCGCCGACAACGGGGCCGTAGAGCGTGCCGCGGCCGCCCACCAGGCAGGCCAGCACAATGAGCACGCTGCCGAGGATGTTGAACGCGCCGATCGGGTTCAGGAACGTGAGGAAGTACGCATACACGCCGCCGGCCACGCCGATGAAGAACGACGAGGCGGCGTAGGCCAGCACCTTGTAGCGGGTCGTGCTGACGCCGATCGCAGCCGCCTTGCCCTCGTCCTCGCGGATCGCGATCAGGCCGGTGCCGAACTTGGTGCGCCGGATCCATGCACTGAACAGCACCGTCAGCACGAGCAACGCAAGGAACATCCCGTAGAAGGGCAGGTTCTGGATCTCGCGCGGCCACGTCGGCAGGTCGAGGGTGATGCCGTCCGAACCCTGCGTCAGCCCGCGGAAGTTGACCGCGAAGATCTGCGCCGACAGCAGCAGCGCGATGGTGATGATGACGAAGGCATGCCCGTGGGTGCGCAAGACCACCAGGCCGATCAAGGTGGCGGCCACGACGGCAACGACCCCACCGAGCGGGGCGACCCACAGCGGGTTGACGCCCCAGCGCAAGGCGAGGATCGCCGCCGTGTAGGAGCCGATACCCAGGAATGCGCTGTGCCCGAGCGACACGTAGCCGGCGTAGCCGGACACGATGTTCCAGCTCACCGCCTGGATGCCGAGCAGGAACGCCAGCAGCAGGACCGTCTGGTAGTACGTGTCATAGGGGCGGATGGCCGGGTAGAGCACCAGCACCAGCAGCCCCACCGCGGCCACGAGGTGCGCCCGGGGGACCCGGCGGAGCCACCTCATGCCATGACGTCCTCACGCAGCTTCGTGCCGAAGATGCCCTGTGGGCGGAAGATCAGCACCGCGAAGATCACGACGTAGAAGATCAGGGTGGCCCAGCGCAGCGAACCGTACGTCGCGGTGAGGGTCTCGGCCAGGCCGAGGACCAGCGCGCCGACGAGGGCACCCGGCAGGCTGCCCATCCCGCCCAGCACGATGATGCCGAGCAGCCGGGAGATCCAGTCGTAGTGCGAGGCCGGGAAGAACGGGTACAGCACGGAGAGGATCGAGCCTCCGACACCGGCCGTCGACGTGCCCAGCGCGAACGCCAGGGCCGCCGTGCTCGTGGCACCGACGCCCACCAGCGCTGCACCGGACGGGTTCTGCGACGAGGCCCGGATCGCGCGCCCGGTCCAGGTCCGGGCCAGCACGACGTACAGGGCGAGAAGCACCAGCATCGCCGCGACGAAGCCGAACACCTGCGGCTTGGGCAGCGACAGCGACCCGATCTTGAACGACTCCTCGAAGTAGCTCGGGGTCGCCGACTTGAACTTGTTGCCCGCCGTGATGTTGAGGACACCCTCGATCGCCAGCGCGAGCCCGAAGGTCAGCAGCACCGACATCGACGGAGATCGCCCGCGGATCCGCACGAAGACGGTTCGGTAGAGCACCCAGCCGAAGCCGAACATCAGCGGGGTGGTCACCACCGACGCCAGGATCGGGTCGAGGTCGGTCTGGCGCCACAGCCACCAGGTGAACATGGCGGACAGGATCAGGAAGGCTCCGTGGGCGATGTTGATGATGTTCATCACGCCGAAGATCAGGGTCAGCCCGGAGGCCATCAGCGCGTAGACCCCGCCGATGAGCAGTCCGAGGATCACCGCCTGCACGAGCTCGGTCACCCCTGCGCCTCCTGGGTCGTCGTCCCCGTTGCCGTGGCCGGTCCTGCAGGTCGTGAGATGACTGGCGAGGGTGGGCCGTCGAGCCGACGACCCACCCCCGCCAGGATCACTGCCAGTCGGGCTTCGGGTAGACGACCGTGTCGACGGTAGCCGCGTCTGCCGGGCCGACGACCTGAACCGTGCCGGACTGCCACTGGGCGAGGATGAAGTTGCCTTGCGGCTCACCCCGCTCGTTCCAGCTCAGCGGGCCGAGGATCGTCTCGACCTCGTTGGAGTGCAGCCAGTCCTTGATCTTGACCTGGTCGATCTCGCCGACACCCTCGACAGCGGCCTGCAGCACCTCCGCAGCGGCGTACGCGTCGGCCGCGTCCTCCGCCGGCGAGGCACCGTCGTAGGCATCGGCGTAGGCCTTCACGAAGTCCTCGTTGCCCGGCGTCGACGCCTGCTCGTTCCAGCTGACGGTGTAGAAGACGCCCTCGGTGTTGGCCTCGCCGACACCCTCGCTGTACTGACCGGCGTTGCTCGGCGCAGACGTCTGGAACAGCGCCTTGGGCGAGTAGCCGAGCTGCTTGAGCGAGCGGACCAGGCCGACGCCGTCCTCGAACACGGCGCCCTGGGCGATCAGGTCGGGCTTCTTGTTCTTCAGCGTGTTGGCGATGGTCTGGAAGTTCGTCGTGTCCGCCGGGTAGACCGAGGAGTAGACCGTCTTGACCCCGAGCGCCTCAAGCTGCTTCTGCATCGACTCGATGACCGGGCGGGTGAACGGGTCGTCCTGGGTCGGGTAGGCGGCGGTCTGGGGCCGGTCGGCCTCGGGCAGCGACTGGAGGTACTCGACGAAGACGTCCGCCTGGTGCGGCGCCGTGGCCGGCTGGGCGAAGAAGAGGTACTCGAAGCCCTGCTCGAACATCGTCGGCGCGCCACCGGCGGGCTCGACGAAGACCATGCCGTTCTTCTCCGCGACCGCCGCGGCCGGGAAGTTCAGCAGCGAGGAGAAGGTGCCGAGCAGCAGGTCGACCTTGTCCTGGGTGATGAGCTTGGTGTAGTCGGAGACCACCGTGTCCTGGTTGCTCGCGTCGTCGGCGATGCTGAGCTCGACCTGGCGGCCCAGCAGCCCGCCGTCGGCGTTGACCTTGTCGCGCCAGATCTCGTAGCCACGCTTGGCCTCGCCACCGGGCTGGGCGAAGTCGCCGGTGATGGGCAGCGAGACGCCGATGGTGATCGGCGAGGTGTCACCGCCGCCATCGCCGCCGCTCCCACCTCCGCCGCCGGCGCTGCTGCTCCCGCCGCCACATGCGGCGAGCAGGAGCGCGGCGACCGCCGAGACGGCCACCACCGGGACGGTACGGAGACGGTTCCGGTGGCTGGGACGGGTCCCGCGAGCCGGTTGGTGCGCAGCGGGGTGAGACGACTGCTCGGTCATGCGCCCTCCTGGGGTGGCACCGATCGGAGACCGGTCATCGCAATCGATTGCGACCCTCGCATCATGGTGAGCGACGGCGGGGGCTGTCAAGGGTTTCCGCGGTGTTGACCCCCCGGAACAGCAATCGTTTGTGAGTAGGCTTCTCCGCCATGACGTCCTCCCCCGTCCCCCTCGCCGTCGGCTCGTTCTCCCCGTCGGTGCTGCTGCGGGTGGCCGACCGCACCGGGGTCCTGGCGGCCCACGGGGTGGCGGTGCGCGAGGTGCCGGCGACCTCGTCGCCCGCGCAGTTCCGAGCCCTCGAGGACGGGTCGCTCGACGCGGCGCTGACCAGCCCGGACAACGTCGTGGCCTACCGCTTCCTGCCGGACAACCCGCTCGGGGGGACGCGGGACGTCCGCATCGTCGCCGGCATCGACCGCGGGATGGGACTCGCCCTGTACGCGCGCCCCGGGACGGCGTCGGTGTCCGACCTGCGGGGCAGGGTGCTCGGCGTGGACGTGGCGGCGTCGGGGTTCGCGCTGGCGCTGTTCGAGATCCTCGCCCGCTCCGGGCTCACTGCCGGGGTCGACTACGAGCTGGTCGAGCTCGGGTCCACGCCCCTGCGGCTGACGGCCCTCCTCGAGGGCCGCTGCGCCGCCACCATGCTCAACGCGGGCAACGACCTGCGCGCCGAGGACGCCGGCCTCGTCCGGCTGGCCGCCGTGACGGAGGTGGCCGCGCCGTACCTCGGGACGGTCCTCGCGGTCCAGGGCGGGCCGACCCCGGCGGTCAGGTCGCTCGCCGCCGCGCTGCGCGAGACCGCGGCGGAGGTGCTGTCCGGTCGGGCCCGCGACGTGGCGCTGGCCGAGACCGAGGCCACGGGGCTGCCGCCCCACCTCGCCGCGAGGTACGTCGACGCGCTCGCCGACCCGGACGGCGGCCTGGTGCCCGACCTGGCGGTGGACCGGGCCGCGTTGGAGTCGGTGATCGCGCTCCGGCGACGGCACATGACCGGCGGCTCCGCCGACCCGCTGGCCGGCGCCACTGAGCCCGGCAACGGCCTGGTGGACGAGACGCGCTCCTGAGGGGTCAGCGCCACTACGCTGCTGCCGTGCGACCGACCACACTGCGGGACGTCGCCCGGGAGGCCGGCGTCCACCCGGCCACGGCATCCCGGGCGCTGAACCCCGCCACCCGGTCGCTGGTCAACGGCGAGACCGCGAGCCGGGTCGCGCTGGTCGCCGAGAGGCTCGGCTACCGCCCCAACCCGATCGCGCGCAGCCTCAAGACGGCGCGCTCCACCACGGTCGGCCTGGTGATCCCCGACCTGACCAACCCGCTGTTCCCGCCGATCGTGCGCGGCATCGAGGACGTCCTCGGCCCGGCGGGCTACAACGCCTGGCTGGTCAACACCGACAACGATCCGGCCCGCGAGGAGTCGCAGATCGAGGCCCTGCGCTCTCGGCAGGTCGAGGGGCTCATCATCGCGACGGCGCGACTGCAGCACCCGTTGCTGGAGACGCTGCGCGCCGACGGCGTACGCATGGTGCTCATCAACCGGCGTACGGCCAACGGCGACATCCCCTCGGTCACTGCCGACGACGCCACTGGGGTCGCGATGGCCGTGGCCCACCTGGCGGCCCTCGGCCACCGGCGCATCGCGCACCTGGCCGGGCCGCAGAACACCTCGACCGGTGTCGTGCGGCACCGAGCGTTCCTGCAGGCGCTGCGCGACCACGGCCTCGACGACGACCCCGCCCTGGTGGCGGCGTGCGACGCGTGGAGCGAGCAGGAGGGGGCCCGGCACCTGCGCGAGCTGCTCGACGCCAGCATCGCCTTCACCGCGGTCCTCGCAGGCAACGACCTGCTCGCCCTCGGCTGCTACGACGTGTTCGAGGAGCGCGGCATCTCCTGCCCGGGCGACCTCAGCGTCATCGGCTTCAACGACATGCCCTTCATCGACAAGCTGCGACCGCCGCTGACATCGGTGCGGGTGCCGCACTACGAGGTCGGGGCGGAGGCGGCGCGGATGCTCGTCGAGGGCCTGGCCGACCCGACCCGGCACCCGCGGTCGATCCTGCTGCCCCTCACCCTGGCCGACCGGATGTCGACGGCGCCGCCTCGGTCGCTCGTCGCGAGCGGGTAGACGAGACGTCGTGACCGCGTTCAACCCCAGCCGAGCGACCCGTGCGGCCAGTTGGCTGACGTTCCTCGCCGTGCTCTGCGCTGCCATGTTCGTCCTGACCTACGAGGTTGCGGTGCACACCACCCGCGGCCGGCTGCTCGACGGCGCCTCGCTGCGCGGGGCGGTGGACAGCCGGTCGAGCGTGACCATCGCGATCGAGCGACTGCTGGACGTCGTGTCGGTCGCGTCGCTGCTCGGTGCCGTCATCGTGATCGCCCTGATCGCCCTGGTCCGGCTGCGTCGCGAGCTGGCGCTGGGCGCGGTCGTGGTGCTTCTCGGGGCCAACGGCTCGAGCCAGGTGCTCAAGCGGTTCGTGCTCGAACGCCCGGACCTGGGCCTGTACGAGTCGACCCCGTCCACGCTCAACAGCATGCCCAGCGGGCACAGCACCGTGGCGTTCTCGGTGGCCGTGGCCCTGGTGATGGTGCTGCCGGTGCGGCTGCGGGCCGCCGTCGCGGGCTTCGGCGTGCTGTACGCGTCGGTGGCCGCGGTGGCGACGCTGTCAGCCGGCTGGCACCGGCCGAGCGACTCGCTCGCGGCGTTCTTCGTCGTCGGCTTCTGGGCGTCATTGGTCGGGGCCGCCCTGATCGCCCACCATCGCAGCGACGAGGTTGCCGCAACCAGCGACAGCGCTGACGCCGATGCAGCGGGGTTGGTCGAGCCGAACCCTGGCCTGCACCGGCGCGCCGTGCGCCGACTGGCGAGCGCTGCCGCGTACCTGCTGGCCTTCGGTGGCCTGCTGAGCGGCATCGTCGTCACGACGCAGCTCGACACCTACGGGACGGCGGCGCAGGTGCTGGCCTATGGCGCCGGCGCGGCCGCGATCGCCGGCACAGCCGCCGCGCTGATGGGCGCGCTGCTCGCCTTCATGCACCGGATCGCGCCCCGGGTCACAACCCCGGCCGACGACGAGGACGAGGCCGCGGAGGCGGCAGCCGCTACGAGTTGAGCGCGTCGAGATCACGCTCGGCGTAGCGCCGGTGCTCCCACTCCTCGTTGAGGATGATCAGCAGGCACTCGCGCACCGGATAGCTTCGCGGCGCCGGCCAGCCGGGTCCTTCGACCGGCGCGGTGTCCCGGCCGAGGGCCTCGTCGGTCAACCCGTCGATGACCTCTCGGACGGTGGCCATCCGGTCGTGGCGCAGCGCAAGCGCCTCGTCGAGCGACGGACGTACGTCCCGGTCGCGGGGCACGCCAGGGGTGTCCGGCATCTCGTCCCACGGCAGATCCAGCGGATCCCAGGGCCTCGGGTCGCCGAGGATCGCTCGCCGCACCCAGGAGTCGGTGGCGAACGTCAGGTGGCGCAGGGTCTCGATGAGCGACCACTCACCGTCGACCGACGCGTGCAGCAGGTCGGGGTCCATCCTGCGGGCCCGCTCGACGGTGTCGGCCCAGAGCCGTTCGACCACGTCCCACGCCTCCCGGAAGCCGACCGGGTCGGTGGGGCGCATCTTGGCCCGCTCCGGGTGGCGCCGGTTGAGCTCGGCCTCGACCAGCGGCGCGATGTCGACACCGTTGATCGTGACGTTCTGCAGGTCGCCGGTGATGTCCACGTCGACCAGCTCGACCCCGCGCATCACGACGTCCCTGATGTCCACGGAGCGCAACCGAGCACCGGTCAGGTCCACGGAGCGGAAGTCGGCGTGGCTCAGGTCTACCCGCTCGAAGCTCGCCCCGGTCAGGTCGGCGTGCTCGAACCGGGCTCCCCGCATCGCGTCCCCCGTGACGTCACCCACGCCCGCGACGATAACTGCACCAGTGGGCGGAGGCGGAGGGATTTGAACCCTCGATGGGGTTGAAGCCCCAAACCGCATTAGCAGTGCGGCGCCATAGACCGGACTAGGCGACGCCTCCCCGCGCTCGACCATGGCCGACCGCGTCGAGAAGGTTACCCGGCGCCGGTTCGGCCCGCCAAAGCGCGATCCCTGCGGCGACACCGGCAACCGGCCAGGCGGTCGGCGGCCCCGGTGTCATGAACCGGTCCGGCAGCACGAGCGACGCACCGACCATCAGCACGGCGCACGGCAGTCCCCACGCCATGACGTGGAACATCGCCACGATCGCGCAAGGACGCCGGGACTACGCCACTCAGGTGACTGTGGATGGGTGCCGATGCACTAGCAGTGAGCGTGCCGGGGGAACGTGTGGAGGAGCACGGCGCTTCCCGGACGGATCAGGAGCGGCTGCTGCGGCTCATCGTGGCCCAGCGCGACCTGGCCTGCGCTCCGCTCGACCAGAGCGCCGTGTTCGAGCTGCTGGCCGGGGCAGTCCTGTCGATCTTTGACGCTGAAGGTGCCCTGGCCGCCGAGCCCCTGGGCGATGAGGTCGTGGCGCGTGCTGTTGTCGGCTCTGCCGGCCCCGTGGTCGGGGACCGCATCCCGCAGGCGGGGACCCTGGCTGGCCTGACCCTCCGGTCCCGGCGCCCGCACCTGTGCACAGATGCGGCCACGGACCCTCGCACCGACGACGCCATCGACGTACGGAGCCGGACGAGGTCCTCGATCATGGCGCCGCTCCTGGACGGAGACCAGGCGATCGGCCTCATTGCCGCGATGTCGTCGCGACCGCACGGTTTCGACGAGCAGGACCTCGCACTGCTGAACCTGCTCGGCGAGGTGGCGGCCGGACGGCTGCGCGCAGCACGAACCCATCAGCGGGAGCAGGAGACCGTCGCCCGGTCCGCGGCCATCACCGAGGTGATGGCCGAGGGGCTCGTCGAGCTGGACGGGCAGGGCAGGGTCGTCCACGCCAACGCCAGCGCGCAGGCCATGCTCGGGTTCACCTGGGACGGCTCCGTCGGGACGTCGGCACCCGAGTCGGACTGGACGTTCCTGCACGAGGACGGGACCGAACGGGCCGCCGAGACCCTGCCCTCGACGACCGTCCTGCTCACCGGGGTGCCGGTCAAGGGCCAGGTGATCGGCGTCCGCAACCCCGAGGGGACCCTCTGGTGGCTGCTCGCCAACTCGGTGCCGCGCCTGGACGGCAGCCACGTCTGCGGCGTCGTCAACTCCTTCACCGACATCACCGAGCAGACAGAGGCGGCAGCGCGACTGGCCGCGAGCGAGGAACATTTCCGGATGGCGTTCGACAACGCGCCGATCGGCATGACGATGATCAGCTTGGCCCCAGGAATGGTCGGGCACTACCTGCGCGCCAACGATTCCTTCCTCGAGATGGTCGGCTACAGCCGTGCCGACGTGGTCGGCCAACGGCTGGAGGAGCTCACCCACCCGGACGACCTCGAGCGCGACCGGGACCGCTTCGGGCGTCTGTGCCGCAACGAGGTGGAGAGCCTGTCCTTCCAGAAGCGCTACCGGCACAAGGATGGCCAGACGGTGATGGCGTGGCTGAACACCGCCGTCGCCCGCGGCCTCCGGGACGAGCCGTTGTACCTGATCACCCACGCCGTGGACATCTCCGACCGGCTGCGCGAGCAGGCCGAGCTCGAGCGGCTCGCGCTGACGGACACGCTGACCGGGCTGGCCAACCGCACGCTGCTCACCGACCGCCTCGACCAGGCGCTGGCGCGACTGCACCGGACCGGCGGCGCCTGCGCGATGCTGCTGCTGGACATCGACCGCTTCAAGCTGGTCAACGACTCGCTCGGCCACCTCGTCGGAGACGCGCTGCTGGTCGAGGTCGCCGGCCGCATCAGCGACGTCACCCGCGCCGACACGACCGTCGCTCGCATCGGCGGTGACGAGTTCGTGGTGCTCGTCGAGGCGATGAAGGACCCGGAGTCCGTGCATGCTCTCGCGACGCGACTGCTCGACGCGTTGCGCCGCCCGTACGACCTGGGGCCGACGGCAGAGTCGCTGTTCGCGACAGTCAGCATCGGGGTCTCGCTGGCCACCACGGCCGACCGCACGCACGTCGACCTCTACCGGGAGGCCGACCTCGCTCTCTACCGGGCCAAGGACTCCGGACGCGACCAGTACGCGCTCTTCGACGACGGGCTGCGGGAGAGCACCGAGTCCAAGCTGCGGGCCGACTCGCTGTTGCGGCATGCGCTCGCCGGCGACCGGCTGGTGGCGGTCTTCCAGCCGATGGTCGACCTCCAGGACGGCGCCATCCACGCCGCCGAGGGCCTGGCCCGCGTCATCGACGAGCACGGGCAGCTGCGTCCGCCCGCCGACTTCATCGACGTCGCCGAGGACACCGGGCTCATCGTCGAGGTCGACGCCCGGATGTTCGAGCTGGTCGTCGCCGAGCACGCCCGCATCGCCGCCGACCCGACGATCGAGCTCCGCCGGGTCAGCACCAACGTCTCGGCTCGCTCCCTCGAGGACCCCGGCTTCGTCGGCCGGGTCCGCAAGGCGTTGGCCTGGTACGGCGTCCCCGGCTCGGCGATCCGCGTCGAGCTGACCGAGCGCAGCCTGCTGACGTCCAGCCCCGTCGTCGCCGAGTCGCTCCGCCGGCTGACCGCGCTCGGAGTCCACGTCGGGCTCGACGACTTCGGCACCGGCTACTCCGCGCTGGCCTATCTGCAGCGGTTCTCCCTGCAGTTCCTCAAGATCGACCGGTCGTTCGTGAGCCGGCTCGGCAGCAGCGAGCGGGACGACGCGGTCGTGTGTGCGGTCATCGACCTGGCGCACGCCCACGACCTCATCGTGGTCGGCGAGGGGGTCGAGACCCCTGAGCAGCTCGCGGCGTTGCGAGCGATGGGCTGCGACCGGGCCCAGGGCTACCTGATGGGCAAGCCGATGTCGGCCGCCGAGCTCGAGGCGCTGCTGCGCACCGAACCGCGCTGGTGAGCGGCCGGGTCAGCCCGCCGCCGCTCGCTGGACGGCCTCGATGCTGCGTTCGACGTCGTCGGCGTCCGTCGACCAGTTGCTCACCGACACCCGCAGCACGTCGCGATCTCTCCACCGCGAGCCCGACATCCAGGCAGTCCCGTCGGCCAGCAGCCGCTGGGTCACCTGCTGAGTGCGTTCGTCGGACCCGAAGGACGCGCACACCTGGGTGAACACGACGTCATGACGGATCTCGACGCCCTCGATCGCGCCGATGCCCTCCGCGAAGCGCGCGGCATGCGCAGCCAGACCCTCGACGAGGTCGGCCACCCCGGAGCGTCCGAGCGAGCGCAACGCTGCCCACACCGGGATGCCGCGGGCGCGCCGGGACAGCTCGGGCACCCGCTCGAGCGGGTCACCGATGCCCTCGGCGTGCACGAGGTAGCTGGTGTGCGTGCCCATGCTGGCGCGCAGCCGCTCGGGTCGGGAGACCACGACGATGCCGCAGTCGTACGGCGTGTTGAGCGTCTTGTGCGCATCCGTGGCCCACGAGTCGGCGGCATCCATGCCGGCAACGAGGTGGCGCAACGACGGGGCCGCCGCCGCCCACAGGCCGAAGGCACCATCGACGTGCACCCACGCGTCGTGCTGGTGCGCTGCCGCGATGGACTCCGGCATCCGGTCGAAGGCGCCGGAGTGCAGGTTGCCGGCCTGCAGCGCGACGATCGTCGGGCCGGTCACCGCGTCGAGGGCTGCGGCCAGGGCGTCGGGCCGGATCCGGCCCTGGTCGTCGACGTCGACCTCCGTCGGTGCGCCGAGGCCGAGGTAGCGCAACGCGAGATCGATGGTGGCGTGCCGGTCGGCGCCGACGAGGACGTTGACCTTCGGTCCGCCGCTGAGCCCGTCGCGGTCGAGGTCCCAGCCGGCCTCGGCCAGCACGTGCTGGCGCCCCGCGGCCAAGCCGGTGAAGTTGGCCATCGTCCCGCCGGTGACGAACCCGACGTCCGCCCCGGCGGGGAGACCAAGCAGATCGAGCAGCCACACCGACGCGACCTCCTCGACGGCCACGGTGCCGGGGGTCGCGTAGCGCATCCCGCTGTTCTGGTCCCAGGCGCTGACCAGCCAGTCAGCGGCCAGCGCAGCTGGCAGTGTGCCACCGATGACCCAGCCGAAGAACCGGCCGCCGGGCATGGCCATCAACCCCGGCTCGACTGCCTCGGCGAGCAGGTCGATGACTGCGGTCGGCTCCTGGGGCCCGTCGGGCAGCTCGGTGCCGAGCGCCTTTCCGACCTCGTCCGCCGAAGCCTCGAAGGGCACCGCGCGGTCGGCCAGCGACCCTAGCCAGGCGTCGGCGTGCTGTCGGGCGCGGTCGAGGGCGGGACCGTACACATCGGGATCAGCGCTCATTCGCAACACTGTGCTGCACCGGCGCCGGTTGGGCCAGTCGGGTGCCCGTCGGGCCAGCCTCCGCGGCGAATCGGCAGGCACTACCGTCGCGCCAGTGACCAGACACAACGGACAGGGTGCCGACCGGGCGGCGGACATGCCTGGTGGCGGGATCCTGCTGCGCGGTTTCGACCAGCTGGTCAGACGCGGTCTGCGCGGGGTCTGGATGCGGGGCAGGCTGCCCGCCGGGGGGTTCGTCTGGGCAGCACCGCACCAGAGCTGGTGGGACCCGTTCGTCGCGGCCGCGATCCTCTCCAAGGCGAAACGGACCCCCTCGCTGGTCATGGATCAGGCCAACCTCGGGGACTTCACGTTTCTGCGCCGCGTCGGCGTCTTCGGCACCGCCGAGCTGCGCCAGGGCCTCGACCACCTGGCCGTCGGTCACACCCTCATCGTCTTCCCCGAGCGGGAGCTGCTGCCGGCCGGCCCGCTGAAGGAGGTCGCCGACGGCGCCGCCTGGTTCGCCCTGCACGGTGACGCACCCCTGGTCGCGGCGGCCGTGCGGGTCGCGGCCCGCGGGCACCAGCACAGCGAGGCGTACGTCGACCTGACCCCGGTGCCCCGGCCGCCGGGATCCTCGCGCGCCGACCTGACCGCCACGACCGCCGAGCTGGCCCGGGTCCTGGGCGAAGGACTTGCCGGCATCGACGAGCAGCTGGCGACTAGTGACCCCCGGGAGCCGCTCACCGGCTACACGGAGATCGTTCGCGGCCGGCGCAGCACAGACGAGAGGCTGGCCCGGTGGGCCGCTCCCTTCGCGCGCTGAGAGCCGGCGTCCTGGTCTTCCACGCGGTCAAGACCATCTCGCTGCTCGCCAACGCGCAGGTCTTCCCGCGACTGCGGGCTGCGGGCGCTGCCGCGGCCACGTCGGCCACGTCGGCCACGGCCAGCTCGGCGATGACAACCTCGGCGGAGGCAACGTCTGCGACAACCGGTGCCGAGCTGACGAGGTCCGTGTCGCTGCTCGTCCCGGTGCGCGACGAGGCGGCCAACATCGTGCGGACGATGCCCACCTGGCTGCGTCAGTCCGTCGACGAGATCCTGCTCCTCGACGACGGGTCCACCGACGGGACCGCGGACGTCGCCCGCCGGATCGCCGACAACGACCCGCGGGTGCGCATCCTCGACGGCGCGACGCTGCCCGACGGGTGGCACGGGAAGCCCTGGGCGTGTCACCAGCTGGCGGCCGCCGCGACCGGTGAGCTCCTCGTCTTCTGCGACGCCGACGTCGAGCTGCACCCCGGTGCGGTCGAGGCGATCGTCGCCGCTGCTCGGGCGCAGCACGCCGACGTGTTCTCGGTGTTTCCGCGCCAGCTCACGGTCGGTCTCGGCGAGCGGATGCTGGTGCCACTGATCGACGACGTGCTGCTGGCGTTCCTGCCGTTCGGGCTGCTGTCCATGCCGATCCCCGCCGCGGCCTCGGCCAACGGGCAGCTGCTGGCCTTCCAGCGCGAGGCCTACGACGCGATCGGTGGCCACGAGGCGGCGCGCGACGCGGTCGTCGAGGACGTCCGGCTGGCCTTCACCGCGCGCTCAGCCGGCCTGCGCCTCGGGCTGGCCCTGGGCAACGAGCTCGTGCAGACCCGGATGTACGACGGCTACCGCGCGACCGTGCGCGGCTTCGGCAAGTCGGTGCGCGCGGCCCACGGCGGGTCGCGCCTGCTGATGGCGCTGACGGCGCTGGCTCATCTGGTGACCTACACGCTGCCGTGGGTTCTCGCCCGGCGCGACAGCGGGTGGGCGCTCGCAGCGACGGCCGGCTCGGTGCAGCGCGTGATCGTCAACGCGACCACGGGACGCGGTGCGCCGTGGGAGGCCTTGCTGGTGCCGGTGACGCCACTCGCCGCCCTGCCCGTCTACGCCGTCGCGATGCGCCGCAACGCGACGTGGAAGGGCCGGTCGATCGGGTGAGGCGGACAATCGCCGGCCGCTTCCCCGCGCCGCGACCGCAGCCGATCGCCGGGCATCTCGGCCGCTTCGGCATCGACCCTCTCGCCTTGATCGAGGAGGGCGCCCGGCTGGGCAAGGTGTTCGAGCTGCGGCTGTGGCGGCGCGCCGTCGTGGGCTACAGCCCCGACTGGAACCGGTTGCTGCTCAAGGACACCGCGACCTTCCAGAGTCACGGCAGCCTCAGCCAGCGCACGCCGTACCTCGCCGGTGGCGTCGTGCTCACCGACGGTCCCGAGCACCGGCCGCGACGCGCGAGCCTCAACCCCGCGTTCCATGCCCGCGCGCTCGAGGTGCTCCGTGACGACTTGCGAGCCGTGGTCGCCGAGCGACTGCCCCGCGAGCCCTTCGAGGCGTCGGCTTGGGCGTCCGGGACCGTCCAGGCCATGCTGCAACGCGCCTTCTTCGGCACCGGGCCCGCACTCGACCCGGCGTTGCTGAACAGCTTCGTGCACCCGCTCGACCAGCCGATGCCGGCGCCGTTGCTGCCCCGCCCGCTGCTGTTCCGGCGGATGACGGCGGCGTTGACCGAAGCTGTGGCGACCGCGCCCGAGGGAAGCCTTGCTGCGCACGTCCGCGACTCGGTGGACCGGTCCGTCGAGGAGGTGCGCGTGTCCTTCGCCGCCGGTTACGACACGACGACTCACACCCTGGCCTGGGCTCTCTGGCATCTCACGACCTCGCCGCGCTGGGCCGACCGCGAGGCACTGCCGCACGTCGTCGACGAGACGCTTCGGATGTACCCGGTCGGGTGGCTGGGGAGCCGGGAGACCACGGCGGCGGTGCCGTACGACGGCGTCGAGATACCGGCCAAGACCCTGGTGTTCTACGCGCCGTGGCTCACCCACCACGACCCGGACCTGTGGCCCGACCCGCACCGCTTCGAACCCGACCGGTTCGCCTCCGGCAACACGCTCCCGGCCTGGGGCTACATCCCTTTCGCGGCCGGGGTGCGGACCTGCTTGGGCGCACACCTGGCGCGGCTGATGCTCACCACGGCGCTCGAGCCGTTCTGCGACGGCCGCCTGCGCGCTATCGGCGGCGAGCCGGAGGTGCGCACCGGACTCACGCTGCTCCCCCGCGGCGAGATGCACCTGACCCGGTCCGCCTGACCGGTTCCGGCTCGGCGCTGCCGGCGACTTCGCCCTCTCCCTGGCCCACCGCGCCTGACGACCAGGTCGCAGATTTCACGAAACCGCCACAAACGCTTGACCTTGTCTTTACTCTCTCCCCGGGTGGTGGTCTCGTCGGAGTCCGCCTTAGGGGCAGCGGCGCTGGTTGCCGGTGGAGGGGGACGTCATGGTCGCCGTGCGAACGAGCGTGGCCCGAGGTGCTGTCGTCCTGGCGCTGGTGGCCGCGGGCGGGTCCTGGGTCAGTCCGACCGTGACGGCTGCCGAGGCGGCCGTCGTGGACAGCACCGGCTCCTGGGGACCGGTCCTCGACTGGGGCATTCAGGGCAAGCACGCCGTCGTGCTCTCGACGGGCAAGGTGCTGATCTGGTCCACCGGGGACAACGCACGCGTCTGGGACCCGGCCAGCGGGGCCTTCACGCCCAGCCCCGCGCTCTTCGGGGATCTCCACTGCGCCGGCCAGTCAACGCTCGCCGACGGCCGGGTCATGGTGGTCGGCGGGCAGAACGGCTCACCGCACAACGGCACCACCGTGACCGCGCTGTTCGACCCGCAGACCTCGTCCTGGACCCAGGGCGCGCCGATGGCGTACGCGCGTTGGTACGCCACCGCGACCACCCTGGCTGACGGCAGGGTGCTGGCCACGTCGGGCGACGCCCCCGACGGCTCCCGGGCCAAGCTGCCCGAGGTCTATGACCCCGCCTCCGACAAGTGGACGACGCTCACGACCGCCCCGAGGGACCAGCAGCTGTATCCCTTCATGTTCGTGCTTCCCAACAGCAAGGTGTACGAGGCGGGGAGCCGAGCCAGCACGGCCACCCTGGACCCGACCGGCACCGGATCGTGGTCGGCGGGACCGACGAACTCCTTTGCCACCAACGGCTACTCCGAGTCCGCGGTGATGTACCAGCCCGGCAAGATCCTCCGCTCCGGAGGCGGGGACCCCGGGCTGGACCAGGCCGCCGTGGTGGACATGACCGCGGCCAGCCCGCAGTGGCGCCGGATCAGTCCCATGAACTTCCCGCGCCGTCGGCACAACCTCGTCCTGCTGTCCGACGGCTCGGTTCTCGCAGTCGGGGGCACTCGGGCGGCCGACGACGCCAACCAGGCCGACCTCGTCCCGGAGATCTGGGACCCCGCTACCGAGCAGTGGACCCCGGTCGCCACGATGTCCGAGGCCCGGATGTACCACTCAACGGCAGCTCTGCTGCCGGACGGCCGGGTGCTCACGTCGGGTGGCGAGGCGGCTGGTCGGCTGCATGCGCAGATCTACTCCCCGCCCTACCTCAGCAACGGGCCGCGGCCGGTCATCACCAGCGCTCCCACCGTGGCTGCTTACGGCCGGACCATCTCGCTCCAGGCCACGAGCAGCGGCCCGATCACGTCGGTGGCATTGATCCGTCCGGGTGCGGACACCCACGCGTTCGACCAGAACCAGCGCTACGTGCCGCTGTCGTTCACGACGGCAGGGGGCACGATCTCGGCGACGGCTCCGGCTAGCGGCGGGGTCGCTCCCCCTGGTGTGTACATGCTCGTGGTCAAGGACGCGGCGGGGGTTCCCTCGGTCGCCCGGTTCGTGCGCATCGGGACGAGCGGCGCGGTTGCACCGGGCGGCATCTCGGGTCGCGTGACCGACGAGGTCACGGGTGACCCCATCGCTGCAGCCACCGTCTCCTACGCCGGCGGATCGACGTCCACCGACATCGGTGGGCGCTACACCTTGGCAGGAACGCCCAGCGGCGAGCAGGTCCTCACGATCTCGGCGGCGGGGTACGCGACCGAGACCCGGTCGGCCACCGTCAATGGCGGCGCCACCACGACGACCGATGTGACACTCACCGTCCCGGGCACCATGCAGGGGACGGTGACCGACAGCAAGACCGGGCAGGCCCTGCAAGGTGCCGCGATCTCGTACGCCGGCGGCTCGACGTCCACGGACTCGGCCGGGAAGTTCCGGGTGACGGGGCTGCCGTCGCGGCGGATGACCGTGGACGTGTCCGCTTCCGGCTACGCCGCTGTGGCCCGCGACGTGACCGTGACGCCTGGTGGCACCACCGTGCTCGACGAGGCGCTGGTGCCGCTGGCCACGTACATCACCGGCGAGGTCCGTGACCGCGACACGAACGATCCGCTTGCCGGTGCGACCGTGTCCTTCCACCACGGCGTGACCACCACCGACGCATTGGGCCGCTACCGGCTCGACGACGTGCCTCCGGGCACGTGGGAGGTCACGGCGGAGGCAGCCGGGCACGTGACCGAGACGCAGACCGTGGTCGTCACCCAGGGCGCCTACGCCACCTCCGACTTCCTGCTGGGCAGCTCGGCCACTCCGCCGCCGCCGGCGCCGGGTGGGTCACGGATCAAGGACGTCACCTTCGAGGGCGGCCGTCTGGTCGACCCGGTCACCGGGGTCGACGCCGTGGGCGGCACCGTCACCCTCGACTCCTCCACCCCGCTGGGCGGCGCCTACTCAGCGCGCGTTTCCGGAGGGACCACCACCTACCTGCAGGAGGGGTTCAGCGCAGCTGACGACTTCTACACCTCCTTCAGCCTGCGACTGAACTCGCTGCC
>JBBRVU010000066.1:0-19294 GCA_038246575.1 Actinomycetes bacterium | reverse complement strand
GACGAGGTCGTCCGTCTTGGCGGGTCGGTGCAGCGTGAGCTGCGCGGCCTGGGGATCGCGGTGGTCACCCTGCCCACCGACGCCGTGGCGACGCTGCGCTCCAACGCAGCCGTGCTCGGCGTCACGCCCGACGCAGCCGTCCAGCTGACTGGCGTCCGACGCGTCAGGGGCGTGAAGGCCGTCAAGGGTGCAAAGAACGCCAGGGGGGCAAAGAACGCCAGGGGTGCAAAGAACGCAGACCTGAACGTCAAGGGCGTGCAGGCCGGCGGCAGGTACGACGTCCGCAAGGCTGCCGGCTCGCTGGTCAACGTGGTCAAGGCCACCAAGGCCCAGGACCTCGTCAGCAGCGGCATCACCGGTCAAGGCATCGACGTGGCCCTGATCGACTCCGGGGTCGCTCCGGTCGCGGGCCTCGAAGGTGCAGGCAAGGTGCTCAACGGCCCGGACCTGTCCTTCGACTCGCAGAACCGTTCCACCCGTTACCTGGACACCTTCGGTCACGGCACGTTCATGGCCGGCATCATCGGCGCCGACGACGGTCGTCGCTCGCCGTGGGCCTACACCGGTGTCGCCCCGGGCGCGCGGATCGTGAGCCTGAAGGTCGCCGACGCCTACGGCAACAGCGACGTGTCCCAGGTCATCGCCGCCATCGACTGGGTGGTCCAGCACCGCAACGACCCGGGGATGAACATCCGGGTCCTCAATCTCTCCTTCGGCACCCCCTCGCTGCAGAGCTACCTGCTCGACCCGCTGGCCTACGCCGCCGAGGTCGCCTGGCTCAAGGGCATCGTGGTGGTGGCGGCCGCCGGCAACGACGGCACCGGCACCGGCAAGCTGCTCGACCCTGCCCAGGACCCCTACGTCCTCGCGGTCGGCGCCGAGGACAACCAGGACAGCCGCACGATCAGTGACGACACCATCCCGGACTTCTCCACCCGCGGCGACGGCGTCCGCGACCCCGACGTGGTCGCGCCCGGCGCCTCGATCCAGGGCCTGCGCGTCCCCGGCTCCTACATCGACCGCACCTTCGGCGCGACCGGCATCATCGACGACCGCTTCTTCCGGGGCAGCGGTACCTCCCAGGCGGCCGCGGTCGTCTCCGGCGCCGCCGCGCTGCTGCTCCAGCAGCGCCCCGAGCTGACGCCCGACCAGGTCAAGGCGCTGCTGACCGGCACCGCCCGCACCCTGCCCGCGGCCAACCGCCAGGCCCAGGGCAGCGGCCTCATCGACGTCCAGGCCGCCGCCGCTGCCCCGGCCCCGGCCACCCAGCAGACCTTCCCCCGCTCCGACGGGAGCGGTTCCCTGGACGCCGCTCGCGGGACCAACCGCCTCGTCGCCAACGGCGTGCCGCTGGCCGGCGAGATCGACATCTTCGGCCAGCCCTACAACGCCCGGACCCGGGCCCGCCAGGCGGCCGGCGAAGCCTGGGACGGCGGCGTCTGGAACGGCTCCTCCTGGGCCGGTTCCTCCTGGGCGGGCTCGTCGTGGGCGGGCTCGTCGTGGGCGGGCTCGTCGTGGGCGGGCTCGTCGTGGGCGGGCTCGTCGTGGGCCACCGGTGTCTGGACCGGCTCCTCCTGGGCGGGCTCGTCGTGGGCGGGCTCGTCGTGGGCCGGGTCCTCGTGGGCAGGTTCGTCCTGGGCGGGTTCGTCCTCGGCCACCGGGAGCTGGGACTGACCCCACCCGCATTTCGACTCGATCAACGGCCGGGGAGGCTCAACATTTCTCCCCGGCCGTCGATATGTCAGCAGGTAGGGAGGACATCCATGTCGCAACGGCCGCTGCGTGCCGCTCGTCGACGTGCCCGCAGGCCACGGCAGTGGTGGGCCGTCGCGGGCGTTGTGGCGATCCTGCTCAGTGGGTCCGTCCTGCTCGCCCTGAGCGGAGGCCTGCGGCTCGGGCCCGCGTCACCAGCCTGGTGGCTCTCCGTGGCGTGGATCGTGGCGATGACGCTCGTCGTCGAGGTCTTCGTCCTGCACGTGCAGGTCAACCGCGAGGCCCAGACCCTTGCACTGAGTGAGATCCCGATCGTCCTCGGGCTGACCTATCTGCGCGCCGACGCGCTCGTCATCGGGCTCGTCGTCGGTGCCAGCCTCGCGTATGTCCTGCACCGCCATCAGCGTGGTCTCAAGCTGGCCTACAACGTCGCGCTGAAGCTGGCCGACGGTGTCCTCGTGGTCTTCATCTTCGACCTGGTCCGTGGCACCGGAGCCGAGCTCGGTTGGCACTGGATCCTCGCCGCCTACGTCGCAGTCGGGGCAGCGGCGCTGCTCGACGCGGCGACCACCCAGCTCGTCATCGGGCTGCACGAGGGCGCGCTGGACATGCGCAACCTGCTCTCCCAGATCGCGATCTATCTCGGTCTGGCGATGGGTGTCGGCACGGTCGCGCTGGTGCTGGTCTACGCGTACTCGGCGTCGCCCATCAGCGTCGTTCCGGCGGCCGGCGCCGGACTCTTCCTGGTCATCGGCTACCGCGCATACTCGCGGCTGTCCGAGCGGCACCTCAGCCTGGAGCGGCTCTACCGCTTCAGCCAGGCGGTGGCGAGCACGCCCGAGATCGACGAGACGCTGGGCAGCGTCCTGGCGCAGGCGAAGGAGCTGCTGCGCAGCGAGCACGCCGAGATCACGTTCTTCGGCGACGACGAGAGCGCGGTGCGAGTCTCACTGAGCCCCAGTGGCCGCTTCGTCCGCGAGAACGTGGTCGTGGACAAGGAGAGCTCGCGGATCCTGCCGCTCCCGGGTCAGGATCTCGAACCCCAGCTGATGGCCAAGAGCACCCGCGACGCCCGGTCCCGAACCCTGCTCGGCGCTCGGCGGTGGCGGGAGGCGATCGTCGTCCCGCTGCGCGGCGACGCCGGTGTCATCGGCACCCTCGCAGTCGCGGACCGGCTCGGCGACGTCCGCAGCTTCGACACCAGCGACATGCGCCTGCTCGAGACCGTGGCCAACCACGCGGGGATCGCGTTGCAGAACAGCCGGCTCATCGACCAGCTCCGCCACGAGTCCCTGCACGACGCGCTCACCGGGCTGCCCAACCGGGTGCTCCTCCAGCGCCGTGTCGCCGCCGAGCTGGAGCGGGTCCGGCTCGGCCTCAGCGTCGGGGCCGCTGTCATGATCATGGACCTGGACGGCTTCAAGGAGGTGAACGACACCCTCGGTCACCAGCACGGTGACGAGCTGTTGAAGGCCCTCGCGGCCCGGACCTCGGAGACGATCGGCGCCGACACGACCGTTGCTCGCCTCGGCGGGGACGAGTTCGCCCTCCTGGTGACGGAGTGCGCCGACAGCGCGTACGCCCGTCGTATCGCGGAGGAGGTGCTGGTCGCCCTGCAGCACCCCACCGACCTCGAGGGCATTCCCGTCCAGGTCGGCGCGTCCCTCGGGGTCGCCCTCGCACCCGAGCACGCGAAGGACGTCAGCAGCATTCTCAAGCGCGCCGACGTCGCGATGTACTCCGCGAAGGCCGCGGGCGGTGGGGTCCGGCTCTACGACGCGGGCCTGGACACCTCCAGCCCCGCCCGGCTGGCGCTGGTCATGGATCTGCGGTCCGCACTCGAGACCCGCGACATCTCGGTCCATGTCCAGCCCAAGGCCGACATGGTGTCCGGTGCCATCGGCTCCGTCGAGGTCCTGGCCCGCTGGAACCACCCCACCCTCGGCATCCTGGCGCCGGACGAGTTCATCCCCCTGGCCGAGCGTGCGGGCCTGATGCGGGCCTTGACCCTTCAGGTGCTCGACCACGCCCTCACCGCATGCGCCGACTGGCAGGCCGCGGGGCTCACGGTCGGGGTGGCGGTCAACCTCTCAGCCCGCTCACTCGCCGACGACGACCTGTCCGACGAGGTCGGCGCGCTGCTGACGGAGCGCGGCGTTCCGGCGCACCTGCTGACCCTGGAGATCACCGAGAGCACGGTGATGAGTGATCCTGAGCTCGCCATCGAGTCCCTCAACCGGCTGCGTGCCCTCGGGGTGCGCCTGGCCATCGACGACTTCGGCATCGGGTACTCGTCGCTGTCCAGCCTCCGGCGGCTCCCGGTCCAGGAGCTCAAGATCGACAAGAGCTTCGTGCACGACATGAGCAACGAGATCGAAGACCTGATGATCGTGCGGTCCATCGTGGACCTGGGTCGCAACCTCGCTCTCGACGTGGTCGCCGAGGGCGTCGAGACCGAGCTCGCCTGGCGGCAGCTCGCGGACATGGGCTGCCACCTGGTGCAGGGCTACCTGGTGGCCCGGCCGATGCCCCCGGCCAGCTTCACCGCCTGGCACGAGCACTGGGTCTCACACCGACGCGCCCTCCTGCAGCGACCCGCGGCCGCAACCGCCTCCTGACCGCAGGGCTCAGTCGACCTCGAGCCGACCGAGCACCCGGTCGGCCACGAGTCCCAGCGCGTCCAGGTCGGCCAGGTCGAGGACCTGCAGGTACACCCGGCTGACCCCGAGACCAGCGAGCCGACCCAGCTTGTCGAGCACCTCCTCGGGCGAGCCGGCCAGGCCGCCTCGCCGCAGGTCGGCTGCGGTGCTGCCGAACGTCTCGGCGCGCCGGCGTACGGCCGCCTCGTCCTCGCCGATCGCGAGTGACTGGGCGACGGAAAGGACCAGCGTGTCCGGGTCGCGGCCGGAGTCGGCGCACGCCGCCCGCGCCCGGTCCAGGCAGGTGGCGATGACATCGGGCTCGGCGAACGGGACGTTGTACTCCGCGGCGAACCGCGCCGCCAGCGCGGGGGTCCGCCGTTTGCCGGTGCCGCCGATGATGACCGGGGGATGGGGTCGTTGCACCGGCTTGGGCAGGGCCGGGCTGTCCTCGAGGGACACCGTCCGGCCGGTGAAAGTGTACGTCTCGCCGACCGGCGTCTGCCACAGGCCGGTGATGGCCTCGAGGGACTCCTCGAGCAGGTCGAAGCGCTCGCCGACCGGTGGGAACGGGATGCCGTAGGACCGGTGCTCGGCCTCGTACCAGCCGCTGCCGATGCTGAGCTCGATCCGTCCGCCGCTCATCGCGTCCACGGTGGCTACCGCGATCGCGAGCGGTCCCGGGCGCCGGAAGGTCGCCGAGGACACCATGGTCCCCAGCCGGATGGTGGTGGTGTCCCGCGCGAGCCCGGCCAACGTCACCCAGGCGTCGGTCGAGCCGGACCCCGGGTCGCCGGTCCCGATGCGCTGGAAGTGGTCGGAGCGGAAGAACGCGTCGAAGCCGAGTCGCTCGGACTCGCTGGCCACCCGCAACAGGTCGTCGTAGGTCGCGCCCTGCTGGGGCTCGGTCATCACCCGTAGCTGCATGCTCAGCCGTCCAGGGCGGCGGTGACCAGCTCGCGCGCCGCTTCCTGCACCTGGGCGAGGTGCTCGGGCCCGCGGAAGCTCTCGGCGTAGATCTTGTAGACGTCCTCCGTGCCGGAGGGTCGGGCGGCGAACCAGGCGGAGCCGGTGACCACCTTCAGCCCGCCCAGGGCCGCTCCGTTGCCAGGCGCCTCGGTGAGGGTCGCGGTGATCGGCTCCCCGGCGAGCTCGGTGGCGGTGACCTGCGAGGGCGACAGCCTGGCCAGCGCTGCCTTCTGGTCGCGGGTGGCCGGCGCGTCCACCCGGGCGTAGGCGGGGGAGCCGAACCGGTCCGTCAGTCCCTGGTAGCACCGCGACGGCGACCGACCCGTGACGGCAAGAATCTCCGATCCCAGCAGAGCCAACAGGATCCCGTCCTTGTCGGTCGTCCAGACCGAGCCGTCGTGGCGCAGGAACGAGGCGCCCGCTGACTCCTCACCGCCGAAGGCCACCGAGCCGTCGAGCAGTCCGGGCACGAACCACTTGAACCCGACCGGCACCTCGACGAGTCGCCGACCGAGGGCGTCGACGACCCGGTCGATGATGCTCGAGCTGACCAGCGTCTTGCCGACGGCGGCATCCGGTGACCAGGCGCTGCGGTGGGAGTAGAGGTAGTCGATGGCGACGGCGAGGAAGTGGTTGGGGTTGAGCAGCCCTCCGTCCGGCGTCACGATGCCGTGGCGGTCGGCGTCGGCGTCGTTGCCGGTCGCGATGTCATACGGCGCCTGACCACCTGCCACCGTCGACACCAGGGAAGCCATGGCGTGCGGCGACGAGCAGTCCATCCGGATCTTGCCGTCCCAGTCCAGCGTCATGAACCGCCACGTCGGGTCGACCTCGGGGTTGACCACGGTGAGATCGAGCGAGTGGCGCTCGGCTATCTCGCCCCAGTAGTCGACGCTGGCGCCACCGAGCGGGTCGGCACCGATCCGCACACCGGCGCGTCGGATCGCCTCGAGGTCGAGCACTGATGGCAGCTCGTCGACGTAGCTGCCCATGAAGTCGAAGCGCTCGGTCGTGTCCGCCGCCAACGCCCGCTCGATCGGCACCCGGCGGACGTCGCGCAGGCCCGATCGCAGGATCTCGTTGGCGCGGTCCTGCACCGCCGAGGTGATGTCGCTCCCGGCCGGTCCGCCGTCGGGCGGGTTGTACTTGAAGCCGCCGTCGCGCGGCGGGTTGTGCGACGGGGTGATCACGATGCCGTCCGCGCGCGGCGCCGACGGGACCGCGTTGTGCCGCAGGATGGCCCGGGACAGCGACGGGGTGGGCGTGTACCGGTCCGCGCTGTCCACCAGCACGGTCACCTCATGGGCGGCCAGCACCTCGAGGGCCGTGGTCCACGCGGGGTCGGACAGTGCGTGGGTGTCCCGGCCGAGGAACAGCGGCCCGGTGATGCCGGCAGCGACTCGATGCTCGCAGATCGCCTGCGTCGTCGCCAGGATGTGCGCCTCGTTGAAGGCACGGTCCAGGGACGAGCCGCGGTGCCCGGAGGTGCCGAAGGCGACGCGCTGCTCGACGACATCGGGGTCGGGGGTGTCGGTGAAGTACGCGGTGACGAGGCGCGCGACGTCGACCAGGTCCTGAGGTTGCGCGGGCTGCCCGGCGCGGGGGTGCTCACTCATGGCTCCAGCGTGTCAGACCGGCCCATGTCAGACTGCGGGCTGGTCCAGCCAGTGGCCGTCCCGCCGCAGCTGGGGTGCTCTGCAGGTGGATGTCGGGAGGGTGAGCGCGGTGACCGAGCCGGTCCGTCGCCTGCCTGGCGCCGATGACGAGAGCCGGGCCCATCGACTCGAGGCGACGATGGCCGAGGCGCGGATCGGCATCTTCGACTGGGAGTTCCGGACCGGCTTGCTGCAGTGGGACGACCGGTTGTGCGGCCTGGTCGGAGTGGATCCCGACACCTTCGACGCCAGCATCGAGACCTTCTGGTCCATGGTGCTGCCCGACGACGTGCCGTCCGTGGAGCGCGCGGTGGAGGCGGCGGTGCGGGTGTGCGGGGAGTACGCCGCCGAGCTCCGGGTGCGCGGACCCGACGGCGTGGTCCGGTGGCTGCACGCGTACGGCCGGGTCCTGACCGGCGACGACGGCTCCGCCGAGCGGATGGTCGGGATCGTGCGCGACTCGACGGCGCTGCGCCTTGCCGACGAGGTGAGCCGCCCGGAGCAGGCTCGCCGCGTGCTCGCCTACACGGCTGCACTGGCCGAGGCAGACTCGCTGCAGGATGTGACTGACGCCGTGGCCACGATGGTGCTGCCGGCCTTCGGCGCCGTGGGGATGCTGGTCTCCCTTCTCGAGTCGGGTCGTCTCCGGCTCGCCGGCCACTTCGGCTACGACGACCCGGTGGTCGAGATGCTCGAGGTCCTCGACCTTGATGCGCCGACGCCGATCTCTGCGGTGCTGCGCTCTCGCGAGCCGTTGTTCCTGTCCACCCGTGGGGCCTATCTCGAACGCTTCCCTGGTTTGGAGGAGCTCGTCGAGAACACCCGCAAGTACGCGTGGGCGTTCCTCCCGCTGACGGTGTCCGGCCGCGCGATCGGCAGCCTGACGGTGAGCTTCGACCGGTCGCACGAGTTCACCGACGAGGAGCGTTCGCTGCTGGTCAGCGTCAGCGGGTTGGTCGCCCAGACTCTGGCCCGGGCGCGGTTGCGTGACTCCGAGCGCACTCTCGCCGCCGAGCTGCAGTCGCACCTGCTGCCCCGCGAGCTGCCGCAACCGACCGGCATCGCCGCCCGCGCTCACTACCTCCCAGCGACTGACGGCATGGGCGTCGGAGGGGACTGGTACGACCTGCTCGAGCTGCCTGGCCAGCGGATCGGGCTGGTCATCGGGGATGTCCAGGGGCACAACATGAAAGCGGCGGCAGTGATGGGTCAGCTGCGCAACGCCCTTCGGGCGTACGCCGCCGAGGGCCATGAGCCGGCTGCTGTGCTGTCGCGGACCAACCGGCTGATGAGCGACCTGGACCCGTCCTTGTTCGCGACCTGCTGCTACCTGGCGCTCGATCTCGTCACCGGTCGCGCCGAGCTCGTTCTCGCCGGGCACCCGGCTCCGCTGGTGCGTGCCGTCGACGGCAGCGTCTCCCAGCTGGTCGCCCCGGTGGGGCCGCCGCTCGGGGTCGCGCCGCAGGAGGAGTACCGCACCGCAACGGTGGGGCTGGGCCTCGGCGAGGTGGTCGTGCTCTTCACCGACGGCTTGATCGAGGACTCCCGACGCAGCTACGACGACGGCGTCGCGGAGGTGACCCGCCAGCTCGGCGCCGGGGACGTCGGTGACCTCGACAACCTCGCGGAAGCTCTCGTCGCCGGCGCCCAGGCGACGACCACTCGTTCCGACGACATCGCCGTGCTGGTCGTCCGCCACGACGGGCTGCCCGCCGAAGCCCGGCCCGGGCACGCCCGCACCTGGGTGGACCGGGCCGACCCTCGCGCGGCTCGGGCGGCCCGCGACTTCATCGCCGGTTTCCTCGGTGCGCCCGCCGAGACCGCGTTGCGGGACACCTGCGTCCTGCTCGTCTCGGAGGTGGTCACCAACGCGCTGAGGCACACCGACGGCGAGGTGATGCTCGAGCTGTGGCTCTACCCGGACCGCTTGCGGGTCGAGGTGTCCGACCAGACGTCGCGCGGTCCGGTGGTGAGTGGCGGGGACCCGATGGACGAGTTCGGCCGCGGCGTGCCGTTGATGGACGCCCTCAGCGACCGGTGGGGGACCGCCCCGCACGGCGACGGAAAGATCGTCTGGTTCGAGCTCGACTTCCCGTCGCCGCCGACGTGATGGTCAGCGCCTGTCGCGTGGCGCCAGCCCCCACTGCGCCTTGAGCGCCAGGATCCGACGGGCCGAGTCCACGGCCGCCGCCCGGTCGATCCGACCGTCGTCCAGCGCGCGCCGGATCGCGGCCACCGCGCGCAGGGGTGCTGCGTCGCAGGCCATGGCCCAGTCGGCGCCGGCGCGCAGCGACCGCACCGCGGCCCGGGCCGGCGAGATCCCCAGCGCCGAGCTCGCTGCGGCCATCGCCAGCGAGTCGGTGAGGATCACGGTGTCGGGACCAGCCGAGCTCCGCAGGTAGCGCAGTGCCCGCCGGGACTCGCTGGTCGGCACGCCGTCACGGGTCAGCCCGCGGGAGAGCAGGTGGCCGACCATGACGACCGGGGCACCGGCCGCAAGCTCGCGCTCGAAGGGGATCAGGTCGGCCCGCTCCAGCTGGGACAGGGACGCCACCCGGGCCGGCCCGAGGTGGGAGTTGCGGGCGCTGCCGTGTCCGGGCCAGTGCTTGATCACGGTGACCACGCCGGCGTCGTGCATCCCGAGCCGCCAGGCCCGGCTGCGCCGCGCGACGCGTCCCGGGTCGGCGGCGAAGGCTCTGCCCAGACCGTTGATGTAGGAGCCCGGCACGGCCAGGTCCGCGACCGGTGCCAGGTCCATCCGTACGCCGAGCTGGCGCATCTGCGTCGCGTAGCGACGCGCCGTCCGGCGGAGCTTCTGCGGCGACCACGCACCCATCGTGCGGGCCGACGGCAATGGAAAGATCGCGGTCCGCAACCGCTGGACCCGGCCGCCCTCCTCGTCGCTGGCGATCACGGGAAGGACGCGGGTGCCCGCCGCATCGCGAACTCGCCGCAGCTCGCGACGCAGGTCCTGCGGTGGCCGGTTGCCCAGCAGGGCGATGCCGCCGATCCCGGCACGGGACTGCCGCCGGGCGGAGCGCAGGTCGGTCATGTCCACGCACGAGAACGTGAGCTGCGCGGCCAGCCGATGGTTTCCCCAACCAGCCGGGTCCTTCCCGGCGTACGGCGACGCCGTGGGCGCTGCGCTCGGTGACATCGGTGCTGCCACCACGGCGGCGAGGACGGCGGCGGCCGCCGCGGGGGGCATCATCAGCACGGGGCACGACCGTAGCGAGGTGGTCAGGCCGGACGCAGGGTGGCCACGAAGATGGCCCGGCCCTCCGGCACCACCGTGCGCTGGACGAGCAGCACGATGTCGACCTCGGAGCCGTCGCGCCGGCGGGCCGGAACCGTCACCTCGCGACCGGTGATGTGTTCCTCGCCGGTGAGAAGCGTGAGGGTGAAGGCGGCGATGTGCGCCTCGCGCAGCCGCTTCGGGATGACCGTGACGAGCCGCCGCCCGATCAGATCGTCATCCCAGCCGAGCAGGTCCAGCGCAGCCTGGCTTGCCGCCACGATCCGGTTGAGGTCGTCGGCGGCCAGAACCGCGGCGGTCGCGGTCCGGACCTCCGCGTCGTCCCATGCGGGCGGGGGTGTCGGCGCGGCCTCGAGGTCGGCCGGCAGACCCGGCCAGGTCCCGGGGAGCTGGCCACCGGCCTGCCGACGTACCTCCTCGATCAGCCAGTGCCGGAAGCGTCGGATCTCGGGCTGGGTCGGGGGCGCGAGCAGCAGGCCGCTCTCGGCGATCTCGACCACGTGGTCCAGGAGTCGCCCCAGGGCGTCGAAGGACTCGATGCTGTCGCGTCGCAGGACCAGCACGGCGTTCGCGGTCGCCGGGCGGGTCGGGTCGGCCGCCAGGGCTGCCAGCGCCGCCGCGACTGCCGCGAACGCGTCGTGCGCCGATCCCTCGTCGACCGAGAGTCTGGCCGCCGGGAGCCTGTCGTCCCACCGCGAGAGCAGGTACTCCCGCAGCAGTGCGTCGGCGTGCTGCTGCCAGGCAAGGGCGAGTGCGACAGGCAGCGCATCGAGTCGGACGGACAGCATCGGCTGCGTGGTCGACGCGTCGGTGGTGGTGTCCGGGGAGGGCGGTGCGCCGTCGTCGGGTGCGCCACCGGCCGGACCGGCGCCGAGCTCGAACCAGACCGTCTTGCCGGCCGGGCCGTCAGGTTCGGTGCCGTGCCGATCGGACATCCGGTCGACCAGCGACATGCCACGACCCGTCGTAGCCGCGCGCCCGTAGTGGCGCGGTTGCGGGAGCACGCCGCTGCCGTCACGGACGCTCACGTGCACCCCGTCCGGGCCGGCCCGGATGCCCAGCTCGAAGGGCGTCCTCGCATGCACGATGGCGTTGGTGACCAGCTCGCTGACCAGCAGGCTCGCCGTCTCGGTGAGGTCCTCCCGCCCGGCGCGCTGGAGCGCCTCCACCACCGCGCGGCGGGCGATCCGTGCGCTCTCGGGGATCGGCTCCAACCATCGTCGCCCGGAAACGCTCGTGCCTTGCTCGGGGAGGTCGGTGGGGCGCTCATCGCTCACGGCGCACAACCTCCCGATGTCCGGGCCCCGTGCCCGTCGATGGTGTCACGCCGGGTGGTCCTGACACGAGATCCGGCCGGTGGACCTGACCCGAGATCGCATCGTGCCGGTGGACCTGACCCGGGATCGCTTCGTTCCGGTGGCAGGATCGGGGGGTGTCAGACCCTCGACCGCCGCGGCGCCCCGCCCTGCTGGGCAAGGTCGCGATGGACTCCCTCGGCGGCGGGCCCGATCCGGCCGAGCTGGCCGAGGCGGCCCACGCCACGGCCAGCCTGCTCGTGGAGTCGGGACGGTCGTCCCACGACCCGCAGATGAAGGCCAAGCTGGTCGCGCTCGTGGACGAGGTCGGTCTCGACACGGTTGCGGAGATGTGGGCGCAGCGCCCGGCACGGTCCCTGCCCGGCGCGCTCTGGCGGCTGTACGCGCTGCGCGAGTGGGTGCGCCTCGGCGCCGTCGAGGCCTCGACCGACTTCCGCGCCGGGCAGCTCGCCGCTCCCGTGCCGAACGCAGTTGCCGGGGCCGCTGATCCGCCGACCCCCGAGGCACTGCGGGTGCTCGTCGACGACGTGCTGCACGGCGTGTTCGCCGGAGACCTTGCCGTGGCCCTGGAACGGGCCGGTGCTTTCTGCCGAGTCGTCGTCGCCGGCCGGGCTCGCCGGGCCGACGACGTCGAGGACCACGACCCGCTCGGCGCCGCCTCGCTGACCCGGTCCTCGGCCGCGCTGCGCGACACCGCGGAGGACCTGGAGGCAGCCGCCGCGCTCTGGCGGACCCACGACCTGGTCTGAGCCCGGGGCTTCGTCGAGCAGCTGCTCAGCACGCCGCCGGAGTCACAGGGGTGCCGGACGTGACAATGCCGCGCCGGCTTGTCACACTTGATGCGGCTCCTTCGGGGGTCGGTGAGGGCGCCGGGCTGCGGTAGCCCCGGGTCCCATGTGAAGCCGCCTCGAGCGGCCCTGCGCCGTGAGGTGCTCCCAGCCCGGCGTCCCTCTCACCAGCAAGCGTCCGGCCCCGCAGCCACGCAGCCACGCCTGCCGCCCTCTCGCCCTCTCGCGCAAAAGCCCGCCCGCTTTTTCCATGATCGGAGATGAAGCGCGGTCTCTAGTCCGCGTTCCATCTCCGATCATGGAAAACGTGGGGCCGGGGGTGGGAGTGGGGGTGGGGGTGGGGCCGGGGGGGCTAGGTCTGGGGGTCGTCGCCGCCCTTGCCGTGGTCGGCGAGGAACCGCTCCAGCTCGGCGGCGAGCTCGTCCGGGGTGGGGAAGCCCGCCCGGCCGGCCAGCAGGCCCTGGTCGTCGCCGGGGGCATCGCCGCCGCGCGAGGCGACGTACTCGTCGTACTGCTCTTCCAGCGCGTTGACCACGGCGGCGACCTCGCTGGACTCGGCAACCTGCTCGTCCAGCTCGGTGCGGTTGCGCTCCGCGGCACTGCGCAGCGCCGCGGTCGGCAGCGTCAGGTCGGTGACGGCGGCGACGTTCTCCAGCAGCACTGCGGCCGCGTCGGGGTAGTCGGACTGCGACAGGTAGTGCGGCACGTGGACGGCGAATCCCATGGCGTCGTGGCCGGACTGGCCGAGTCGCAGCTCGAGCAGGTTGGTGATGCTGCCAGGGACCTGGACGGTGCCCACCCAGGTGTCGCGGCCAGCCACCAGCTCGGGCCGGTTCCCGTGCGCGGTCACGGCCGTGGGCCGGGTGTGGGGCACCCCCATCGGGATGCCATGGATCCCGATGGTCAGGCGCACACCGAGGGACTCGATCAGCGCGGTGACGGCGGTGATGAACCGCTCCCAGGCGATGTCCGGCTCCGCCCCCTCGAGGAGGAGGAAGCGGGTGCCGGCGGGGTCGGTCAGCTCGTGCAGGACCAGGCGCGGGTCCTCGTAGCTCTCCCAGTGATCACCGACGAAGATCATCGGGGGCCGTCGCGAGCGGTAGTCGAGGAGCAGGTCGACGTCGAAGACGGCGACGGGGCGGTGGGTCATGGTGGCGAGCAGGTGGTCACGAGCCTGCGCCCCCGCCTGGCCGGCATCGACGAAGCCGGTGAGGACCTGCAGGAGCACGGGGCCGGGCGCCGTCTGGTCCTCGCCGGTTGACCCCGTCCCACCATCGGCCGGCAGCGGTGAGGTGGGCTCGTACGACTTGTGCATCCGGTAGAGGTCGCGGGGATCCATCACCGCGCCATCCTCCCACCCGGGCCGTGGCGTGTCGGACCACAACGGGGGGTCGCGGGTCGGGTAGACACAGCACAAGGCCCCTCGACGCATGAGGTCGAGGGGCCTTGTGCTGCCCGGGTGGGCGTCAGCCGTCGCTGCCGAGCGTGACGGGGACCGTCGAGTCCTTCCCGCCGCGCTGGTAGTCCAGGGTGACCGAGTCACCGGGCTGGTGGGAGCGGATGGCCGCGATCAGGGAGTCGGCCCCATCCACCGGTCGGCCGTCGACCTTGAGGACGACGTCACCGTTCTGGAGCCCGGCCTTCGCCGCTGCGCCGCCGGGGCTGACGGTGCCGATGCCGGCTCCGGTCGACGCGTCCTGGACGCTGACCCCGAGCAGCGCGTGCTTCGCGGTGCCGGTGTCGACGAGCTGGGTCGCGATGTTGCGTGCCTGGTCGATCGGGATGGAGAAGCCGAGCCCGATCGAGCCGGACTGCCCGCTCGCGCTGCCGCCGAGGGTGGCGATGGCGCTGTTGATGCCGACGACCTGCCCGTCGAGGTTGACCAGCGGCCCTCCGGAGTTCCCCGGGTTGATCGCCGCGTCGGTCTGCAAGGCGTCGATCACGGTGCTGGCCGACTCCGCGGAGCCGGCGCCACCGGTGCGGACCGGGCGGTCCAGCGCACTGACGATGCCGCTGGTGACGGTGCCCTGCAGGCCGAGGGGGGAGCCGATCGCGATGACCGTCTCGCCGGGCTGGAGGTCGGCCGACCTGCCGAGCGTGGCGGGGGTGAGCCCACTGACCCCGACAGCCTTGATGACGGCCAGGTCGGTGACGGGGTCCCGGCCGACGATGGTGGCCTTGGCGGTGGAGCCGTCGTTGAAGGCGACCTCGAGACTGCCACCAGACGCGGCGTCGGCCACGACGTGGTTGTTGGTGAGGATCGTCCCGTCGGCGCTGAGGATCACGCCGCTGCCCTCGCCGCCACCGTTGGCCGTCGTCACCTGGATCGACACGACACTGGGGAGCACGGCACCGGCGACCGCCTCGATCGACTGACCGGAGGACGATCCTGAGCTGGTGGTCGAACCCGTGGCGCGCCCGAGCGCGGTCGACGACGACGGGGTGCTCGTGGCGTTGTCGTCCAGCGCGTTGGTGAGCACAGCGCCCGCGCCACCACCGACGAGCCCGGCGGCGAGGGCGACGGCCACGAGCAGCGTGACGCCGCGCCGGGGTCGCTCGGCGGCCGGGGGAGCAGGCGGGGCCGGAGGGGCCGGCGGCTCGTCGTGGGACTCGGTCGGCTCGCTCGACCACGGGTCCGACGCGCGGTAGCCCTGGGGTTCGGTCGGCGTCGTGTCCGGCCACGAGCCGTCCTGCGTCGATGGGTACTCCGGTAGCCCGGTCTGCTGAGTCATGACAGGGAGCCTGCGTCCGATTCCTGTGAGCAGCCTGTGAGCCACCTGCCTGCCAGCCGTCAATCCCAGGGATGAGCACGACCTGACGGTCAGACCACTGAAACCCTTGACAAACTGGACGACGCGGGTCCACGGTGGGCGCCGTGAAAGCGCTTACAGAGTCGTTGCAGCCGGTTCGCCCGGCGAAGGACGCGACGATCTACCAGGTCGCCCGCGAGGCCGGTGTCTCCATCGCCACGGTCTCCCGGGTGCTGCGCGGCACCGTTGCTGTCACGCCCGCCACGCGGGACCGCGTGCTCGCGGCGGTCGACGCCATGCAGTACATGCCCAGCCGGTCGGCCCGCTCGCTCGCGCTGGGCAGCCATGCGGCCAACGGCATCGTCTTTCCCGACCTCTCCGGCCCCTACTACGCCGAGGTGGTGCTGGCCTACGAGGAGGTCGCGGCCGAGGCGGGCCGCGGGGTGCTGATCCTCTCGACGCACGGGCGCGAGGCGGCCCGTGAGATGGTTCTCGATCTCGCCACCCGCGTCGACTGCATGGTCGTGCTGGGCCGGACCGTCGGCGACGACGTGCTCCGCGAGCTGGTGAGCCGGGGCCTGCCCCTGGTGGTCCTGGCCCGCGACCCGGTGGACGGCGCTGACTCCCTCCGCGTCGAGAACGAGGACGGGGCCTACGCCCTGACCACCCACCTGGCACGCGACCACGGCTACAGCGCTTTCGAGTTCCTCGGCGACGCCGAGGCATCGAGTGACACCCACCAACGGTGGCAGGGTTTCACCCGGGCTCTGGCCGATGCCGGGGTTCCCGCCCCGGAGTCGTCGATCGCGTGCGCATTCAGCGAGGACGACGGCCGGGCTGCTGCCGATCGGCTGCTCCGCGGCCGGCCACCCCGGGCCCTCATCTGCGCCAACGACGAGATCGCGCTCGGCGCGACCCTCGCGGCCGAGCACCTCGGGCTGCGCATCCCCGACGACCTGGCGATCACCGGCTGGGACGACGTCATGGCCGCGCGGCACTCCCGCCCCGGACTGACCACGGTCCGCCAGCCGATGCGCGACCTCGGGGCCAAGGCGGCGCGGCGGCTGCACGAGCGACTTGGCGGAGACAGAAACGAACCACGGCACGAGGTGCTGCCCGCGCAGCTCGTGCAACGTGCCAGTTGTGGGCACCACTCTGAGGAGGACCGGGATCGATGAGAACTTCACCTAGGGCGCGCTTGCGCACCGCGGCCGCAATGGCTGTGCTCGTTGCCGTCGCGTTGACCGGCTGTGGCCGAAGCGACACCGCTGCAAGTGGCGGCGACACATCCGCCAAGAAGGTCGACAGTGGCAAGGCGACGGGTGACATCACCGTCTGGGCCCTCGGCGCTGAGGGCGACAAGATGGGCGAGATCGCGGCCGGCTTCGAGAAGGACAACCCCGGCGCAAAGGTCAAGGTCACCGTCATCCCGTTCGACGCGGCTCACGACAAGATCGCGACCGCCATCGCCGGCGGTCAGACGCCCGATGTGAGCCTGGTCGGCACCACCTGGCTGCCGGAGTTCGCCGCCACGGGAGCGCTGGACCCGACACCCACCGACCTCATCGACTCGAGCCGGTTCTTCGAGGGCTCGTGGAGCACCACGGACGTCGACGGCACGTCCTTCGGCGCCCCCTGGTACACCGAGACCCGGCAGATCTACTACCGCAAGGACCTGGCGGACAAGGCCGGCGTCACGCCGACGGCCGACTGGAACCAGGACGACCTGAAGGCGTTCGCCACGGGCATGCAGGACAAGGCCGGCGCCAAGTGGGGGATCTCGCTGCAGCCGGGTGGGCAGGGCTCGTGGCAGACCTACATGCCCTTCGCGTGGCAGGACGGTGCCGAGCTCGTCGACGGCGACAAGTTCACCTTCGACACCGAGCCGATGCAGAAGGCGCTGGACTACTACGGCTCATTCTTCACCGAGAAGATCTCACCGACCGACCTCGCCCAGGGGGCGCTGGAGACCGGCTTCATCAACGGCGACATCGGCGCCTTCGTGTCCGGACCCTGGCACATGGGCATCCTGCGTGACCAGGGCGGTGCCGGCTTCGAGAAGAAGTGGGCTGTCGCGGGCATGCCGAAGGAGTCCTCGGGCACCTCGTTCACCGGTGGAGGCGACCTGGTCGTCTTCAAGGACTCCGAGAACCGGGACACCGCATGGAAGTTCGTGGACTATCTGACCCAGGAGCCCCAGCAACAACAGCTCTACGACCTCGTCGGCAGCCTGCCGGCTGTCCAGAGCACCTGGGAGTCCGGGACGCTCGCCAGCGACCCGCTGCTGAAGGCCTTCGGTGACCAGCTGAAGGACGCGAAGTCTGCGCCCGCGATCGCGACCTGGGAGGAGGTCGCGGCGCCGCTCGACGACGCCATCGAGCAGGTGTCGCTGGGCAAGAGCGACTCGGCGGCTGCACTCGCCCGGGCCGAGGAGCAGGCCAACAGCATCGGCTTCGGCAACTGACATGGCCACAGTGACTGCAGGGACTGGCACGACGTCTCCTGCGACCCGCCGACGCCCCGACCGGGGGCGGCGGCGGGAGGTGCGCGCTGGGTACTTGTTCGCCCTGCCGTTCCTCGCCCTCTTCTCCGTCTTCACGGTGGGGCCGGTGCTGGCGTCGTTCCTGATGAGCTTCACCGACCTGAAGTCGCGCGACGTGCGCAGCCCGCTGTCGGTGAATCCAGTCGGCCTGAAGAACTACACCGATCTCCTGTCCGACCAGACGTTTCACCAAGCGGCTTTCAACACGGCCTACTTCGTCGTGGTCGGGGTGCCGTTGACCATGGGGCTCGCCCTGGTGGTTGCCGTCGGGCTCAACTCGGGCATCACCCGGTTCACCACCGTGTTCCGGGTCGGCTACTACCTCCCCGTCGTGACGAGCATCGTCGCGGTCGCCGTCGTCTGGCGGTTCCTGCTCCAGCCGGACAGCGGCATCGTCAACACACTGCTGGGGTACGTCGGGGTCGAGGGTCCCTCCTGGCTGCGCAGCGAGACGTGGGCGATGCCCTCGCTCATCGTGATGTCCGCGTGGCGCAACATGGGGTATCTGGTGGTCATCCTCCTGGCGGGGCTGCAGACCGTCCCCAAGGAGATGCACGAGGCAGCCTCGATCGACGGTGCGGGTGGGTGGCACCGGTTCCGGTACATCACGCTGCCGATGTTGCGACCGACGCTGCTCTTCGGCGGTGTGGTGACGATGATCGGGTACCTGCAGTTCTTCGAGGAACCCTTCGTCATGACCCAGGGAGGCCCGCTCGACAAGACCTTGTCCGTTGCCTACTACACGTACAACCAGTTCGGCTTCGGCAACTACAACTACGCGGCTGCGATGTCGTACGTGTTGTTCGTCGTGATCGCGATCGTGACCTTCCTGCAGTTTCGCCTGCTCGGAAACCGGGACTAGGGGCCACCATGACGACATCGACCCGACCCGAGCCAGCCGCCGTCGGAGCGGCGGCATCAGCGGACATGCAGCCCGCGAAGCAACGGTTGCGATCCGGTCGCCCCGCTGTTGGGGAGCCGCACCCGATCCCGTGGGTCTACGTCGTCCTGACCGGCGGGCTCGTCCTGCTGGTCGGGCCCTTCCTCTGGATGCTGTTGGGGTCCTTCCGTCCCGACCGTGAGCTCAAGGCGGTGCCTCCGTCGTGGCTCCCCCAGGACCCGACGCTGGAGAACTACCGCACGCTGTTCACCAAGTTGGACTTCTTCACGTACTTCACCAACACCGCCGTCGTGGCAGTCACGATCACCGTGGGGAACATCCTGTTCTGCTCGATGCTCGGGTACGCCCTGGCGAAGCTCGACTTTCCCGGGAAGCGGATCATCTTCGGCCTCGTCCTGGGGACCCTCATGGTGCCCGGCGTGGTGACGTTCGTCCCGCTGTTCGTCCTCGTGAGCAACCTGGGGCTGGTCAACACGTTGCCCGGGCTCATCTTCCCCTTCCTGGCCGGGCCCTTCGGCGTGTTCCTCATGCGGCAGTTCATGCAGTCGCTGCCCGACGAGCTGATTCACGCCGCACGTGTCGACGGCGCCGGAGAGTGGCGCATCTTCCGAAGCATCATCCTTCCCCTGTGCAAGCCGGCCATGGCCACCCTGGGCATCCTCACTTTCCTCACGTCCTGGAACATGTTCCTGTGGCCGCTCGTCGTGGCCCAGTCCGAGGAGCGCTACACGCTTCCCGTGGCCCTGGCCATCTTTGCCGTCGGTG